>CALGGH010000060.1 GCA_937916415.1 uncultured Lachnospiraceae bacterium
GGCGGCTGCCGCGAAGCCGAGGCACTTAAAGATCATTTTTTCCTGAGAGATCAGTGCCAGGCCGCAGGTGATGTTGATGTAGAACATCAGCCAGATTCCGACATAGTTGGTGATCGGACGGGTCTTGAGGGTAGCCATGATGCCGGGCTTATCACCCTTGCCCTGGGGCTCATGCCAGTCAGCGGGCTTAGCCAGGAGCAGGTGGCCTATGAACATCATCACGAAGTATACGCATCCCAGGATGATGAACATCTTGTAGATGCCGCCCTCGCCGAGTCCCGACAGCATGGAGGTCATGATGGGGCTGGCTATGGCCTTGGCTGCGCCGAAGCCTGCAACTGCCAGTCCCGTAGCGAGTCCCTTGCGATCCTGGAACCAGAGCATGAGCGTCTTGACGGGTGACAGATATCCGGTACCCAGGCCAACGCCCATGATGAAACCGTAGCTTAAGTAGATGCCGATCAGCGAAACGGGGCTGTGCTGATGAGAGCCGCCGTACATGATGAACACGCCGGTCAGGATCATGCCTGCCGCGAAGCATATCGAAGCGATCAGGGATGATTTATGGATGTCCTTTTCCACGACGTTGCCGAGGAAGGCGGCGGACATGCCCAGGAAGAAAATCGCGAAGCTGAATGCCCACTCGGTCGCGCCCTTGCTGTATCCGATGTAGTCTGCGATCTCCTGGCTGAAAAGCGACCAGCAGTACACGGTACCGATGCTGCAGTGAAGGAGCAGTGCCGGGATTGCCGCGCGGACCCATTTGTTGGTACGCCAGCCGCCGGACTTGTTTTGGTTGTCTGACATGATAATTCTCCTCTCTTATTTAATAAAAAAACAAAGAACTTACTAGAAAAAAGACGCAAAGAACATGATACAACTAATCCATGCTTTTTTCAATCATCACCACGCTTTTACGTCATCTTCTTCTTGATCTCCGCGATCGCCGCATTCAGCTGATTGTCCACCCCGTCGTCATAATATGCGTCAGCGTCAAATTCGACTTCCACGTCAGGCTCTATGCCCGTGCCCTGTATGTTGATGCCGTTGGGCGAGAAGTAAGCGCCGGTCGTCATCTTGACGGCGGATCCGTCTGACATCCTGATCGTCTGCTGTATGATTCCCTTTCCGTAAGTTTTGGTTCCGATCAGGGTACCGATGCCATGATCCCTGATGGCTCCGCTGAGTATCTCCGATGCGCTGGCGGACCTGCCGTTGATCAGGACGACCAGCGGTATGTCTATCTCATTAGCGCCGTCGCAGGCGTATTCCTCACGATTGCCGGAACTGTCCTCGGTATAATATATGAGACCCTCGGGCAGGATCTGCCGGGCTATCTGTTCCACGCTGTACACGAGTCCGCCGGGGTTGCCGCGCAGGTCGAGCACGAGTCCCTTCGCGCCGCTGTTCCTGATTTCCCGATAGGCCTTGGTGAACTGGTCCACCGTGGTCAGGTCGAACTCAACGATCCCGATGTAGCCAATGTCATCCTCCTTCATCTCGGAAACCACCGTACGGGATTCAACCTTGCCCCTGACCACGTCGAATCCCATGTAATCATCCTCGCCCTCGCGGAAAATGGTCAGATGCACGCTCGTCCCCTCTTCACCCCTGACCAGTTCGGCCGCTTCGCTCGAATCCATGCCGTATGCCGAGGCACCGTCGATCTCCACGATCACGTCTCCGGAACGCAGTCCCGCCTTTTCGGCAGGAGTGTCCTCCATGATGCCGGTCAGGTACGGATAGTTCAGGTCAAGGTCGACGGATATGTACGCGCCTATGCCGTAGTACACCCCTTCGTTTTCGGTCATCTGCTCCTGCAGTTCCTCTGCCGTATAGTAATCGGCATATCTGTCATCGAGGGAATCCATCAGTCCCTGATACAAGCCGACGCGCTTGTCCTCGAGGGTCACTTCTTCCTCATTGTAGTTATAGAAGTGCTTGTCTATCAGGCCGGATATGAGAGACACTTTCTGAGCCGTGGCCGCATCCAGGACGCCCGTGGAATCCTTGTACGACCTCAGCCTGAGAGTCAGGCCCGCACCAACCATGACGGCCACCGTCAGGCCGATACAAAGGCCGGCGATGAAGCCGGCGCCAAATCTGCTTTTACCGTTGTTTTCTTCCATTACTTCAGATACCCCCACGGACTGACGTAGCTGCCGTCCTTACGCACGGAGAAATGTAAATGATTGCCGGTGGACCTGCCCGTAGATCCCACGGCCGCGATGACCTGGCCCTTGCTCACGCTCTGTCCCTTGGAAACCTTGAGGCTCGAGGCGTGCATGTATATCGTATATATGCCGCTGCCGTGACTGATCATGACGTAATTGCCCATCGAGGACGAATAGTCCGCAGCGACCACGTCTCCGTCATATGCGGCCAGTATCGACGACCCGTACGGAGCCGCCAGGTCTATTCCGTTATGGAATTTTTCAACGCCGAGAATCGGGTGAACGCGGTTGCCGTAATCATCCGAGATCCTGGTGTATGCGGGACACGGCCATGCGAACACGCCGCCGTTGTACTGACGCCTGCTGGCCTCCTCCAGCGCCGCTATCTCGGCAGCGATGGCCTTTTCCAGGGCGGCGATCGCAGCGTTCTGCTCAGCTATGCCGGCTTCGTATTCCTTTATCCGGGCTTCCTTGTCAGCGATCTCCGCGGACACGGAATTGACCTGCTCGGGCTTGGCCGCCATCAGTTCATTGACGCCCGCCTGCTCTTCCTCAACGGCTGCCTTGGCTGCGTCCAGCACTTCCTTTTCGGATTCGAGAGCCTCCTTGCAGGCTGCCACGTATTCCGTGGTTTCGACGTACTCCTCGAGCTTCCGGCGGTCATAGGATGACAGCATCTCTACGTAATCGGCCTTACTGATCTTGTCCGCGAAGTTGCCATCCCCAAGCAGCATGTCGATGTACATGGAGTCTCCCGACTCGTACATGAACTTGATGCGCTTTTTCATGGCCTCGTACTGTTCCTTCTGAATGCGCTCCGCCTCGGCCAGTTCCTCGGCAGCCTGCCCGATCTCGGCCTCCTTGGTCTCGATCAGTCGGCCATACTCCTCTATTTTGTCCTGCATGTCGCTCAGCTGCGCGTCCAGCTGCTTTATGTATGCGTTCAGGTCGCTCTTTTGGGATTCCAGCTCCTGTTTGATCTTTTTGACGTCAGACAGTCCGTTTTTGAGGCTGTTGACCTGCTCCTTGTCCCTGGCCACCTCGTTCTGCTTGGCCTGTATGCTGGCATTGGTCGGGGTGGCGTTTGCTGACAAGGGCACGTTAAAGAAAACCGGCAGTGCCAGCGTGATGATCAAAAGATATGAAACTGCCCGGATTTTGGCTTTCCGGGCATAGAATACGTTTCCAGTTGACATCCTTATACTCGCAGATGTTTGCGCACGGTCACGATGCTTCCCACGAAACCGATGCCAAGTCCGATGATAAGCGATACCGGCACGAGGATCCCGAAGATCTCGTGAATGGACAGGAACGTGAGCAGCTGGGACAGAACCGAAAATCTCTCATTAATGAACTCGATGACCACGTCATACAGGAAGTAGATCAGCAGCAGGGGCAGGATCGTGCCTATGATGCCGATCAGCATGCCCTCGACCACGAACGGTGCCCTGACGAAATAGTCAGTCGCTCCGATATATTTCATGATCTCGATCTCTTCACGGCGAACCGATATTCCTATGGTGATCGTGTTGCTGATCAGGAATACGGACACCGCCAGCAGTATGGCTATGATGCCTATCGAAATGTATGCGACCAGGCGGTTGATGCCGGTCAGCGTCGTAGCGGTCAGCTCCGACTGGTTGACCCTGCGGACGCCGGACAGTCCGGTAAGCATGTCCACCAGCTGCTGCTGCCTGGACACGTCGCTCAGGTATATCTCGTAGTGCTCCGAATCAGCCAGCGGATTCTCCGTGAAACCGTCGGCATATTCTCCGAGATAGTCTTCCTTGAAGCTGTCCCACGCTTCCTCGGCCGATACGTACACCACGTGGTCGACCTCGGGACTGCCCTCTATCAGGGCTCCTATGCTGTCTATTGACGCCTGATCCAGTCCCTCGTCAAAGAAGACCGTGACGCTCACGCCATTCTCGGCATTCTTGATGATGTACTGGAAATTGGCCAGTACCGAATACATGATGCCAAACAAAAACAAACATGCTCCTATCGTGGCAAGGGATGCCAGAGTAAAGAGCTTGTTGCGGAATATGTTCTTGAATCCCTGCTGGAGCGTATAGAAGAACGAACTAATCTTCATCGATATACCCTCCTTTCTCCTCATCGCTGACGATCACGCCCTTATCCAGCGTAATTACGCGCTTTTGCATGGAATTAACGATGTCGGCATTATGAGTGACCACGATGACCGTCGTTCCCTGCTCGTTGATGGTCTCAAGCAGTTTCATGATCTCCCACGTGGTCTTGGGATCCAGGTTACCGGTAGGCTCGTCGCACAGCAGGATCGAAGGCTTGTTGACCAGCGCCCTGGCTATGGCAACCCTCTGCTGCTCACCGCCGGACAGATGCTTGATCTTGGCCTTGTACTTGCCGGCCAGGCCCACGCGTGCGAGCACGGCGGGCACGTTCCTGCGGATCTCCTTGTTTGATTTCTGTATGATGCGCTGAGCGAAAGCCACGTTCTCATACACGTTTCTGTCAGGCAACAGGCGGAAGTTCTGGAACACTATGCCGATGTTTCGCCTGAATTTGGGTATCTTGTAATGCCTGATGCGCCCCAGGTCGTACCCCATCACGTTGATGGTGCCTTCCGTGGCGGTCAGCTCCCTCATCAGGAGCTTGATCATCGTGGACTTGCCGGATCCGCTTTCTCCGACGATGAACACGAATTCTCCCGGTTCGATCTTGATGCTGACGTTGTGCAGCGCATGCTGCCCTCCGGCAGCCGCTGTGGAACTGTCTCGATAGATTTTGGTCACATTATTGATCTCAATAATGTACGGGGATGGTTTGGCGACTTTACGTCTCTTGTTATCTGCCACAACTAAATCCTCTCACGTATATCCTCTATGCTACGTTCTGATCATGAACAGCCCGGATCAGAATTCAAATTTCTCCATGTAGTTCATGTATTTCACCACCATGAGGGCGATCTTAAAGGTTATTGCGTCCTCAAAAACCCTGATGTCGAGATTGGTTGATTTCTGCAGCTTGTCCAGCCTGTAAACAAGCGTGTTGCGGTGTATGAACAGCTGCCTGGAAGTCTCGGAAACGTTCAGGCTGTTTTCAAAAAACTTATTGATCGTGGTGATGGTCTCCTCATCCAGGTCATCAGGGCTCTGACCGTCAAATATCTCCTTGATGAACATCTTGCAGAGCGGGATCGGCAGCTGATATATCAGGCGTCCTATGCCCAGCTCGGAATAAGCTATTATGCTGCGCTCGTCAAAAAATATCTTGCCTACGTCCATGGCCATCTTGGCCTCCTTGTACGAACGGCTGACCTCCTTGATCTCGCCGACCGTAGTGCCATAGGCTATGCGCACGTTCTTCTGGCCCTCGCTCTTCAGGTAATCGACCATGCCCTTGGTGATGCGCTCTATGTCCTTTTCGGTGTCACCCTCTGACACGTCCTTGACGACTATGACGTTGCGCTCGTCAACCGCCGTCACGAAATCCAGGCTGCTGCCTCCCATCTGCATCTTGAGCAGTTCGAGCGTATTGCTGTCCTTGTCGGCGATCGTCTCCACGATGATGACCACGCGCCTGGCATCGGTGCGCACGTGCAGTTTCTTGGAACGGCTGTAGATGTCCACCAGCAGCAGGTTGTCCAGCAGAAGATTCTTGATGAAATTGTCCTTGTCGAAGCGCTCCTTGTATGCCGTCAGCAGGCTCTGCAACTGAAATGCGGCCATCTTGCCCGCAAGGTACACGTCTTCTCCGTCACCGGCCGCTATCAGCACGTACTCCAGCGTGGATTCGTCAAACACCTTGAAATACTGATATCCCTGTATCTCCTGTGAGTCGGCATAGCTGACCGCGAATTCGGTCGCCGCCTTCTTGCACTTTTCCAGGCTGTCCAGGGTGGCAGACAGAGTGTTGCCTTCCGTGTCCATGACGCAGAAGTCCACGCGGGCGATACTTTTGAGACCATCTATAGTGTTCTGAAGTACCTGTCCTGAAACCATGCTATACCCCTCCTAAATTTTGCACAAAAATGCAACCCCAAAGATATGCACATTATAACAAAATATTATTGCAATTTCAACAAAACCGAAGCAGGTATAATATTAATTTTTATGGGGACCAAGTTGATCAGGGGGACGGTTCTTTTGATCAAATTCGATCAGGGGGATCAGGGGGACGGTTCTTTTGATCAAATTCGATCAAACTACTGTCTTTCCGTCAGGATCAGCGCCGTATCCGTCTTGATGATAAGTCCTTCCTTGAGCAAATGCCCGACGGCGCGCTTAAATTCATTTTTGCTCATGCCGGTATGCAGCTTGATGACCTCGGGCGATGCCTTGTCCGTAAAAGGCATGGCTCCGTCATAGCTGGATATCAGGTCGAGTATCTTGTCAGCGTCCTCACCTATCATCTCATACGCCTTGCGCCTGACGCTTAAGTCCAGCTTACCATCCTCGTGCACGCCTATCACGCGGGCCTTGACGTCCTGCCCCAGGGCAATGTCGCCGAAACACTCCCTCTTAGGCACGAGTCCCTGGTAAATGTCATCAACGGCCACAAAAATGCCGAATCTGTCACTGTCCTCATATGCCCTGCCCTGCACCTCATCTCCTATGATGTAGGGACTGCCGGTCTTGAGATAGTGATATACGTTCATCGTGGCGGCCAGCCTGCCGCTCTTGTCGACGTACATCGCCGCCAGCACCTCGTCTCCCTCGCGTATCGTATAGGTCTGCTCCGCGTACGGGCAAAAAAGTTCCTTCTCCAGCCCCCAGTTCAGGAATGCGCCCGTCCTGTTGACCTGCGACACCTTCAGCCTGGCCACCTCGCCAAGCTTTATGAGCGGCGTGCGCGTCGTGGCTATCAGCCGGTCATTGGAATCCAGGTATACGAAGACCTCAAGCACGTCACCGATCCCGGTTCCTTCAGGGACCTGCTTGGCGGGCAAAAGTATCCTCTCCTCCGACGTCGCTTCCCTGGTACGGGCCAGGTACGTGCCGAAATCGACTTTTTTGACGGCCATGAGACTATATGATTTTCCGGGAGTGATGTCCATAATTATTCTCCATCTTAATCAAGGGGATCAGGGGAACGGTTCTTTTGATCAGTTTTGATCGGGGGGACGGTTCTTTTGATCAAAACTGATCAAAAGAACCGTCCCCTTGATCACGGATCAGCTGACCTGCCTAAACACCATTTTGTCAAAGTTGATCAAAAGAACCGTCCCCTTGATCACCCTTGATCAAAACTGATCAAAAGAACCGTCCCCTTGATCAACGTCACGTCAAATTTTAAACTCAATCAATACGTACGGCTTGCTGTCAGTATCCGCAAGCACCACCGTGACAAGCTCTCCGGCCGCATCCCGGCTCACGTAGGGCATGATCATGCTGTCGGGCTGGGCGCTGGACCTGTACTCGACGCGTATCTGGCGTGCCCTGCGCACTTCCGGCAGCAGGTCCTCCGCGATCGCTACGTACTGCGCATTGTTCACGTGACCGTTTGAATCCAGGTGGTGGTACTGCACCTGCACGGGCGGCAGGGAGCTTAATTCCGTCGGATCCGCGATCTTGCGTGGAGCATAGTCCATCTCGATCTTGTCCTCTGTCGGATAGGCTTCCATCAGATCCTTGGGCGTGCGAATCAGGGTTTTGGATGCAACGTTTATCATGGACCAGATTGAATTGGCCACAGACAGCACCTCTCCGTCCATCGTCTCCATGCGGAAATTACGCATGCCCATTGCCGCTTTGAATTCATAAGGTGCCGTGCCCACGCGAATCTTTTCATCCAGCTCGGGATAGCGGTTCACGACCACCTGCCATGAACTGACCACCCAGCCAATGCCCCTGTCACGCAAATGCTTGAAACCGACGCCTAATGCCTCTGACTGAAACGTGCATACGTCCTGATAATAATCCAATACGTTGGTAATCTTGATGAGATCGTCGGGCCCGGTCTCGCTGAAGGCCACCGTTCTTTCCATCATATACATTAACGTCTCTCCTTTTCCATATGCCCTGATGCCGCAAAATGAACCATTGACTCCGTCCCCGGGTGTCATTTTATTTCTTTTTTAACCGGTCGATCCAGCCGGGAAAATGCTTGTCGATCCATTCCTGCACCGGCGCCGCGACCTCCGTCTCCATGTCGGCCAGAAAATTCTGCTTTGCATCGCTCATTAGCGATCCGAGCAATTCTCTCAGCATGTCTGCCGCCTCCGGATCGAGGTCCCTGAATGCGGTCAGCACCTGACCCGCATTGCTCGCGAAATTAGACATGAAGTCCACCCTGTTGTCCGCCTCGCTGCTGTTCAGCACGTTGTAGATCACGGCGGCCGATTGTTCACGGTGCTCCGTGTCCTGCTGCAGCATCCATTCGTTGATGGTATTGGCCGCAAACCTTGCGCCGTCCCTCAGCACGTCCGGTTCGGGTTCACCGTCCCGGATGATCCAGGTATACATGTTGTGCTGATGCAGGCCCCAGGTATTGCTCCTGACCACCTTGTAAGCATTGTCCCTCTCCTGCATAAGGCCTATCAGGCTCGACTGAGGGATCAGCTTGACTATTACGTCACGGATGCGGTCATAGCCCTCGCGGTAGAACATTTTTTCCATGAATCCCGGACCGTCCATGCAGTAGACGTTTATGATCCTTTTTTGCAGGGATTCCGGAGCATGCATGGCGGAATAGATGGCCAGATGGCCGCCCTTGGAATGTCCGCCCACGTAGAATTTGCCGTTAATTCGCGAAGCTGCCTCATTCAGGTACGTCAATGAATGTCTTTGGCCGGGAACCTCGTCCATGAATGAAAGGTTGATGTCCTCCTTCCAGCCGATCAGGTTCTCGTCGGTGCCCCTGAACGCGATGAAGTTCACGCCGCCGGGCAGCGTAAAGGTGACCGCGCAAAACTGGGTTTCAGTCTCCTTGTCAACTATGTTGACGTACTCCGACAGCTGCAGGTTGCGGTATCTGCGACCCATCACCATCCTGGCAAAGAGGTTTTTGTTATCCCGTTCATATTTGGGATCGGAAAAGAGTCCGTCCAGCTGAGGATCGTTCAGCAGATCCTTCATGTATACGGGGTCGTCTCCCATAATGAGCCCGTCAAACTTGCAATAGACGAGCTGACACAGCAGTATGGCGTCCGCATCCCCAAATTCCCTTTTGGTAAAAGGCACGTCGCCAAATTCCTGCAGATAATCCAACATGTTGCCGGTCATGATCCGTCACCTACCTCAGCGATGTCTCGATCATCGTGCCGTTTTCCACCTTATAGACTATGTCACACTTTTCGATCGTGTTGAGACGGTGGGCGATGATGATCATGGTCTTTTTGCCATGGAACGAATTGATGGCTTCCATGAGGGCAGCCTCGGTCTCGTTGTCCAGGGCGCTGGTGGCCTCATCAAACACCAGTATCTCAGGATTATGATAAAGTGCACGGGCTATGCCTATGCGCTGTCGCTGTCCGCCGGAAAGCAGTCCGACCTTTGCCGTCAGCCGATCCTCCAATCCAAGGTTCAGCCGGGCCAAAGCTTCCCGGTAGCCCTCCCGTTCGTTTTTCGTGATGCCCCAGGCCAGACCACGGCGTTTGCCCCGACGATAAGCCAGCGCCACATTCTCATCAATCT
>CALGGH010000061.1 GCA_937916415.1 uncultured Lachnospiraceae bacterium
GATGGAAGAACTGGCGGAAAAGAACCTGGCCGTTCCGCTCTCTGCAGGGGATTCCAATTCATCAATGCCGATGCTTTCATTATATGCCCTGGTGTCGGCCAGGTTCTTTTCCGCCAGTTCTTCCATCTCCTTTTCCGAGAGTTCCTCGGTCATGTAGATGTGGAGATAAGGCAGGACTTCGGTCAGGATGTTTCTGACGATCCTCGTGGCATACTTGGCGTCATCCTGTCCTCCTATCGGGACGTTCGGCCTGTCAACCACCACGTATATCGCTATCTGCGGATCATCCGCGGGAGCGTATCCCATGAACGAAACCACGTACTGTCCGTTTCCCCTGGGCAACGTCTCGGCCGTACCGGTCTTGCCGCCTATCATGTATCCGGCCGGACGGGCCGTCTTGCCGGTGCCGTGCTCTCCGGTCACGACCAGGTTGCAGTATTCCCTGATCTTTGCCGAGGTGGACGGTGATATGGTCTGTCTGAGCACCCTGGGTTCTATGTTCCGTATGGTCGATCCGTCTATCGTCACGATCTTGCTGACCATGTGGGGCTCATAGAAGTTGCCTCCGTTTATGAGCGAGCAGAATCCCGTGATCATCTGTATCATGGTCACGTTGAAGCCCTGTCCGAACGAGTTGGTCGCCAGCTCCGTCTGGCCCATGGACGCCGAATCGTACACCAGGGACGCGGTTCTGGACTCGCCTGCCAGGTCTATGTTGGTCTTTAAGCCAAATCCAAACGCATGCTGGTATTTGAGGAAGGTATCCTTGCCAGTGGCAAAGGAAATGTACATCAGGCCTACGTTGCAGCTGCGTTCCACGCACTCCGCAACGCTCAAGTATCCGTCTCCGTACACGTTGTGGCACTTGATGGGCCAGCCTCCCACTTCCAGCTTGCCTTCGCAGTTGTAATGCTCATTGCCGGTAATGGAGCCGGAATCCAGCGCCGCGGCCACGGTAAAGGGCTTCGCTACCGACCCTGGCTCGTAGGTATTGTTGATGCAGAAATTCTTCCAGAGGGCATTGTAGTTCTGATACAGCAGGTCATCGCTCATCTGGGCAATGCTCTCCTCGGTGACGTACAGGGGTTCCGTGATCATGAGCGGCTCCGTAGCGACTGCCGCAGCGTCCTGAGGTTCCTCGCCGTCTTCTTCCCCGGTTTCCCCTTCATCGCTTCCTTCCGTCTCGTCTCCGTTTTCGTCCTTAAGGCCGAGGTTGGAAGTGATCTCTATCGGCTTACCGGTAGTCTTGTTGCCCTTGATGTCCACCTGTCTGCCACCCACCAGGTTATCAAGATTCCTCGGGTCATTCAGGTCATAGACCGGATACTGTGCCATCGCCAGCACGTTGCCCGTGTCCACCTCCATGATGATGCAGCCGACGTTTTCGGCGCCGTTGCCCACGTGGGCGTTTTCCTTGTACTGATCGTTGAAGTCACGGAGCCATTTCTCAACGGTGCTCTGCACGTTGATGTCGATCGTGGTGTAGATGCTGTAGCCGTCCTCAGCGGATATGACCGACCTCTGCAGGTCCGAATCTTCGTTCAGGTATCCGTATTCGCGGCCGTTGGTACCGCTCAGGACGGAATTGTAATACTGTTCCAGTCCGAAATTGCCTATGTTGTCATTGGACGTAAACCCTATGACGTCACAGCCCAGGCTTCCGTTGGGATACTGCCTGACGTACTCGTCCTCGAACCACACTCCCTTGATGAGCGGGCCGGTTTCGGGATCCTTTTTAAGCTCTTCAAAGGCCGCGACGTCTTCGTATTCCACCCTTCTCACCAGGATCTTGTACTTGGAGTTCGGGTTGGCCGTTATGTACTGTCTCGTTTCGGCCGGGTCGACGTCAAAGGCGGAATGAAGGGCCGAAAGGGTGGGCTCGAGGTATGCCTCATCCAGCATCAGCAGCGAGCAGTCCAGTATCACGTTGTAAACCTTGTTGCTGGCGGCCAGGATCATTCCGTTCTGATCATATATGTCGCCGCGCCTGTACGGGATGGTTATCGAGTCATACTCCTGCTGGCTCAGCACCTGCCTGGCATAGTCCTCGCCGTTATCCCTGGCGATGGCATACAGGCGTATCCCTAACGCCGCAAAAGCCGCCAGTATTATCGCGAATAAAACCAGCAGCTTGTTTTGCATTTTGGGCGTAAATTTTCTGGATTTATAAGATGACGCCATGGTCTGAATCACTACCCTGCGTGGATGCGGCGAGCGGCCCCGGGCGGTACCGTCACTTGCCGATGTCGGACAGCTGTCTTACGTAGTCACCGTTTTCACTGGTAAAAGTCTCTATCTGTCCCTCTTTTGCATACGTCATGCCCAGCTCGTTGATCGCGGTGTCACGGATCCTGGCCAGGTCCATATTACTGTTAATTCTACTATATGTAGCGTCATTTTCCAACTTCAATTCATTAAGCCTCGCTTCAAGCGTCGAAATGCGCTGCACCTTGTTGGTTATCTCAGAGCGAAGCGTGATGTAATGAATCAGCACAAATGCCGTAAAAAGCAAAGCGGCCGTCACGAGCAGCACGTATCCCAGACTGAAGGTGTTATGATGATGGCGGCGTCCGCCGGAAATGCCCCTCAGGCTGGGATCTTCGATCTCGCCGAGCCTGACTGCTGCGCTTGCATATTGATATTGTCCCCTTGAACTATGCGTTGCCATGTTTTCCCCCGATCAATCACCTAGTGTAGCGTTTCAATGACTTCTTTACTTGAAACGCTACACCAGTTTCTTTTCAAAAATCCTGAGCTTCGCGCTGGAAGACCTCGGATTTTCCTGCAGTTCACGTTCCGAAGCCGTGACCGGCTTTCGCGTCAGTACCTTTCCCTTGCTCACCTCGCCGCAGGTACATACCGGAAAGGATGGCGGGCAGGTGCAGGGATTCTCGAATCTTCTGAATGCATCCTTAACGATGCGGTCTTCCAGTGAGTGGAAGGTTATGATGCAGAGTCTTCCGCCGGGATTGAGAAGGTCCGCGAATCCTTCAATCGAATCCTCAAGCACCTCCAGTTCCCTGTTGCACTCTATGCGGAGTGCCTGAAAGGTTCTTTTGCAGGGGTTCCCGCCCTTGCTCCTCATCCTGGCCGGTATTGCCGCGTGGATCAGGTCGCTCAGTTCCCCGGTAGTCTCTATCGGCCGAACCTCCCTGCGTTCAACTATGTGTCTGGCTATGTTGGCGGCGAAGGGTTCCTCGCCGTATTCCTTCAGTATTCTGGTCAGTTCCCCGCGGTCGTATTCGTTGACGATCCTCTTGGCCGTCAGGGGTTCGCGGTCATCCATCCTCATGTCCAGTTCAGAATCGAACCTGTATGAGAATCCCCTGTCCGCGTCATCGAGCTGGTAAGAGCTGACTCCCAAATCCAGGAGAATGCCGTCGAGTCCGTTCACTCCCCTGCTGGCGAGTTCCGAGACCGCGTTTTCGTAGTTCGTCCTGATGATTGTCACTCGGTCCGAATAATCCGTCAGTCTCTTCGTCGCCGCGTCTATCGCGGCCGCATCCTGGTCCACTCCGTACAGGCGTCCGCCGGCATTCAGCCTTGAGGCTACCTCATGGGCGTGTCCGGCTCCTCCCAGCGTTCCGTCCAGATAAGTTCCGTCCGGGCGGATCCGCAAGCCTTCGATTACCTCGTTTAGCATTATTGGGACGTGACTGAACTCCATGATCACAGGTTAGATGCTAAGGCCCATATCTTCGAGAGCACTCGCGACTTCATCCATGTCTTCATACGTACCCTCAGTCTCATACTTCTCTTTGCTCCATATCTCAATCCGGTTGCCCATGCCCAAAAGAACGGCATCCTTGGTCAGTCCGGAGTATTCGCGCAGGTTGGTCGGGATCAGCACCCTGCCCTGTGAATCGGTCTCCGCGTCAGCGGCGCCGCCCAGAAAGTGCCTGACCAGTTTCCTGGCGTTTTTGTTGGTGAGGGGCAGTTCGTTAAGCTTGGTCTCGAATTCTTCCCATTCTTCCGTGGCATATGCCATAAGGCATCCGTCAAGTCCCTTGGTTAACACGAAAGCATCCCCAAGGGCGGTCCTAAGCTTGGAAGGTATTATCAGCCTGCCTTTGGAATCGATTGAATGGGAATACTCTCCGCGAAACATGATTTTCACCACTTTGTGACACTTATCGCCACATTCTTACCACCAACACCCACATTATACGACTCATGGTGCCATATTGCAAGGTTTTTTTGGCTTAAATGTTGTTGAACGTGCGTCCTAAATGATAAGATGAACTAGACGGACGCCGAAAGCAGGTTTCGGACCCGGAAATCAGTGCAAAAAAACTATGGAGGAAATGAAAATGGATGCAAAGACAACCGAAAAAGTACAGGAAATAGTCACGAAGATCCAGAGCGATCCCGCACTCCTCAAGGAGTTCGAGGCCTCACCCGCCAAGACCATCGAAAAGGTGGCAGGGATCAACATCCCCGACTTCCTGGAACCCAAGATCGAGCAGATCGTGAAGGAACAGATCAAGAACGGCGGAGACACCGATCCCATGGACATCATCAAGAAGTTCCTGTAAGCCGCTGCGGGCGTAGCGGACCATCGCATGGAGATCAGGGAAATATCAATATTTAATGAGTTCGAGTGTCAGGGCGACAAATGCCCTGACACTTGTTGCAGGGGCTGGATAATCCCGCTGACGCCGGAGGACCGGGTGCGTTTCCTCGCGACCAGGGGACCATATAAATTCAGGTTCGGCCTTGCCATGCTCGGCAGCCGGCTCGGTGACTTCAATTCATCCTGCCGCACGTGCCCCTTCATCAACAATCAGGGACTCTGCTCCATACAGCTTAAATTCGGTCATGAATACATACCCGAGACCTGCAGGTCATATCCCCGCTCATACAGGAATTACGGTAGATCGGAAGAGCGTCGTGTAGGGAAAGAGTGTAGATCTCGGTGGTCGCCG
>CALGGH010000062.1 GCA_937916415.1 uncultured Lachnospiraceae bacterium
TCTTTTGAGTTGATCAAGGGGACGGTTCTTTTGATCAACTTTTGATTCACTAAGGTTGACCAACTCTTGATTCACAAAAGTTGATCAAAAGAACCGTCCCCTTGATCACAAAAGTTGATCAAAAGAACCGTCCCCTTGATCAACTCAAAAGAACCGTCCCCTTGATCAGCCTGCGACCTTCATGATTGAACCATAATCTTATAATATCACATATTTGCTGTTAATTAACGAGAAAAAAGAGTATAATAAACTTTGCGTGCGACCCTGATATTTTGGTCATGACATGCGAATCGAAATATATATACGTATCTTAGTTTAAGAAGGAGTGATTCAAATGAAAAGACAGATTGCATTGGTTTTGTGCGCCGCACTTTTGGTGACCGGGCTTCCGGCTGCGCCGCTGACGGCGATGGCGGCGGAGGAGACGGAAGTCATCTACGAAGCTGAGGTCAATTCCGAAACTGAAGAGATTTCTGACTCCGTGATCGTTTCAGAAGACGAGATCCCCGAGTCCGGTCCCGACGGAATCGATTCCGACCGGTTCGGATTCTCGGCAAGTGACGACATGCAGGATGGCGGCGTGCAGGATGACGGCGTCATGACGGAGGAGACGGAAGATGCTTATGACGGATCGGAATGGTTGGTGCAGGAAGAAAACGCCAACCCCGAGACCATCAGCCGTGAGACAAAGGAAACGTACGTTGAGGACGGCACCTGGGCAGACAGGCTCGCATTCATGGAAAGGCTGCGTGCGGAGCAGCAGGAACTCAGTTCGCAGCTGATAACCGGGATTGCCGGCACTGACGCCGATGGTGATTCGGTCGATGCCGACAATGCTGCCGAGGCCGTGACGGGCATTTCCAAAATAACGCCGGCGGAGGGTGACGTAAATACCCTTTTCGTCAGCATTGAATTTAAGGACTTTAAGTTCAGCGATGGGTATCGTGATAGCCTGGATAAGATTTTTAAGGATGATGACCAGAACAGCAGTAAGGATGATTATTATCCCCTGGAAAGCATGACGGCATATTATCAGAGATCCTCAGACAACAAACTTCATCTCAGCGGTGAGATTTTTAATTTCAAGTCCGATCAGGACAGGTCTTTCTATGATGATGCCACGCTCAGCAACAAGCTGCTGAACAACGACGTTGCCGAATATCTCATTGACGAGATCCTCAAGGCAGACGAGACGGACGCCACTGACAATGAGAAGCTCAATGCATACATGAGCAAGTTTGACCTTGACAAGGACTACGTGGTGGATGGCGCGTATTTCCTCTATGCCGGCCCCCACACCGGATGGGGATCCCAATGGTGGTCATACAGATACAATCCAAACATTAAGATTGGAGATTATTCACTGACAAACATCGTAATGGTCGCCGCGGCGGGCAGTGTGGCTGAGGATGCTTACGATCCCCAAAAGGATGATAAGAACCAGACCAGATATCATTATCTCATTGAGCATTGGGGAGACTCCATGGCCAAAGATCCCCGTCAGTCCGTGGACACGTTCATACACGAGACCGGCCACATGCTTGGACTTGATGATTATTATGCATATGGTGCGGAGGAGGGCGCCGGTTCAGGATGCAGGGACATGATGAATGACGCCATCGGAGATCACAATGCCTACAGCAAGCTTCTGCTTGGGTGGAAGGATAAGAGCGCCATCGAGTGGATAACTGCCGGAACGAAGGTCACCCTGCCCGTTTATGGTACTTCTTCGGAAGCCGCATTCATAACCACTCCCGGGGAACATGATCTGCATAAGGATGACAATCCGCTTTATTCACAGTTCATAATGGTTCAGAACGTCAAGAACGTGGGGAATGACACGCATTACGTCGATGAAAACGGCACCAAAAAGCCTGACGTGAATGGTGAAGGATTCCGAATCGTGCACGTCTACGGAAACCTTAATGAGAGTAAGACCGGATATGCCGGAAGCAATCCGGACAGTTCCATGATTCCGGTCTACAGGGGATATAACGTCGGATACGTATATAAAACAGACGGCGAAAGGGAAACTGAAGAGACAACGCCCGTAGACCCCAATTTAGTCGTCAGCGATCCTTCAGGAAAGAAGGACTATTACGTTTTCGGCGCGGGAGATGAGCTGAAGGCGGAGCATACGTGGTTCTATTATGATCCCTCCAATGGCGGAACCTGTGCCAACAGCCTTAAGGATCACACCGGCATCAGCCTGACTGACTTTAACACCGAAGCGGGAACCTTTAAGGTCGGCTTTGATGATGGTGATTACAAACGCCCTGATTTTAGCACGGACATTGAATATGATCAGAACAAGACTAATGAGAAAAATGACGGATACTTTTATTTTACAGCTGCTTTCGATACGCCGGTCGTCATAAATGATAGCTTTGCAGCGGAAATTTACGAGGTGGATTCTGAGGGATACGTCGGTAAAAAAGTGGCGGACGCTGACATATTTGAGATTATTGATGAGGCTGCCACCCCTGACGTGATGCTGGCCGGAGCAGGCAGTGATTCCGAAGCAAATGCTGATGAGACCGTCAAGTATGGCACCAAGGTCAACATTGGAGTAAACCAGCAAACGCTTTATGGCAAAAAATATTGCCTCAAGGTGCCTAAGGGCATGGTTTCAACGGAAAAGGGATCCATCAATAATGATCTTTATCCAACACTGACTGACAAAACTCAGGATTCGGATAAATACGTGCCTTCTCCGATTTTCGGGGCTGAGGGCAAAATTTATGCTGAACCGCTGAAGGTTACCCTTACGCTGCCCGTCGAGAATCCTAACTACAAGATCTATTACACGTTGGACGGCACTGCTCCCGACCCGGGTAATGCAGATACTACCAAGGAATACGTGAGTGCGATCGACGTCAATGAAAGCAAGATCATAACCGCGATGGCCTATGACGTGACTGAAGGCGAGGGCAGGAAATATCCCAGCGAGGTTGTTAGCGAAGAGTATTTCATCGAGTCATATGCTCCCGCGTACGAAGAACTGACCATAGCGGTTGGGGAAGCCACCTATGTTGCCGGCACTCGGAATCCCGACAATCTGCCCCTCACGTATACGTCAAGCGATCCCGAGATCGTCACGGTGATCAACGAGAACAGCGGTGAGATCTGCGGCATGAGAATAGGCGATGCCGTGATAACCATCACCACGCCCGGCAAGGCCGAGAGCAATGTGACGGTGCATGTCGTGGCCGAGAGTGACGGCCTGAGAGCCGTAAGGGATGCCAATCCCAACGGTGACGTCACGGAGATCATCGGCAGCATCGTCGATGATTTCGGAAGCGATACCATACTGACCGCGGCTGACATCAAAGAAAAGGTTACCGTGAAGAATGCTGACGGTTCGGAGACTACCAAGGTATGGGCATCCGTCATTCCGGATCAGCAGTATACCGGTGCGGCACTTAAGCCTGAGGTAAGGGTGTACGACGGACTTACCCTGCTCAGTGCCGGCACGGATTATAAGGTGACCTATAAGAACAACAAGAAGATCAACGATGCTGAAAGCGCAGCCAAGGCCGAGGCGACGATCACGATGTTGGGCAATTATAAATCCATTAAGCTTGATCCCGTCAAGTTTACGATCAAGCCGTTTGAGCTTGATTATAATACGATGGAGATCATGCCCGTGACCGTAAAGGCAAATGCCAAAAATTCCAAGCCGAAGCCCGTCGTTTACGTCACGGCAACCGGCAAAAAGATCACGCTGTCGGCCAAGCAGTTTGAGGTTACGTACTATGAGTCAAAGAATCCCATTGACAGCATAGAGGATCCGGGAGTGACGAAGATTGCTTCGATCACGCCCAATAAGGACATGTATTATAAGGGTGTCATAACTGCCATAGGAGACCTGTATGAGGGCGCGGCATATTTTGAAGTGTTTGTGCAGGGCACCGCGGCGACGGAGGGCCTGAGAAACATTCTGGATGCCAGGATCAAGCTGAGCGGCACGTCGTTCACGTATTCCGGACTTGCGATCAAACCGGAGGTTACCGTGACCAAATCGAAGAGCATGCTGGCTGAAGACGCGAAAAAGGGTCAAAACGTTTCGGCCGCTGCCGTGTGTGACGTTGATTACGAGGTTTCGTACAAAAACTTCGAAAATCCCGGCAAGGCCTGCGTTATCGTCAGCGGAAAGGGCAATTACTACGGCTCCAAGATCCTGTTCTATACCATAAAGAACGGCAAGAGCATCAAGTCGGACGTCATCAGGCAGTATTCGGACGTAGTCGTTGATAACAAGATTCATGCGGCATACTCACAGGCAGGAGCGAAGCCTGAGATAACCCTTAAGGACATGATGACGGGGCAAATGCTCACCGAAGGCACGGATTATAAGATCTCATACAAGAGCAACAAGAAAACCGGCAAGACCGGATACGCCGTCGTTACCGGCAAGGGCCTGTACAAGGGCACCAGAAAGATCGAGTTTGTCGTTGACAAATGCGAGCTGACGAATGATAGAGTGATTTCTTATGACATATTTGACTTCGTTAAAAAAGAAGGAGCAACCCCCGCTCCCGGCGTCCTGATAAGCGATAACGGCAAGAAGCTTACCGAGGGCAGGGATTATGAGGTAAAGGTTTCCGAAACGCCCAGGGCAGACACCGAGAATACGTATGAGGTGACCATAACGGGCATTGGCGATAATTATGCGGGCACCATAAGCAAATGGTATTCGGTAATTGACAAAGAACAGGACGTTGCCGAGCTGGCTACCGGCACTCCAAGCGGCACGTATTATTATTCAACGTCAAAAGTTGAGCTTACCGACGCGGACCTTTCGAAGGTGGTGCCAACCCTGACGCTTCGCAAAAAAACGGCAGATGGCAGCGAACCCACGGAAGACGGCTTCTTCGTGGATCATTACGAGAACAACGACCAAGTCGGAACCGCAACGGCCGTCATCAGGGGATGCGGAAAATACGGCGGTCTGCATGAAGTTAAGTTCGAGATCCAGCCCAAGTCCGAAAAAGACGTGGTGGCTGATGCTGACCGTGAAGCAAACACCGTGAGCGATACCGACGTTCAGCCCTGATTGATGCCGAAAGGAACACATGACTTCAAGTCCTTACACTTTGCACAAAACTAACGCGTATCCGCTGGGATCCTCCTATACCGAGAGGGGTGTCCGTTTTTCACTGGAATGCGGCTCGGGAGACTGCGGGGTACTGATGTATCCCGCGGGCAGCGGCGCACCGGTCAAGATACCTTTTCCATCCTGGTCCAGGGAAGGCAGGCTCATGTCCATGGAGGTCAGGTTTACGGGAGTTGATGCCGTTAACCGCTATCTCAAGGATCCCGACGGAAGGGGACTCAGATACCTTTTTTATGCCGGGGATGAGATATTCCCGGATCCGTACATGCAAGACTCTGCGGGCTTTGGCGGGTTTGGCAAGGTTACTTCGCCTTTTTCCAGGGTGAGCACGGATTCCTACGAGCATCGAGATCCGTTTGTACCCGAGCCTTATTCGCGGAGTCTCCTGTACATGCTGCACGTACGAGGATATACCGCGCATTCCTCATCGGGAGTGCGGGACAAGGGCACCTTCAGGGGACTGATCCGCAAGCTTCCGTATATCAGGACGCTGGGCGCAACAGGCCTGATCCTGATGCCCGTATATGAATTCAATGAGCTGATCTACGCCCCCGACATCCTGCGAGGCAAGGACGAAAAGCCCGCTATGGTCAATTTTTGGGGATATACGGACGGATATTATTACGTGCCCAAGCATTCATATTCGGCCAGCGGCAATCCCGTCAGGGAAATGCATGAGATGGTGGATGCCATTCATGAAGCAGGCATGGAAGTCATACTGCAGTTCATGTTCGCGGGCGGCATGACGGTCAGGGAGATAACCGACGTGCTGAGATTCTGGAGGGCGACCTACGACGTTGACGGATATCAGCTGATTGGCGGCGGGCTGCCTATAGACGAGATACTGCAGGATCCCATTCTCTATGGCTGCAAGATACTGTATGACGAGAGCCTCTCCAGGACCGACGACCGGTACAATCCGGAACACGGATTCATGGACGTGGGCTTCATGACTGACATGCGGCAGTTCCTGAAGGGTGATCCCAATTCCGCCATGGGCGCGTCCTACAGGCTGAGGAACAGCGATCCCGTCACTCATCCGATCAGCTACGTGGCCAGGCAGGATACCATGCGCGCGATCGACATCGTGTCATACAACGAAAAGCATAACCTCGCTAACGGCGAAAACGGCCGTGACGGAGTGGACTACAACTACAGCTGGAACTGCGGTTACGAGGGCCCCACGCGCAAAAAATCCATACTGGAGCTGCGAAAGAAGCAGTTAAGGAATGCCTTTGCGCTGACGATCCTCAGTCAGGGAACTCCCCTCATATACGGAGGAGACGAATTCGGCAACACGCAGTACGGCAACAACAATCCATATAATCAGGACAATGCCACCGGGTACGTCAAATGGACCAGGAGCACCTTTGCAACCGAGCTTTTGAATTTCGTGAAGGACCTGATCAGGATCAGGCAGTCCCATCCGTCCATAGGCTGTGACCATGCCCTGACGGGCAGGGACTATCTGTCTTACGGATATCCCGACGTATCCATGCACGGCGAGGAGCTGTGGCGGGCTGACATCGGACCGACCTCACATTGCTTCGGCATACTGTATTATGACAAATATGCCGATGACAAGGACAACAGGCTGATCTACCTGATCTACAACATGCACTGGGAGGCGCAGTCCGTGGCCGTTCCCAGGCTTAAGGGCGGAGCCGGGTGGGAGCTGTCCCTGTCCAATGACGAAACCAACGCCTATGACGGGACCAATGCCATGAGCATCGCTCCCAGGTCCTTCTGCGTACTTGAAACTAATGCATGACGTGACGTCCGGCCGCAGGCACGTAAATGACCTGATCATGCTTACGGCATGTGTATTGAGCGCCTTGGCGCTTTTTGTATTGTTTGGGAACCGTAAGGCCGGAGGCATGATCCGCATCAGCATCGGGAAGGCTCCTGATGCGGCCACGTGCGATTATTCCCTGGATGAGGATTGCTTCGTGTCAGTGTCCAATGATGACCTTGGTCTGGAAGTCAGGGAATTTGACAGGCTCGAGGAAGCGCTTAAATATGCCGATGAGGCGGCAAAGGACGACCTGCGGGACGTAAACGTCATTGAGATCAGAAACCATGGGGCGCACGTGCTCTATGCCAATTGTCCTGACGGCACGTGCATATCTACAGGGACAGTCAGTAAGACGGGACAGACCATATGCTGCCTTCCGCACGAAGTGATCGTGACCGT
>CALGGH010000063.1 GCA_937916415.1 uncultured Lachnospiraceae bacterium
GAAATGCATCCATGCATTTCTGAACACGCCATGCCTCATCCGTGATGCATTAGGCGTAGAAATGCATCCATGCATTTCTGAACACGCCATGCCTCATCCGTGATGCATTAGGCAATGGAAATATGATCTCATATTTCCGGACAGGGCCGGCCCATCCGTGATGGTGCCGTCCTTGGAACATAACCACATTACGTTAGGAGGGAGATTTTATGAAGAAGCAACACAAAAATGGATTGCTGAGAATCATGGCGATGCTGCTCGCTCTTGTCATGATCGTGGGCGATCCGGTAAGCGCCCTGGCTGCGGAAAAATCGGCCGGTGCCAATGATGCAGCCACTGAAGCTGAATCAGACGTTGTCGCTGCCGAAACTGACGAAGCAACCGTTGATGACGTCGCCGACGTTGAAGATGAAGATGAGCTTTCACCGCAGCTGATCGAAGCCCTTAAGGCATCAGCTGAGGCTGCAGCCGCTGAGGAAACTGACGTCAAGGTTGAGGACGCCGATCCGGCTGCCGTAAAGGATGAAATGCCTGATGACGTTTCTCCGATACAGTTTTTGGACAAGCTTGGTCTTTCGGCGGATGACGTTCAGCAGCTTGGGGCAAAAAACGTTACCGGCACCTATACTGCCGTAAGGTACAAAAATCGCGTCAGCGTCAAGAACGATTCCACTGCTGCCAAGGACAGTAAGGAAGACGCATTATATGCAGCACTTATCTATAGGGATGATAAGAAAAAAAACATTGACCTGATGTGGGGGACAAAGATTCCTGCCGGTCAGGAAGCGTCTATCTTCACGGCATATGATGAAAATGGAAAACGCGTCGTCCTTGACGAAACAACTGACTACGTCCTGCTCATTGGCAGAGGTATGGAATGGGAAGTGACCGATGAAGAAGGAAACGTAACCGGTACTGAAGTCAGTGATTTCGGCATCATGGGTTACGTCTACGAATATGATGATGACGGAAACCCGAAGATAAACGAAGAAACCGGGGATTACGTAATTAATGAGATCGGAATCAGCGAGAAAACGGATCTTCCTGCGTCAACCATTGTTACCGAGAGCGCTTCCACGGAATGGAAGGATGGTTATACGGGCATTAACATGAAGGCAGTGGTTCAGGCAAACATGACCGTCAAGATATCATGGAGTCCCAATTCCAAGGATGAAATGCAGAAGACGTTTAAAAAATTTGAACTCTTCGAGCTTACGCCTGACGGAGACGAATACAAGGAAACCCCAATACCGTTAAAGAGCGCATCCTCTAAATCAGTGGTTCATTCAGCCAAGGTCAATGCTGAGGAAGTCAAGGATACCTATATCTATCTGCTTAAGTGCTACGAGAAGAACGGAACGACTCCCAAGGCTGAGTACGTGACCATCACGGCACCATATCTGATCACCGTGGAAAGCGGCAGCCAGACCGGAATGTTTGACTTCGTGTTCACTCAGATGCCCGAGAATAATTCCGTATTTTACAGGCTTGAGATGGCCGTAAAGAACAAGGAAATGTCAGAAAAAGTGCCGAACGGATTCCAGGAGGCCTGGAGCACCATATACAGCTCCGATGATTCACTTGATTTTAACGCTACTCAGGGAACTTATTATATTTCAAAAAAGGTTTCTGCCATGGCTTCCAAACTGACCTATGACAGCAATGTCCTTACTTTTGCGCTGGGCAGCACCTATTACGGCAGGGTTCAGGCTTTTGCAAACATTAGGGGACTGTCCGTGACGTCAGCGCCTACGGCAGCCAAAAAGGTAAAGGCCGGTCCCGACAGGACATACGTCATTGATACCGCAGGCATAAAGTATGATGCCAAGGATCCGACAGGAAACACGAGAAGGGCTACGGCACACATCAGTTCTGCATTTAGCAAAGATGCGGAAACCGAAGAGGTTGGCAGTGACATTTACGTACATGGCTCAAACTCGCAGGTATGTGCCAAGAGCGGCATGTTCTTCTTCGTGGGTCATGATGATGAGTCTCAGATCAAATCTTACGAATTACTAAGGAGCACGTCGGAGAACGGCCCGTACAAGAAGGTAAAGACGTATGCCATTAAGTCGCTGATCAAGTGCAAGGTTGAAGATTCTGACACTAACATGAATGTATATGCGGCACAGTATGCCGCCTTTACTCCCGAACAGGAGTACTGGTACAAGATCAGGGCAATATCAAAGACCGGAAGCGCACCCGGAGGCCTCAGCATGGCTGAGTTTGTACAGCCGGAGGAAGATTGCGTGCAGGGAGCTGCCACGATCAGCATGAGCGCATCCAAGATATCCATTGAATGGGAGCATGATGACTGCGTAAAGCAGTACTGGATATACCGCAGTGCCACTCCTTATTCCGGAACCGAAGCACGCACGGAGGCGACGGGCACTCCCATAGCGAAGGTAAAGGGAACCTCCTTCAAAAAATTAACTTATACGGATGATGAAAACAATAAGATAACGTATAGGTATCATCAATATAATGATAAATCCGTTGAGAGTGACGTGAAGTATTATTATTACGTCCGTCCAATCATTGATACGACCAAAGCCGCATCTAACGGAATACTGTACATGGGAAAGATATCCGCTGAGGTCATGGGCAAGGCTACTCCGCTTTTCCAGGCCATAGGAGGATTCAAGGCGGCCAACTATTGCGCAGGCAAGAATAACGTTACGTTCAATCAGGCCAAGAACGTAAATCATTACAGGGTATGGAGACTGCGCGTAGGCAGTTCGACGTCTAAGCTGACCGATGCCATGAAACCTAACGTTTTTGACATTTATAATGAGGCAACGGATGGCGCATTCGATGATTGGCTTGATGCAAAGGACCTCGACTGGTGGAAGAGTTTCATGAGTACTCATGGCGGAACCGGATCCTATAATTGGGAATTCGTTGCTGAGATCTCAACAGATGGAAATTCTACCAAGGCTAAATCCTTTAGGGATAACGGCGTAACTCCCGGCAGGTATTACTTCTACCTGATCCAGGGTGCGACTGACAAGTCATCGTCTGCAATCTTCTCGTATTCATCAAGGGTTTATAACAGGCCTTTGCCGGTTAATGGAGCCAGCGTAAGCTACAATCAGTCCAATTCGAGCGTGACGATACACTATAGCATGAATGATTTGGACAAAAATAATGGATCTCTGGTAGTGAAAGTCAGCAAGGACAACGGAACTACGTGGAACGTTGCGGACAAGTCATCATATACCGATTCTAATTTCCCTAAGGGTGGTGCTCGCACTTATACCATTGCCGTATTCTACGACAGCGTCATGAGCGCTCCGGTAACGGTGAGCTGTGCCCTTCCGACCAACCTGGACGTATCTAAGGGCGGCGGAGAAGGAACCTACAATGATTATCAGCTGGAACTTTACGTTGGACAGACGGCTAATTTCTCAGCCAATCCTTATCGTGGTGACGGACAAAAGGTTACTGCGGGAGGTTCGGTCAGCGTGAAGTCGGATGATGGTTCGGTTGCCGAGGTATCGGGCAGCAACAGTTTCTCAGTCACGGGCAAAAAGGTCGGGACCACCAAGGTAAGGCTTTCCTGTAACGGAATCACCAAGACCATTACCGTGGTAGTCAGACAGCCCAAGCAGCGATGATGAAGCAAATGATGAAGTGAACGGTGCTGTTAGCATAAAAGCTCCCGGGGATTGATCCCCGGGAGCATTTTTATGCAAAAATCCAGGTTAGACGTGGCAACTTATGCCCTTTTATATTAAAATAAAAACATAAAGTTTTGCTGAAAGCAGAGGTGACTTATCATGGTAAATTTTAAAGAGGACGAAAGATTAAATACGCTCAACCATTCCTGTGCGCACCTGATGGCGCAGGCGGTGAGACATCTGTATCCCCGGGCCAAGTTTTGGGTAGGGCCCGTAGTGGAAGAAGGATTCTATTATGACATGGATCTCGGCGGAGTCATGCTCAACGAGGATGACCTGGCAGCCATCGAGAAGGAAATGAAGAAGGTGGCCAAGACCGGGGCCAGGATATACAGACGCGAGATCACCAAGGCTGAGGCACTGGAGATGTTTAAGGACGATCCGTACAAGATGGATCTCCTTTCGAACATGGAGGATGGCAACATCAGCTGCTATGATCAGGGAGATTTCACCGATCTCTGCCGCGGACCTCACGTGGACAACGTGAAGCTCTGCCGCAATTTCAAGCTGATCAAGCACAGCGGAGTATATTGGAAGGGCGATGCCGAGAATCAGGTGCTCCAGAGGGTATACGGAGTGTGTTTCCCGACGCCTGAGGAGCTGGAGGATCATCTCAGGCTTCTTGAGGAGGCCAAGGAGAGGGATCACCGCAAGATCGGCAAGGACATGGAGCTTTTCATGGTGGACGAGCTGGTTGGCCGCGGACTGCCCATGTATCTGCCCAAGGGTCAGATCATCTGGCAGGAGCTTGAGGATTACGTCAAGGCCAAGGAGCGCAGGCTGGACTATCAGCACGTCATGACTCCCTGCGTCGGCACGGTTTCGCTGTATCAGACTTCGGGACATTGGGATCATTACAAGGAGAACATGTTCCCCGCCATGGAGGTCGAGGGAGAGAATTTCGTCCTTCGTCCCATGAACTGCCCTCATCACATGAGAATATATGCCAACAAGCCCCATTCCTACAAGGAGCTTCCGATCAGGCTTGCCGAGGTGGCTCACGACTTCAGGTTTGAGGCCAGCGGCACGTTAAAGGGCATCGAGAGGGCCCGTCATTTCTGTCAGAATGACTCACACATCTTCTGTACGCCTGACCAGATCAAGTCAGAGGTAAAGGGAGTGTGTGACCTGATATTTGACGTATACAAGGATTTCGGCATCACTAACTACAGGTGCGTGCTGAGCCTGCGCGATCCTGCCGACACCAGGAAGTACCATCCCGATGACGAGATGTGGAACACGGCCGAGCAGGCGCTTCGCGAGGTCCTTACCGACATAGGCATAGAATTCACCGAGGAGATAGGCGAGGCCGCATTCTATGGCCCCAAGCTGGACGTAAACGTCCGCCCCGCCATCGGCAACGAGATCACGCTTTCGACCTGTCAGCTAGACTTCTGCCTGCCCGCCAAGTTTGAGCTTACTTACGTTGACACCAACGGCGACAAGAAGACTCCTGTCGTGCTGCACAGGGCGATATTGGGATCGCTTGACAGGTTCATGGCTTACATTCTCGAGGAGACCAAGGGCAACCTGCCGCTGTGGCTTGCCCCCCTACAGGTCAAGGTCCTCACGATCAAGAATGATGATGACGAGCTGAACGAATACGCCATGAAGTCCGTAAATGCCCTCAAGGATGCCGGAGTCAGGGTGGAATTCGACGACCGCTCCGAGAAGTTCGGTTACAAGATGAGGGAGGCCCAGATCCAGAAGGTTCCTTACATCGTGGTTCTGGGCAAGAACGAAATGGAAGCCGGCCGGATATCATACAGGCTGCATGGAGAGCAGGGAACTGAGACGGTTCCGTTTGATGAGTTCGTGACTATGATCACGGAAACGATCCGGACCAAGGCCTGACGGTTCGGGAAAGGAGAGAGCACATGACATACGTATTTCTTGCCGAAGGCTTTGAAGAGATAGAGGCCCTGACCGTAGTGGATTTATGCCGCCGCGCCGGGCTCGACGTAAAGACCGTGTCCATTACGGCTGATGCGCTGGTGAACGGTTCCCACCGCATACCCGTGACCGCTGACATGGTCATCGATGACGTTGACTGGGATGCGGCCGACATGCTGGTATTGCCCGGAGGAATGCCCGGAACCAAAAATCTGGCAGCCTGCGACGTGCTGATGCGGCACGTGGACGAGCGTGCGGCGTCGGGCAGGGACATAGCTGCCATCTGTGCAGCGCCTGCGCTTCTCTTTGGCGACAGGGGACTGGTAAACGGCAAAACTGCCACCTGTTATCCCGGCCTGGAAGACCACTTGAAGGGCGCTAACGTGACATATGACACAATAGCCGTCGACGGTAACGTCATTACTTCCAGGGGCCTTGGGACCGCCATCGATTTTGCGCTGGCGATCATCACCAGGCTGACCTCAGCCGAAAAGGCTGACGAGATCGCGAAGTCCGTTGTATACAAAAGATGAAAGGATCAATAATCAGGCGTCATTGGGCAGGATCTGCATGGAAATGCCCGGAGACGCACTGATTCCGGAAAAATGAGCAAAAAATATAAGGAAATATGTGAGATCAACGAAAAGGGACGCATTCACGCGGACTGGGATTCACTGTCGGCATTCAGGATGCCAGCGTGGTTCGAGGACGCCAAGTTCGGCATCTTCATTCACTGGGGATTGTTCAGCGTGCCGGCGTTCAATAATGAATGGTACTCCAGGAACATGTACGTCAAGGGGAGTCCTGAATACGAGCATCACGTCAGGACTTATGGCCCGCAGGACAAATTCGGATATAAGGATTTCATTCCGATGTTCAAGGCTGAGAAATTTGATCCCGAGTACTGGGCTGAGGTGTTTGCACAGGCGGGAGCGCGTTACGTCGTGCCCGTGGCGGAGCATCATGACGGATTCCAGATGTATGACAGCGACATTTCGGAATACTGCGCAGCCAAGATGGGTCCCTGCAGGGACGTGCTTGGCCAGCTGAAGGAGAGCGTCGAAAAAAGGGGACTCGTGTTCGGCACGTCATCACATCGCGCGGAGCATTACTTTTTCCTCGGACCCGGCAGGGATTTTCAGTCTGACATCAATTCGTCGGTCAAAAAAGGCAACATCTACTGGCCCTCACAGCAGGAACAGCCCAATACCGAAGACGTGTTTGACAAGCACGCTCCGAGCGAGGAATTCCTTGAGGACTGGGTAGAGCGCACCGTGGAGATCATAGACAGGTATTCGCCAAGGGTCCTGTATTTTGACTGGTGGATCCAGCACAGCAGTGTCAAGCCATACCTGAAAAAGCTCGCGGCTTACTACTATAACCGCGCCGCTGAATGGGGTGTAGAGGTGGTCATCAACTACAAGCACGATGCCTTCCAGTTTGGCTGTGCCGTACCGGATGTTGAGCGCGGACAGTTTGCAGATAT
>CALGGH010000064.1 GCA_937916415.1 uncultured Lachnospiraceae bacterium
CATACTTGCTTGATAACTCACTCAGCGTCGACTGCTCGCGGAGAGCCTCCAACGCCACCTTGGCCTTGAACTCGGCCGTGTGCTTACGTCTTGCAGTTTTTCCCATTTGTGTGCAAAGTTACTAATAATTATTTAATTGACTTATGCACTGGTCCGAATAATCGGGGGTATTATAAAACAAAGAGCTATCCATTATGATGGGGTATAGAAAGGGTTTCTGCGTCAAATCTGACAACGTCATTTTGTGTTTGGCGCATGGTTAAATAAATATGAAGGATATGAAGGATAAATATGTAACTTTCCTATACGAAAGTATATATTCCTAATGTCACAAACGTCACTAAACATAATATTTTATAGATTATCAGAGGGGGAGCTTAAAACTTACAAGCGGTTTGAATGGAGGCTCTAAACAATATGAATAGAGCCTATAAACTCGGGGCTTGTAAGTTACAAACGCAAGGACTTTTTGCGGAAAAGCCTTGTGTTATTGCAAAAATACTTCAGTATTTGTTATGATAAATGCTAAGCATTAGGAGAGAAATTCTTAAGTGTTTCTAGAAAGTGAGATTACTTCTGGTAAATAATAGCAAATTGCAAAGATGTGAAAAATAACTGACCAACTGACCGAATTGACCGTTTTTTACCCTTCACATTGCATATTTTTGCAATTATACCTTTGCCAGATTCTCTGCATTGCTATGAGGGGAAATTTTTACGCTCTCACTGGGAAATTTTTTTCCCTAACTGGGAAGTATAAATTTGCCAGTTAGGTATTAGCTGGCTATTACGCATATTTATGCACACTTGGGCTTCGTTAACACCGAAATGGAATATTTATGCAGAAACAGAAAGGCTATTATCAAGATATATGAGAGCGAGAACTGGTCAATACGGTCAGTTGGTCAGTTTTTTTTCACATTATTGCATGAGTTCCATCGATGCAGCTTCATATCTACACAGCCATTGGGCTTGAAGGTGACTCCTTCTGCTTTTAATAAGGTGACTTGCTCCGGCCATCCAGGAACGGTTCTGCCATTGGCGTTCACTACACGATGGCAGGGGTGATGTGCAGGGGCTTGCTTCAAGGCTCTGCCCACTAAACGGGAGCATTGGGGAACACCAAGCAGGGTGGCTATGTCCCCATAGGTGGTGACTTTGCCAGGGGGCACAGCATCAGCTACGTCATAGATGGCCTGTCGAAATTCTGCAGTCAATGGCTGCTTTAGTGTGGCGTAATCTCTCATGAATATGGATGAGAAAGGGAAACTCTTTATTTATGACTCTTGAAGGTCGTTCAGCATGTCTTTTATTACTTCTGCCATCTGAGGAATGTCCTCTTGAATGGTTTTGAGTACTACTTCGGCATCTAACTCAAAATAGTGATGGGCAATTTTATCACGCATACGCATGACGCCATCCCAATAGATAGAGGAATAATTGGGAAGAAGTTCTCCGTGAGTTAGTTTGTCAAGACCTTTGATAGATTCGCCAATAGCTATAAGATTCATGCAGATAGCGTCAAGGCGTAGCATACCTCCTGGTGAACAGAGAAAGTCGTTTGGGTCTTTTATGATAGAGGCACGATCTAAAATCGTATCGCAAGTAGACTTGATCTTTTGAAGGCTGTCAATAGCTAACTCTTTATCAAACATGTATCCCCTCCTTTTTAATCCTTTTTCTAAGTAATGAGTTCATCCCCTTGCGGATCCTGATAAGATCAATCTTGCTGTCTAACAGCTTTTCCAAATCGGTTTGGATAAGGTCTAATGTCAGAAGACTGGGTACTTCACCTTCGTAATATATATCTACATCGCTTCCTTCTGTTTGCTCACCACGGGCAACAGAACCAAATATTCCCAATTCTTTCATGCCGTATTTTGACATGGCGATGGGTTTATACTGACGAAGCAGTTCTAATATTTCAGATGTAGATTTCATGTATCTTTTTGATAATACGCAACAAATCTACACTTTTAGCAATGAACTTCCAAATAAATGGCTAATTTTTCAAAATTAATCTGCATTTACATCAAATTGTTGCAACCTTTCTGAAACTTCCTGCGTCTAAATCATAAAAAAGAAAACTAAAAACATTGTGTGTAATGAAAAAGTTATTGATTTTATGCGTGATGGTGCTGGCGTGCCAGTTGGGCTCAGCGCAGCAGGTAAGTGATTTGTTCGAGAAGTACGCTCATGTGCAGAATGCAGAGAGCGTGAGCGTTTCTCCGTTGCTCATCAAGTTTGCCAGACTCTTTGCTGATGGTGATGATGCGAGGGTGCTGAAGGGTATCAATTCTCTCCGTGTGCTCGACCTCGATGACTGCTCCAATGAGGTGAAGGAGCGCTTCGCTTCGGAGGCGAATGCATTGGAAGTCAAGGGCTATGAGTCCTTGATGGAGGCCTCGAAGAATGATGAGAAGACGCTCTTCCTGCTGAAGATGAAGGACGATGTAGTGCATGAATTGCTGATTCTCAGCGGAGGCGATGACGGCTGCGCCCTAATTCAGATCAAAGGCAAGATGACGCTTCAGGATGTCGTAGAACTGGCAGAGAACAGCAAGAAAGGCGATGGGCACGTTCACATTAATTTTTGATTAATGAATAATGAAGAGTGAAAAATGAAGAATAGGCTCCGCAAGGGAAATTCTTCATTCTTCATTTTTCACTCTTCATTATTATCGTTCTTCATTTTTCACTCTTCATTCTTCATTTAAATATTGAATCCCTCAATCTCTAGCATTGGGGTTTCCCCACGAGTGTCGCGGTTGCTCAGCGTGATGTTCACAGTCTTCTCTTCTCCTGGCATCAGAAAGAAGTAGTTGTCAGAATAGAAGGCAGGGAGGATACGCTCGCAGCTCTTTTCTCCCAACACATTCAGACGCACCATTAAGGCTGGCACTTCCGTGTCGTTCTTCAGCGTGCAACTTATCGTCCATTCGCCGTTCTCCTGATTGACTATCGTGCTCTCTGTAAGCTGTGTCTTAGGCAGTTGGAGCAGTGACTTATAGTTGCCATTCTCCTTGCCCTTCCAATAGAAATTCTCAGACACAGGCTTGCCGTCTTTCAGCAGCATGAGCTTGATGAAATAGGTATCTGTCAGGCTCTCAGGGTATTCCAATGGGAAGCAGCTCACCGTCTCATCTTCTGCAGCATTGAGATCCATCTCTTTCTCCCAATGCACCTTTCCGTTCTGGTCGAGTACCTGAGCCTTAGCTTTCATTCCTTGCTGATTTCCAGCGTGATAGTTCACCACCTGCACATTGTCCTGCAGCGGATTCCAGAGGATATGCAGCGGCTCACAAGCCTTCATACAGCCATAGTAGGCAGCAGTAGGATCGAAGTAGTAGTCGTATGTCTGCCACGTCATAGACGGCCAAGCAGGGTGGCTCATCCAGAGCAGCAAGCCACGACGGTATTCAGAACGCCCTTCGAACATGGCACGATAGCCATTGTAGTTGATCCACTGGGCCCATTCTGCAAACTGCTTGGCATCCTTAGGCTTGCCAAACGCCTTTTCTATCATCTCATTGAAGGAGAAGGCCGACTGTGCAGAAGATATGCCCTGACCACCCAGCGTATAGTCGTGCATACCATAGATGTTGTTAGGGGTCTGCACCGTGTTCACAGGCTCCATGTGCTCTGCTCCGAAGGCCTGCAGCATACTCTCGTAACTCATCACGTTTGGCATACCACGCTCGCTGTGGAACTTATCATGCCCATAGAGGTGGAAATAGTTCTCGATAGGCAGAGCGCGATAAGGACCTTCACCACTCACTACGCCTGCAGCAGAGTGAGAAATGTAGTGCATGCCTGGGTGATTCTCTGCCACCAATGTGCGCAGGAAGCCATCCAGAGAGGCAGGAGGGTTACCCTCATTGCGTCCAACGTAGAGAGCCACGGATGGGTGGTTTCGGGCACGAAGCAGATAGTCTGTGGCATTCTCCTTGAACAAGTCCTCGTAGTAAGGATCTGGTCCGTCAGCAGGATTGGCCAACCAGAAGTCCTGCCAGATCATGATGCCGTACTTATCGCAGGCCTCGTAGAATTCCTTGTCGCCTATCTGACCTACCCAGTTGCGTATCATCGTGAAATTCATCATCTGATGGTGCTTCACAGCAATGTCATACTCACGCGCCCTGTAGTTCAGGTTAGACTCGCTGAAGCCCCAGTTGCCTCCGAAGCCCACGAACCTACGACCGTTCACGTAGAGGTTCAGGCGCTTGTCTGTCTTCACCACCTTGCCCGTACGATCAGGCACGCCGCTGGAAGCATACTCTTCCTCCTCGAAGGTCATCTGTCGGATACCCGTCTTGAAATTGGTCTCGTCTGATGTCTTCCCATCTACCACAAAGCTCAGATTGACATCATAGAGGTACTGCTCGCCATAGCCGTTTGGCCACCAGAGACGCGGGTTCTGCATCAGCAGTTGTGGAGTATTGTCAGGATTCAGTTTGACAGTTTGCTTCTCTTTAGCAGCCAAAGTCACTGCCTGCTCGAAGTTGATGTCACCCAGCGTGCCCTTCAGCACGCCATTCACGGATTGGTCTGCATGATTCTCCACCTCTACCTCTACGAACACCTTCGCACTGGAGGTCTCAGGCAGTGGAAGCTCTGAGCGCACGAATGGGTCTTTCAGTGTCGCTGCTCCTGTATAGGTGAGGTACACATCGTCCCAGATACCCATGTTTCTGCCTCGGATGGTAGGAATCCAGTCCCAACCGATAGAGGCGTGGAATGTGGCATTGTCAGCGCCAAGGATACCACCATTGGCCTCGCTGCTCCAAGCCGTCTGCTCCTTGATGGCCCCAGGATGGGCGTTCTTGATCACCTGCACAGCAAGGGCGTTGGAGCCTTGCTTCAGCACATTCGTCACATCGAAGTTGCCACGCAGGAAGCCTCCGTCTATCTCTCCCAGATACATGCCATTCAGCCAAACCTTCGCCTTCCAGTTGATGCCATCGAAGTTCAGGAAGGCCCGCTCAGAAGTCTTGTTCGCCATGAACTCATTCCGATACCAGAAGTCGGAAAGGAAGTAAGACTCCGAAATCATCAGCTGGTTATCTGCAAAGTTGGGCTCTGGAACGGCCCCTGCATTCACATAGCTGGTCAGCACCGTACCAGGCACGGTGGCAGGCATCCAAGTATTGGCATCATAGCCAGTCTGTGAGAGCTGTTCGCCTGTGGCATCTACCAGTGAAGCCCGCTGCAGTCGCCAAGCGCCTCCGCTCAGTACCAATCCCTTATCTGTAGCACTGACGGCCTGATGAGGCTGAGGGGCCGTCGCTCCGCGTCCCATCACTTGCAGCTCACTCAGTTCGTAAGGCTTGCCATTGGCAGAGGCTGTGAGCAGCAGGCGCAGATAGCGTCCTTTGCCCTTCACTTTATAGTTGTCTGAATCAGCCAGCTGCGCCACCTCTTTCCAGTTCTTGGCATCGTCAGACACCTGCAAGGTTCCTGCGCTGGCACGATTGATCCAGTGCAGCGTCACCTCGTCGAAGGTAGCCTCACTGCCAAAGTCCACATATACCCATTCCTGACCGCTCGTTGCGCTGCGCCAAACACTGGTGAAATGAGCAGAAGGCAGCACGTTGAGCAGTTCCTCTCCGTGGAAGAAATCCCAGCTGGCCAACTGCCATTCACGGGCTGCATCGCCACTGAGCTGGATGCGATAGTGCTGATACCCCTTCTCCTCAAAGTCGATGTAGTGGTCTATCCACCCACGGGGCATCACGCCCTTCTCTTCTTTCAGCACGTCCCAATTGGTGCCATCCATAGAAGCCTCCACCTTCATCGCATAGCGCTTGTTCTCGCCTTCAGTCACCATCCAGCCATTGAGCCAGAGGCGATTGGCAGGAATGCTCCAATGCTCGAAGTCCAACTGCAGAGTCAGGTCCTTCCCCTTGAAAGTCTTACGCGTATAGTAATTGGTATCGAAGAGATATTCCTGCTCGTTCTTTGGCATGCGTCCTTCTGCTGTAGAGAGACTGATGGAGGCAGGCGTTTCCGTATCGATGATGCCATCAGTGATGAGCTGCCCCGTCAGGTTGTAGTCGTAGCTCGATGAGTGATACACCTTGTGCAGCAGGGCGATGTTTCGGTACGTGTCGTCCTTGACCAACTGTGGAGCAAAGTTCTCTTCAGGATTGCCTGGATACACACCGATGCCCAGGTTGTAGTCTTGTTGTTCGGTCCTACTTTCACCACAGGCAGTGAGTAGGGCTGGCAAAGCCAGCAGGCAGAGGAGTTTCTGTAGTTTCATATCCTAAAATGATTTATGAGTTCGTATTAGATTCTTTGACAAAGATAATGTAAAAATCACAAGTTTGCACTATCTTTGCAGAAAAATAGGAGTATGGCAAAGGAAAAAACATCATACGTATGTAGCAACTGCGGGTACGATTCTCCGAAGTGGTATGGCAAGTGCCCCTCTTGTGGCGCATGGGATACCTTTGAGGAGATCAAGATACGCAAGGAACCTACCAGCAAGACCTATCAGAGTCCGAAGTCAGAGCAGCGCCAGAAACCACTTCCCATCCGTGAGATAGAGGCTGCTGAGGAGCCACGTTTCGACTTGCACGATGCGGAGCTGAACCGTGTGCTGGGTGGTGGCTTGGTGCGTGGTTCGCTGGTCCTGCTGGGTGGTGAGCCTGGCATCGGAAAGAGTACGCTGGTGCTACAGACGGTGCTGGGCATGAATGATCGCAAGGTGCTCTATGTCTCAGGTGAGGAGAGTCCACGACAGCTCAAGATGAGGGCTGATCGACTGACGGGAAAGACGGATGAGACGCTGGTGCTTTGTGAGACGTGCTGGGAGAAAATCCTCACGCAGCTGGAGGCAGAGCAGCCCGATGTGGTGGTGATAGACTCCATCCAGACCATCTATACGGAGGCTGTGGAATCATCGCCTGGCAGCATCACGCAGGTACGTGAGTGTGCCGTGTCTATCCTGCGCTATGCCAAAGAGACACAGACGGCTGTCATCCTCATAGGTCATATCAATAAGGAAGGCAGCATCGCTGGTCCTAAGGTGCTGGAGCACATCGTAGATACCGTGTTGCAGTTCGAGGGCGATCAGCACTATATGTACCGCATCCTGCGCAGCATCAAGAACCGCTTCGGAAGCACCTCCGAACTGGGCATCTATGAGATGCGTCAAGACGGACTGCGCCAAGTGAGCAATCCTTCCGAACTGCTTCTCAATCAAGACCATGAGGGCATGAGTGGCATCGCCATTGCAGCTGCTGTGGAGGGGGTGCGCCCGTTTTTGATAGAGGTGCAGGCGTTGGTGAGCAGTGCTGTCTATGGCTATCCGCAGCGCTCTGCCACAGGTTTCGACATCCGTCGCATGAATATGCTGCTGGCCGTGCTGGAGAAGCGCGTAGGCTTCAAGTTGGCACAGAAGGATGTGTTCCTCAACATTGCAGGCGGTCTCAAGGTGAACGATACCGCCATCGACCTGCCCGTTATCAGTGCCATCCTCTCCAGCAACCTTGATGTGGAGATTGAGTCGGGTGTCTGCATGACAGGCGAGATAGGCCTCTCTGGCGAAATCCGCCCTGTGAACCGCATCGAGCAGCGCATCAGTGAGGCACAGAAACTGGGCTTCTCCCGCTTCATCCTGCCCAAGCAGAACATGCAGGGACTGAATACCCAAGGACTGAAAATCGCATTGGTGCCTGTGCGCAAGATAGAAGAAGCATTCAGGGCCCTGTTCGGATAGAACGAACAAGATTTAATTGAGATATTGAGATATTGAGATATTGGACTATATAATCTTTGCATCTTTGCATTTTTGCATTTTTGAATATATAATGTCAATAGATTATCAAATAAGGGTTTTGCCTCAGGTGGCCTCCAGTGAGCAGGACATCAAGGCGTACTTGATTCAGGAGAAGGGACTTGATGCCCAGACGTTGGTGGCAGTCAGGGTGCTGAAGCGTAGCATTGATGCCCGCCAGCGCACCATCTTCGTGAATCTCACGGTGCGTGCTTTCGTCAATGAGCTGCCTCCGAAGGATGAGTATGTCCACACGGAATACCCCAATGTGGAGGGAAAGCCACAGGTGGTCGTGGTGGGGGCAGGCCCAGGCGGACTCTTCGCTGCCCTCCGACTCATAGAGCTCGGACTGCGCCCCATCGTGGTGGAGCGTGGAAAGAACGTGCATGATCGTAAGCGTGACATTGCCCTGATCACGCGTGAGCATAAGGTGAACTCCGAATCCAACTACAGCTTCGGAGAGGGAGGGGCTGGTGCCTATTCTGATGGGAAGCTCTATACCCGCAGCAAGAAGCGTGGCAATGTGGAGAAGATCCTTAATGTCTTTTGCCAGCATGGAGCCTCGCCAACTATCCTCGTTGATGCCCATCCGCATATTGGTACGGATAAGCTGCCTCGCGTCATAGAGAACATGCGAAACACCATCCTGCGCTGTGGTGGTGAGGTACACTTCGAGACCCGCATGGATGCCCTCATCATTCGTGATAATAAGGTGGTGGGCATAGAAACCCAGACAGGGCAGGTCTTCGAAGGTCCCGTCATCTTGGCCACAGGTCATTCAGCCCGTGATGTCTATCGCTGGCTGGCTCAGAATGGCGTGCATATAGAAGCCAAGGGCATCGCTGTAGGCGTGCGTCTGGAGCATCCGTCGCATCGCATCGACCAGATACAGTACCACTCCAAGGAAGGCCGTGGGAAGTACCTCCCCGCTGCTGAGTATAGCTTTGTCACGCAGGTAGAGGGTAGGGGTGTCTATAGCTTCTGCATGTGCCCAGGTGGCTTCGTGGTGCCAGCAGCCAGTGGCCCAGAGCAAATCGTGGTCAATGGCATGAGCCCCAGCTCCCGAGGCTCCAAGTGGAGCAACAGCGGCATGGTGGTGGAACTAAGGCCGGAAGACTTGGAAAATGAAGAATCTTCATTATTCACTCTTCATTCTTCATTAAAAATGATGGCCTTTCAAGAGCGTCTTGAGCGCCTCACTTGGCAGCAAGGCAATATGCGACAGACCGCACCAGCGCAGCGCATGGTGGATTTCGTCCACAAGAAGCTGAGCTTCGACCTGCCTGAATCCAGCTATACCCCAGGCTTGATCTCCTCTCCGCTGCATTTCTGGCTTCCGCCGTTTATCAGCCACAGACTGAGTCAGGCCTTTCTGACCTTTGGAAAGCATAGTCATGGCTTCCTCACCAATGAGGCCGTGATGATCGCCATAGAGACACGCACCTCCGCCCCTGTGCGCATCGTGCGTGATGGCACCACGTTGCAGCATGTGCAGGTAGAAGGCCTCTTCCCTTGTGGCGAGGGCGCTGGCTATGCAGGAGGCATCGTCTCCGCAGGTATCGACGGAGAGCACTGTGCAGAAGCAGCGAGTCTGTACATTAAACGTTAAACATTAAACATTATAATTCATAATTCATAATTTATAATTCATAATTGGACATGGTTCCTGAGATTGCTATCATAGAACCCAACACCCTCACAGCCTTAGGGCTGGAGCACCTGCTTGAGGAAGTGATTCCCCAAATCAACATCCGTGTGTTCCCCAGTTTTGAGGCGTTGGTGGACGATACGCCCGATATGTTCGTGCACTACTTCGTCTCCTCCAAGATCTACTTCGAGCATACGTCGTTCTTCTTGGAGCGCAAGCATAGGGCCATCGTGCTCACCAGCGGAGAGCCACAGCTCAGTGGCATCATCAGCCTGGATATCAACCAAGATGAGCACCAGTTGGCTAAGTCCATCTTGCAGCTCATGGAGCGGGGGCATGGGCATGCCAAGGCTGCTGCCACGCAGGAAGACAGCGTGCTCTCCCTGCGCGAGACAGAGGTGCTGCGCCTCGTGGTGCAGGGCTATATCAATAAGGAGATTGCTGATAAGCTGAATATCTCGCTGACCACCGTCATCACGCATCGGAAGAATATCACGGAGAAGCTGGGCATCAAGTCGGTCTCCGGACTCACCATCTATGCCGTGATGCAAGGCTTGATAGAGGCCAATGCTATTTGAATACATCATTTTAACCCAATAAAGCAATGAAGAAGATTAGTTTCGTTTTTGGAAGTTTGGCACTGATGGGTGCTATGCTGACAAGTTGTGAGGAAGCTCCGAAGTATGAGCAGCCTACGCTGGAGGCACGTAAGGTGCAGATTATTGAGAAAGACGGCTACCAGTTCAAGGACTTGAACAAGAATGGTGAGCTCGACGTGTATGAAGACTGGCGCCAGCCTATGCAAGATCGTATCGACGACCTGGTGAGCCAGATGACGCTGGAAGAGAAGGTGGGAATGATGTTCCATCCTAACATCGCCGTGCCTGCTGATGGCAAGGTGGTCTATGACGCACAGGCAGCCTTGAGCCAGGAGGCCTATGCTGGCCCTATCGGTCCTGGTGGCAACAATCAGGGCGCTATGGGACAAGGTCAGATGCGTGTGGGTGCCGATGTGAAGACGTTCATCGAGGAGCGTCACTTCCGCAACATCCTGAACAATGGTATCGCAGAGCCTAAGCTCTTCGCACAGTGGAGCAACACCATGCAGGAGTATGCAGAGGCCTCTCGTCTGGGTATTCCTATCATGTTCTCTTCAGATCCTCGTCATGGCGCTACGCTGGGTGCCCACGTCAGTGGTAAGCAGTACTTCAGCCAGTGGCCAAGCAAGGAAGGTCAGGTAGGTATCACTGCTGCCCGTGATCGTGACATCGTAGAGAAGTTCGGTGAGGCTGTGGCAGAAGAATACCGTGCCGTTGGTCTGCACATGATTCTGGGTCCACAGATCGATGTCATCACAGAGCCACGCTGGAGCCGTAACATGGGTTGCTTCTCAGAGGATGCCGACCTCACCATCGAGATGATGGAGGCCTTCATGGAAGGGGCACAGGGTGAGAACGTAGGTCCCGACAAGGTGCTGGTACACCTGAAGCACTGGCCAGGTGCCAATCCTCACGAGGGTGGCAAAGGCAACTTCACCGTCTATCCAGGCAACAATGTAGACTATCACCTCAAGCCATTCAAGGCTGGTATCGCGAAGGGTGCGTTGGCCATCATGGGCTACTATAGCGGCACCTATGTAGATACGCTGAACGTGAACTATTCACCTTACTGGAGCACCAAGGTGCTGTATGACCAACTGGGCTTCAAGGGTGCCATCTGTACCGACTGGGGTGTGGTAGGCCGCACGGGTCCGCTGAATCCTCGCTTGGCTGGTAAGACCACGCTGAAGGACAATATGGAGATGGTCATCAATGCTGGTGTAGACCAGATGGGTAGCGAGACAGAGACACAGCTCGTGGTAGAGCTGGTGAAGGAAGGCCGTGTGACGGAAGAGCGCATCAACCAGGCCGCCAGCCGAATCCTACAGTGGCATTTCATCCTCGGTTTGTTTGAAGATCCTTATGTAGATCCCGACAAGGCCGCTCAGGTTTGCCAGCGTGAAGACCTCCAGAAGAACGCTTATCAGGCACAGTTGGAGTCAAACATCCTGCTGGTCAACGAGGGCAACACCCTGCCAGCTAAGGAAGGCATCAAGCTCTATGTAGAGGGTGTCGATGAGGAGATTGCCAAGAACTATGCCGAGCTGGTGACCAACCCACGACAGGCCGATCTGATTCTGGTGCGCACAGGCGTCACAGAGCCACGTACAGGCGGTTTTGGCGCTCAGGCCAACATGACCCCAGCACAGCGTGCAGCCATGCAGCGTCAGCGTGAGATAGAGGCTGCCAAGCCAGTAGATATCAGTCTGCCAGCCAGCATCTGGAACAACATCAAGAAACTCTCTGCCACAGGCAAGCCAGTAGTGGTAGCCTTCAACCCAAGCGGCACCAGCATCGTGTTGCCAAAGGATCTGAAGCAGACCGTGAAGGGTTGCTTCCTGGTATTCGACTGCCTGGACAATGCCCTGCTCGATGTAGTCTTCGGTAAGTTCAACCCAGTAGGCAAACTGCCATTCGAGATTCCAGCCACGATGGACGACGTCACCAAGCAGTTGGAAGACGTACCATTCGATGCTCCAAACAAGGCCTTCGAGTTTGGTTTCGGTTTGAGCTATTGATGCCATATTCTATAAACAATAAAAGCCCCAAAACTTGGGGCTTTTATTTTACATACAGCTGGTCAAACCCAGAGCTGTGGCAATCGCTGTGAGTGTGGTGAGGATGACATTTACTATCACAGACCACTTAGCTTTCTTCTCGTTTGTCATGATGATTCGTAATTTTTTTGGTGAAGTAGGAATCCAGTCCGAAGACCGTACCTGAGTAAATCAGTATCTGTGCAAACACGTAGAGCACGCTGTCATGTATCTCGCCCGGTGGTGGCAAGAGCAGGGCGATGAACGCCATCGCTACTCCCGCGGTGAGTAGCATGATGGCTGTCCATTCCTTCAAGGATACTTTCATAATGAATGGAGATTCTTCATTCTTCACTCTTCATTCTTCATTTACCCAAGTCCTCCTACGTCGCCCGGATTATCCTCAGAACCACCTGTGGTGCTAGTACCACCACCGTTGCCGCTTCCGCCAGTGTCATCGCCAGTGCCCTCGCCAGTATCCACAGGCGTGTCACTCTCGCTGTTGGCACCCATCAGGGTAGCGATGTTGATGAACTCGGCCTTCTTGATGAACTCACGACTGGAGATGTTCATCTCCTGCTCCTGCTCTGGCATGAAGCGGATATGCAGCGCACTCAGATTGGCCTGCACGTTGAACTTCTCCTTGCTCTCGGCGCCGCCCTTCACGTTCTCCACGGTGCAGTAGAACGTGCCCAAACCGTCGATTTTCACCTTCTTGCTCTCCAGGAGCATCTCTATCAGGCAGCTGCGGAACTTCTCCAGCACGCCAAACACCACATCGGGCGTATAGACAGAGCCGTGCTCGGAGATGTGCTGCGCCAGCTTGCGCGTGTTCATGGTCTCGATGGCCTTCACGTAGGCGAACCACTTGCCGTTGCTCACAGAACCCTCGATCTTGTTCTGCTTCAACTCATAAAAAATCTTTGCCATAATAATCTCCTTTTTGTGAATTATTTAAATCTCCCCGTGCGTACGCCAAAAGTACGTACTCAGGGCAGATAAGTCACGTTTTCGATTCCGCGTCCGAGTCCGGCGATACCGGTCCTGGCCAGCTCGAGTATCTCATAATTATCGAGCAGTCCTATGAACGTGTCGATCTTGTCCTGATTGCCGGTAAGTTCCACTATCAGGGCTTCCTTGCAGACGTCTATGATCTTGGCGCGGAAATTGTCGGTGTCGGCGATCGTGATGATCTCCTGCCTCTGCTCGGGCGCACACCTGACCTTGATCAGGGCAAGCTCCCTGTAAACGCTGTTCTCAGGCTCCAGGGGCTTGACGTCCCTCACGTCCTCAAGCTTGGCGACCTGCTTCTCGATCTGTTCGAGAATCTCGTCATCACCGCTGGTAACTATCGTGATGCGCGTATACCTGGGATCGGCGGTAACTCCGGCAGTGATGGATTCAATGTTGTAGCCGCGCCTCGAAAACAGGCCCGAAATGCGGCTCAGCACGCCGGAGGTGTTGTCCACCAGTAATTGTAGCACTTTGCGTCTCATGTCTTAATCCTTTCTGATAATTACTTAATCCTGACACTTGGGCAGGGCCAGCGTGCCCGTCCTGGCGACTTCCACGATAGAGATCGAGTTCAACATGTTGATCAGCACCCTCGTCCTCTCGGGTATGTCGCATATCTGGATCATGAGCTGGCTCTTGGACATGTCCACGATGTCGGCTTTCATTATATCACAGATCTCAAGGATTTCAGCACGATTGGACTTGTTGCATTTAACCTTGAGCAGCATCAGTTCCCTGGTTATGGCTTCGGATTCGTCAAAGGTGCGGACCTTGATGACGTCTATCTTTTTGTTTAACTGCTTCTCTATCTGCTCCATGGTGCGCTCGTCTCCGGAACTGACCACGGTCATGCATGAGACGTCGGACTGATCGGTCTCGCCAACCGCCAGCGAGTCTATGTTGAAGCATCTCCTGGAAAAGAGGCCGGCCACCTTAAACAGCACGCCGGACCTGTTCTCAACCAGCACTGAATATATGCGTTTCATTGCTTTCCTCTCTTAAATGCGTATCCTGATTTATTTTACCAGGTCATATGGATCCACGTTCAGTTCAAGCAGCACGGATTCTCCGCTGCCCAGGAACTCCTCTATCACGGCATCACAGTCCTGCATGTTGCTTAGGTGCAGGTATTTAAAACCATATGCCTCGGAGATCTTGGACAGGTCGGGACTGCCGCTTAAGTCGACGACGCTGTAGTGATCCTTGTAGGTATAATGCTGATACTCCCTGACCATACCCAGGTACTTGTTTGACATCACCACGATCTTGCCCTGTATGCCGTGCTGGCGCATCGTGGCCATCTCCATCATGGACATCTGGAAGGATCCGTCTCCGCAGACCGCGACCACCTGCCTGTCCGGGCATGCATACTTGGCGCCCATGGCGGCAGGGATGGAATATCCCATGGTGCCCATGCCGCCGCTGGTCAGGAACCTGCCGTTGCGGACTATGGCGTTGCCGCAGGACCATATCTGATTCTGTCCCACGTCAGCCACGTAGACCGCGTCATCCTCCATGCGATCCGTCATACGGCGAATGAATTCACATGGATCGACGAATTCAGGATTGGGATTTCTCTTTGGCATCATGTCACGGCGATAACCTTCGAGCGTCTCCACCCATTCGGATGCGTTGCAGGTGATCTCACTGTCACACATGTCCCGCAGTATGTTGGCCGCGTCCCCCACGATGGGGATGGTGGCCTGCGCGTTCTTGCCTATTTCAGCCGGATCCACGTCTATGTGGACCAGGGTCTTGTTCCTGAGTATCAGGTCAGGCTGGCTGATGGCCCTGTCCGCGACCCTCGCGCCCACCATGATCAGCAGGTCGGATTCGTTCATCGCCCTGTTGGCGTAAGGCTTGCCGTTGTTGCCCACCATGCCGTAGTTGAGCTTGTATTCCGACGGCATCGCGCCCTTTCCCATCATCGTGTGCACGATGGGGATCGAGAATTTGTTGCAAAACTCCCTGAGCACCTGACATGCTCCATCGGACAGATGCACTCCTCCACCGACGCAGATGACGGGCCTCCTGGAATGATTGAGGGCCCTCACCGCCTTCTGTATCTGGACCGCATGCCCCTTGACGGTAGGCTTGTAGGTCCTCATGCTGATCTCTTCGGGGTACTTGAACTTGCCTACCGGGGCATTCTGCACGTCGATCGGAACGTCTATGAGCACCGGGCCCTTGCGGCCGGTGTTCGCTATGTGGAAGGCCTCCTTGAAAATCTGTGGAATGAGGTCAGCATCCCTGACGAGATAGCTGTATTTGACGAAGCTCTCCACGGCACCGGTAATGTCGGCTTCCTGAAACACGTCGCTCCCCAGCAGCGCGGAATTAACCTGGCCGGTAATGATGACCATGGGTATCGAATCGGCAAAAGCCGTGGCTATGCCCGTTATCACGTTGGTAGCTCCTGGACCGCTCGTCACGGCACACACGCCGACCTTGCCCGTCACCCTGGCCAGTCCGCTGGCCGCGTGAGCAGCATTCTGCTCCGTGCGGATCAGCACGGTCCTGACCGCGGAATCCAGGATCGAATTATAGAAGGGACAGATCGCCACTCCGGGATAACCGAACACGATGTCAACGCCCTCCGCCTCTAAGCATTTTACTATTGCATCTGCTCCTATCATGTCAATTCACCTAAATCTGTTAAAAAACGTCGCCATCGGCTCAACAACGTCGCCGAGATCCTTGATGGCCTTGTTTAAGCTGTCAAAATCGATGTTGTTAAGCTTGGCCATCGATTCGGCCAGAACGTCCGGATTGGCGTCCACCAGCTCGTTGATGCCGTCAGCGGCAGTCTCTATCTCTGCCGTCATGCTGTCGATGTTAGCCAGGGTTGCGTTAGCATTATCCAGGGCCGCTGAACCCTCGGCCATCAGGGCATTCATCTGGTCTATGGTACTTATCGCCCTCGGGATTACGATCAGACAGGCTATGACTACCGTTGCCGCCGTCACAAGGGAGGATATGCCTATGATGCGGGTAAAGAAAAGTGTCTTCTTCTGATCACGTGCAAGTTCCCTTATGGGATCCGTAGCCGCGTCAGTCCCGCCCGCCGCGTCGTGACGGTTCTCGCCCACCGTCCCGGGATCAGGCGCATCCATCGTCTTGATATCTTCGTTCGCGTCATTGCTCATTAGCTTCCTCTTCCTCTTCTACCATGAGTTCCTCGGGAATGTCACCGTGCAGGATGTCCGTGACGTAGCGTATGCGCAGGTTGGCACGCTCATAATACTCGTAGGCTCCCGCCGCCAGATCCTCATTGTACTCATCCGTCTCATACAGCTGATGATACAGGGCCACTGCCTGAGTCATGTTTTCCGAGGCTTCGTCCGCCAGGCTCTCTACCGACGCGAACTGGGACGGCACCTCGAGCCCGGCCATTTCCATGGTGGCAGCGTCCAGCTCGTCCAGGAAACCCAGCAGTTGCGAGCCGTCCATGTCCGTCGCGGGATCGATTGAATTAATGCCTGCATCGATCACGGACAACTGGTCATAATACGCATCCATCTGCTCCCTGTATTCATCCAGTGCCGCATCCCTGCCACATCCGGTCAGGCATGCCAGCATCATGAATGAGGACAGTATCTTTATGACTGCCGAATAAGGTCTAGCATTCATGATCAATTTACCTGGTACCAAATATCCTGTCTCCGGCATCGCCGAGTCCCGGACAAATGTAAGCGTTTTCGTTGAGGCATCTGTCCAGGTGTCCCACGTATATCTGTATGTCGGGATGATCCTCGTGCAGCCTCCTCAGGCCTTCGGGTGCGGCGATTATGCACATGAACTTGACGTGTTTGCCGCCATGGGCCTTGATCTGAGCCACTGCGTCCGACCCGGATCCGCCCGTGGCCAGCATGGGATCAACCACCAGTATGGTCCTCTGCTCTATGGGTGCCGGCAGCTTGCAGTAATACTCTACGGGCTTGTGAGTCTCGGGATCCCTGTACAGTCCGATGTGTCCTACCTTTGCGGTGGGAACCAGTGCCTCAATGCCGCTGACCATGCCAAGCCCGGCCCTGAGGATCGGAACTATGGCCAGCTTCTTGCCGGAGATCACGGGAGACTTGCACTTTTCTATGGGCGTCTCCACGTCCACGTCAGCCAGAGGCAGGTCCCTGAGCGCCTCGTACCCCATCAGGGTGGCTATCTCCTCGATGCACTTGCGGAACTGCTGCGTACCGGTGTTCTTGTTTCTGATCTGAGTGATCTTGTGCTGGATCAGCGGGTGATCCATGACATAAATGTTGGAAATGCTGTCAAATTCGTCCATCTTAGTCCTCCTCAGCACCATTATGGTCGTCTGCTCCCTCTTCCATCATGGGAGTGAAAGCAATGCCCCTGTGTATGTCTCCTGACTGATTGGAGCCGAACTTGTAGTCATTGCCGGGCAGTATCGCGTTGAGCACTATGCCGGCTATGGCCGCTATTGCCAGCGACGTGAGCGTGATGCTGGCTGATCCGATGCTGAAGGTCAGGCCGTCAGAGAAGCCCAGTCCGCAAACGAGGATCACGGCTGCGATCATCAGGTTTCTGGTCTTGGTAAAGTCCACCTTGTTCTCAACCACGTTGCGAACTCCGATGGCGGAGATCATGCCGTACAGTATGAAGCTTATGCCGCCGATGATCGAGGCCGGCAGTGAACCGATGATCTCCGAGATCTTGGGTATGAAGCTGAGCGCTATCGCAAAGACGGCGGCAAGGCGGATGACCCTGGGATCATATACCCTGGAAAGCTCCAGCACGCCGGTGTTCTCACCGTAGGTCGTGTTGGCGGGACCGCCAAAGAACGCCGAGAGCGAGGTAGCCAGTCCGTCTCCCACGAGCGTCCGGTGAAGGCCGGGATCTTCGAGGAAGTTCTGACCAGTCGTGGCGGATATGGCGGATATGTCTCCGATGTGCTCCATCATGGTTGCTATCGCGATGGGGGCCATGACCAGTATCGCGGTAACGTCAAACTTGCATATCCGGAACGGAGGCAGTCCGATTACCGACGCAGTAGCGACGCTCGTGAAATCAAGTATCGCCGATCCATCGGGATTGGTGAATCCGAAGGCATTGAGTATCAGTGCGACGGCGTATGAGATCACCACGCCCATCAGGATTGGAATGATCTTCCACATGCCCTTGCCCCAGATGTTAAAGATGATGACGGTGGCCAGGGCGATGAAGGCCAGGAGCCAGTTGGTGCTGGCATTGCCTATTGCGGAAGGCGCAAGGCTCAGGCCTATGCATATGATGATGGGACCAGTGACCACGGGAGGAAGATACTTCATGACCTTCTCAATTCCCACCAGCTTGATGATCAGGGCAAGCACCAGGTACAGGAGTCCGGCCACCACGATTCCGCCGGTTGCGTACGGCAGCTTTTCGCCATAGCTCATGTTGGCGAACCGCCCTGTATTGAGTTCTGCAACGGTTGCAAATCCGCCCAGGAACGCGAATGAGCTTCCCAGGAACGCCGGCACCTTGAATTTGGAGCATAGATGGAAAAACAGCGTGCCAATTCCGGCAAAGAAAAGCGTTACCGACACCGACAACCCCTCCCCGTGAAAGTATCCCGTAACCAGAATGGGAACGAGGATCGTCGCACCAAACATCGCGAACATGTGCTGGATGCCCAGCAACAGCATCTTCGGCACGCCCAGTGCCCGTGCGTCTGTTATCGCCTCTGTCTTGTCACTCATACCAGACCTCCTAAAAATTTTTTGTTAAGGAAACGCTGAATAATCGTTTCCTTAAACAGCCTAATTGATTATACCCTCTATATCTTGATACCGCAAGTAAGCACGCTACAAATTATAGTACGCCATCTCTTCCTTGAGTTCCCTGGGTACTTCGAGTCCACGGCTGGTCAGTTTTTTGGCCATGTTGTCCAGCTTATGCAGCTGCTGCCCGGTCTTGATCCTGAACTTGTCGGACACCTCTCCATAGATCGGATTGTCCTTCAGCCTGTCACGCACCTTGGCCCTGAACGGGCACTGCATGAAAAGTATCGTCCTGGCAACCTTGTTAAGATGCGGCGATCCCGCTGATTCATACTTTACGTATTCAGCGTAATCCGCCACGAAATAATCCCTGTATACCTGCTTGTATCGCTGAAGGCCATTCTTGACCTTCTCCTTCTGCTCCGCGCTGAGCTCGGAATTCTTCCTGTAAAACTGCAGGTAATCGGTATACAGGCTGGTGATCGAGGGATCTGTCACGTCATTCCACCTGGCTCCCTGAACCCTCTTGCAGAGCTGCCATCTGAACTCACCCGAGAGCCTGAGCATCTGCTTGTCCAGGTCTTCCGTCAGGATCACCGGGAAAATGAACCTGCCGGGCGTCATCCTGTCCTTGCCGCTTATCTCCTGCCACATGGAGGTACGGCTGCCAACGACAGGCATCAGCACCATGTCCGGCATCACCTCCACGTGGATGGTGTCATATATGCCCTCTTTTTCGTTATAGACGTGCATCTTTTCACGATAAAAGAGCGTGTAGTCGATGGACTTGATTATGTCCAGGCTCTCGCGCAGCCTGCGTGAGTCGCAGACGTCGTCCCTGACGGAACGCAAAAGCTGATATCCGCAGAACACCGGGCAGAAGCTCAGCACCTGTCCCGAGCATATCCGGGATGCCTTGCGGAACATGTTTGAAAGTTCGAATATGACCTTCTGTCCCTGATCCTTGATGATGCCCTTGACCTGGGCGTCGGTCAGTCTGCCGTTCTTGCGTTCTTCCCTGACGTATTCCTCAAAGCTCTGTTCAAACTCATTGATGCTGGGTTCGCGGTCCCGCGTGTAGATGGCCAGCAGCCATTCGGAAGCCGTAAACACTCCCTTGGACTTGTCACCTTCGAAGGTGAGCGCCAGGTTATACAGTTCACAGGCATTTTCCATGCCGGCCAGCTCCTCATCCAGATATCCGAAGTCCAGGAACATCCTGATGATGACCGGCACGTCGGTACAGGCTATCCTCGCCTGCAGCACCTCCAGATAGAGCTGATAAAAGTTCTCTTCTATGAGGAGCCTGAGTTTCCTGACTTCATCCTCCGAGGAATAGGGGTCGCTCACCTTACGGAAGGCATTTATCGCATTTTTCAGCAGGTCAGCCTTGTCCTTGGGATAATCGCAGAACTCAAAGATCGTGTCCATGCTGCCTACCAGCTTGGATGCCACGTCCTTGTCTATCGATGCTTCGCCGTCTCCGTCCGTGATGCCGCCCAGTCCGGCCAGCTTCAGTTCTATCTCGCCCTTCCTCCTGGCCGCGGTTTCCGGAGCCAGCTTGCCGACCTTCTCATGTATCTCCTGCATGAGCTGAACCATCTCACCGGAGAGCGCGTGTTCGGAGGTGGCCCTGACGTACAGGTTGGCCAGCCTGCCGTAAAGGTCATCCCCCGATCCGTTCATCATTATGTCAATGCATTCATTAATCGTGTCTGACACGAGCTCTATCTCCGGACAGAAATCCTTGATGTCCAGCGAGCAATGCATGATGTAGCCGGGCACCACTCCGGTGGCGACCAGCCTGCCTCCCATGTCCTTGTCCGCCAGGAGCGAATACATGCCGGCATGCATCTGATTGATGGTCTTTTGGTGAAAATCGAGTTCCATTTTCTCCGGCAGGTACCCCATGGCTTCCATTTCCATCGCCGAGGTGTGGAGCTCGGCCGCATATTCGCAATACCCGGCATATGCCCTCTGCGTCAGCTCGAGTATCCCCGACAGCTGTGCCTGGGCATCGCTTAACAGCTTGTATGCCGAACGTGCTATGCGGTTTATCGAGAGCGCTATGGCCCTGCAGTTGTCCGGCTTGGATGAGATGAAATTGGACTTATAGAGATTCTCCCTGGTCGTGAAGTTCATGACCTGCACGTCAGAGGTGGCCACGTAGTCACAGCTGTATATGCCGGACTCCACGTCAGCAAGCCCGATGAAATCTCCCTTTCCAAGGGGAATCTCCCGGGCTCCGATGATCATGGACACGGTTCCGCCGGTAACGTACCAGAGGTTCTCCACCGGACCGTTCTTTTTAGCCAATATGTCACCTTTTTTGACGATCGTTGTTTCCATGCTCATATACCCGCAAAAGGTTTTGAAACGTTTCGCTCAGTTCAAGCATACGTTCGTATCCTTAATCTCTCCTGACGATGGCGTCCCTGTCCTTATAAACGTGGCCGGCGGGAATGAATCCCCTTACGCACGAGGTCGGGTATACGCTGGAGCCCCTGCCGATCACGGTGCCGGGATTGCAGACTGCGTTACATCCAACCTCTACGTGATCCCCTAACATGGCGCCGAATTTTTTCATGCCGGTCTCCATCTTTTCCGTACCGTTGTGTACGACAACAAGCTGCTTGTCGCTCTTAACGTTGGAGGTAATGGAACCTGCTCCCATGTGGCTGTAGTAGCCAAGAATGCTGTCGCCTACGTAGTTGTAGTGAGGCGTCTGTACGTGGTCAAACAGGATCACGTTCTTAAGCTCTACGGAGTTTCCGACAACACAGTCCGCTCCGACAAGGGCTGAACCCCGGATAAAAGCGCAGTGGCGCACTTCCGTATTCGGCCCGATAATGCAGGGCGCTCCAAGATACGCGGACGGGAAAATCTTCGCCGTCTTATGTACCCAGACATGCTCCTGCACTTCCGTATAGTCTTCCCCGAGGGTCGGCCCAAGCTCCAGGATCAGGCCTTTGATGCCTTTCAGCGCTTCCCAGGGATAGGTAAACTTCCTGAGGTAATCCGCGGCAAGGGTATGGTCAAGATCGTAGAGATCGGAGATC
>CALGGH010000065.1 GCA_937916415.1 uncultured Lachnospiraceae bacterium
TGACGCAGCTGTCGGGAAAGCAGACAAGCAAGATGATCAGATTAATTATTGACAGCTCCTTAGCCTTTCTGAAGGAGGAAAAAGCTATGATCAAGGAAGCAATCGTCAAGATCGTGAACAAGGAAGACCTGACTTTTGATGAGGCCTACGCCGTCATGAATGAGATCATGAGCGGAGAAACGAGCCCTACGCAAAATGCTGCGTTTCTGGCTTCACTGTCCACCAAAAGTGCCAGGGCGGAGACCACCGATGAGATAGCCGGGTGTGCCGCCGCCATGAGGGCACATGCGACCAAGGTGGAAACGGACATGGAACTGTTTGAGATCGTCGGAACGGGCGGTGACAATGCCCACAGTTTCAACATCTCGACGACGTCAGCGCTGGTGGCCGCAGCGGGCGGCATGAAGGTCGCAAAGCACGGCAATAGGGCCGCATCCTCTCAGTGCGGCACGGCGGACTGCCTGGAAGCCCTGGGCGTTAACATCCAGCAGAGTCCTGCCAGGTGCATTGAACTGCTTAATGAGGTCGGAATGTGCTTCTTCTTTGCCCAGAAGTATCACGCTTCGATGAAATACGTCGGATCCATCCGCAGGGAGCTGGGATTCCGCACCGTTTTCAACATCCTCGGTCCTCTGACCAATCCGGGCATGCCTTCCATGCAGCTGCTTGGAGTATATGATGATTATCTGGTGGAACCGCTGGCGCAGGTCCTGGTCAGCCTGGGCATCAAGCGAGGCATGGTGGCATACGGCATGGACAAGCTGGATGAAATATCAATGAGTTCCCCCACTAAGATCTGCGAGATCCGTGACGGATGGTTCAAGTCATTCGTCATCACTCCGGAGGAATTTGGATTTAAGCGCTGCACGAAGGACGAGCTGAAGGGCGGAACTCCCGAGGAGAATGCCGCGATAACGATAGACATCCTCAAAGGCAAGGGCGGACCCAAGAGGGATGCCGTGCTGATGAATGCCGGAGCATCGCTCTACATCGGTGGTAAGGCTGACAGCATGAAGGACGGCATCGTACTGGCGGCTGAGCTGATCGATTCCGGCAGGGCATATGAGACGCTGAAGAAGCTGATAGAGGTCAGCAACCGCCCGGAGGCAGAGGCATGACGATACTGGACCGTCTGGCAGAGCATGCACGGGAGAGAGTGGCGGCCGCCAAGGAGAAAACCCCGCCGGAGGAGATGAGGCAGCGTGCGCTTGGCATGCCGGCGGGAGACTTTTCTTTTGAAAAGGCACTGCAAAAACCCGACATCTCATTTATATGCGAATGCAAAAAGGCATCTCCTTCTAAGGGCCTGATCGCTCCGGACTTTCCATACCTGCAGATCGCCGGGGAATATGAGGCGGCAGGCGCAGACTGCATTTCCGTGCTGACGGAGCCCAAATGGTTCATGGGAAGTGACGAGTATCTCAGGGAGATCGCCAAGAGCGTGTCAATACCGTGCCTGCGTAAGGATTTTACGGTGGACGAATACATGATATGCGAAGCTAAGGTGCTCGGCGCGTCGGCAGTGCTGCTCATCTGCTCAATACTAACTGCGGATGAAATAGGCAGATGCCTGCGGACATGCGATGAATTGGGGCTTTCGGCATTGGTGGAAGCTCATGACGAGACGGAAGTCCGGACGGCCGTCAGTGCCGGTGCACGGATCATAGGAGTGAATAACCGTAATCTCAGGGACTTTAGCGTAGATACGGACAACAGCCGCAGGCTTAGGGAATTGGTTCCGGATGACGTGCTGTTCGTGTCTGAAAGCGGGGTACGAAGCGCGGGAGACGTGGCGCTGCTGCGTGAAATTGGCGCGGATGCCGTGCTGATCGGTGAAACGCTGATGAGGGCGCCTGACAAAAAGGTCAGGCTGTCGGAGCTGAGGGGCAATGCATGAGCAGGATAAAACTCTGCGGCCTGTCACGAACCCGTGACGTCGAGGCTGCTAACGAACTGGAACCGGATTACGTTGGATTTGTTTTTGCACCGAAAAGCAAAAGATGCGTTACGCCGGATGAGGCAAGGATGCTTAGGAGCATGCTCGTGCCCGGGATCACGACGGTAGGAGTATTCGTTAACGAAAAGCCTGAACAGGTGGCAGTACTGCTGAATGCGGGCATCATAGACGTGGCACAGCTTCACGGAGACGAAGACGGAATCTACGTCAGGCAGTTGAGGGAACTTACGGACAAGCCGCTGATACAGGCATTCCGCATCATATCGGACCGGGATGCTGACAGTGCAAATGAAAGTACCGCAGATTACGTGTTGCTTGACTCCGGTGCAGGCACCGGCACCACATTTGACTGGAGGCTGGCGGCACGCGTCGAAAGACCGTATTTCCTGGCCGGAGGACTGAATCCCGGCAACGTGGCGGAGGCGATTAGACGGCTTGATCCATATGCCGTGGACGTCAGTTCGGGCATAGAGACAGACGGAGTGAAGGACGTCACCAAAATGGCGGCATTTGTAGCCGCCGTCAGATCAGAAAGGAATGAAGACCATGACTAATCCCAAAGGACGATTCGGCATACATGGCGGGCAGTACATCCCGGAGACGCTGATGAATGCCGTCATTGAACTGGAAGACGCATACAACCGACATAAGGATGATCCCGAATTTGCAGGAGAGCTTAACGAACTCCTTAATGAATATGCGGGCAGGCCGTCCCGGCTGTATTATGCACAAAAAATGACGGACGACCTCGGCGGCGCGAAGATATATCTCAAGCGGGAGGACCTCAACCACACCGGAGCGCACAAGATAAACAACGTGCTTGGACAGGCCCTGCTGGCCAAAAAGATGGGCAAGACCCGCCTGATCGCGGAAACGGGAGCAGGACAGCACGGAGTGGCTACCGCTACCGCAGCGGCACTCATGGGCATGGAGTGCGTCGTGTTCATGGGAGAGGAGGACACCATACGCCAGGCACTCAACGTATATCGCATGCGGCTGCTGGGTGCTGACGTAATTCCGGTCAAGACAGGCACGGCGACGCTCAAGGATGCGGTTTCCGAAGCAATGCGTGAGTGGACGTCGCGCATCAGCGATACTCATTACTGTCTTGGATCAGTGATGGGTCCTCATCCATTCCCGACCATAGTCAGGGACTTCCAGTCGGTCATTTCCAGGGAGATACGGGAGCAGGTACTGGAAAAGGAAGGCAGGCTGCCGGATGCGGTCATAGCCTGCGTGGGCGGCGGATCCAACGCCATAGGTTCCTTCCATCACTTCATAGATGATGAGGGCGTGAGGCTCATAGGCTGCGAGGCGGCAGGCCGTGGCGTAGACACATATGAAACTGCCGCTACCATAGCCACCGGCAGACTGGGCATCTTTCACGGCATGAAGTCGTATTTCTGTCAGGATGAGTACGGACAGATAGCCCCGGTTTACTCGATATCCGCGGGACTCGATTATCCCGGAATAGGTCCCGAACATGCGCACCTGCATGACATTGGCAGGGCCGAATACGTGCCGGTCACCGATGATGAGGCCGTGAATGCCTTTGAATATCTGGCCAGGACCGAGGGGATCATCCCGGCGATAGAATCAGCGCACGCCGTAGCCCATGCCATCAAGATCGCACCGGAGTTTGGCAGGGATCAGGTGATCGTGATCACCATTTCCGGCAGGGGAGACAAGGATTGCGCGGCCATAGCCCGTTACAGGGGGGAGGACATACATGAGTAGGATAAAGACGGCTTTTGAAAGTGGAAAAGCTTTCATCGCATTCGTGACGTGCGGTGATCCCGACCTTGAGACCACGGCTCGGATAGTTCACGCAGCCGTACGAGGAGGTGCCGACCTGATCGAACTGGGCATCCCGTTTTCTGATCCGACGGCGGAAGGGCCGGTGATCCAGGGTGCCAATCTGAGGGCACTAAAAGGCGGAGTCACTACTGATGGGATATTTGAACTGGTTAAGGAACTTAGGCATGACTTAAGCGTGCCGATGGTGTTCATGACCTATGCGAACGTCGTGTTTTCTTATGGGGCGGAGAGGTTCATCTCTGCCTGCCGTGACATAGGGATGGACGGACTCATCCTTCCGGACCTGCCTTTTGAGGAAAAGGATGAGTTTCAGCCGCTGTGCAGGCAATATGGCATAGACCTGATATCGCTGGTGGCACCTACGTCCGAGAACCGCATAGCCATGATCGCCCGTGAGGCTGAAGGGTTTCTGTACGTGGTATCCAGTCTCGGCGTGACCGGCACCAGAAGTGAGATCAAGACGGACTTGGAGTCCATGGTCAGGATCGTCAGGGAAAACACCGACATTCCGTGCGCGATCGGATTCGGCATCTCAACCCCCGAGCAGGCGGGGAAGATGGCTGACGTCTCTGATGGAGCGATCGTGGGTTCCGCAATCGTAAAGCTGATAGAAAAGCATGGCAAGGCTGCTCCTCCCTACGTGGAAGAATTCGTCAGAACCATGAAGGGAGATTTCTGAGTATTTCCAAACACGCCTTGTCCCATCCATGGTACAATTGAGCATGGAAGGACATCCAGGGTATGGGCGTAGGGAGTAAAATGTGTACAAACGTCGTGACGTCAAAATCTAAGGAAACGATTCATCAACGTTTTCCTAAAGCATATGCAATCATGGCATGCCTGCTCAGCGCATGTCTTGTTTCAGCATGCGCTTCTCACGAGGAGATAAGGGAGTCTAGGATCGAGAAATACGAGGAATTCGCGGATTATCTCGAATTGCCCGACCGGTATTATGCGGATTACGACGATTACGATGATTATGATGAGTATGACGTCCCGCTGCGTCTGATGAAATACAAGCTGCGCCAGGAAAAAAAGGAACGCCTCAAAGAAGAAAAAGAAGAGCGGATTAAGAACCGATGACCACGAATGACCATGCAAAGGGCATGAGTGCAGGGAAGCATGGATGAAGAGATTATGGGAGGTAACAAAAGATGCCTTTTGATGAACAGACTGTCAGAATACATGTATTAGCAGGGACATCCAATCCATCGTCAGGTATGATTTCGGTAGGTCGTCGTTTCTGTGTGAAAAATGATGCCAACTCCTGATGCTCAATGAATAACAATAAAATCCATTTGAAAAGAAACATACTGCTGGCAGTTACTGCCGTGGCAGCGTGTGCCGCATTGGCGGCTTGTAGCAAGGCCAACACCGCGGGTGCGGCAGACTACGGTACGGCTGACCCTGATGCAGCTGATTCCGCGACAGCTTCTTGCGCAGCCGATTCAGACGCGGCTGACTGGACCAAGGATTATGATCCGCGAAAGGAAGCAGTCGGATACTATAGGCGCACCTCGGTCGTTAAGGACGGCGAGACCTATGAAGAGATGCTGCAGCTGCGCAACGTTGGCAGCCGGGGCTACCTGTCTGGAGGGCGGCGGATGAATAGTCTTTAGCTGTTGCCCTAGCGGCTGATATTATGTGGCCAGGAAATTGATTGAGAGGTGAGAATATGGAGACATGGTGTAACTATTCAGAACATACCGCGAGGGCTCCCGAAGCGTAGCGTAGGATGCCCG
>CALGGH010000066.1 GCA_937916415.1 uncultured Lachnospiraceae bacterium
GGATTACGCGGGAGTACATAATATATATAAGAAGATTCGGGGCATTCCTCCCCTGATGAGGCGCACGGCTGGTAACGTCTGCCGGAGCCTTCCGGGTGATGGCGCGAGAATGCGCAGGCTCAGGGCACACGGAACCCTGCTCGGGGCATCTGATCCAATGGACCTGTATCTCCGGACCTATGAGACCTGGGACGGACCAGACCGTCTGCTGAATGATGACCTGAGGATGGGAAGTGACGCCCCCTCCACTTTCTTGGACGCCGTGGCTGACGGATTTGACCTGGCGGACGATTCCCGCATGTCAGGAGATGCCCATGCCACAGATGGCGGACTGATCGACAGATGCAGGGATTCCGGATTTGATCCGGTGCATGCGGCGATGCTGCTCAACATGCTGGCGTATCATCCTGATGACATTCTGACCAAGGTTGACCGGACCGCGATGTCGGTCAGCCTCGAGACCAGGGTGCCCATGCTGGATCGTGACTTGGTTGAGTTTGCGTGGACGCTTCCGTTGGAGTACGTTTTTGACGGCAGGACCGGGAAGCTTCTTCTGCGTGACGTGCTGTACGGACACGTTGACAGGGAACTCATGGACAGGCCCAAAAAAGGTTTCGGAGTGCCTGTCGCCAAGTGGATCAAGGACGGAAAACTCAGGGATTGGGCTAACGAATTGTTAAACCCTGACTCAATAAATAAACACGGAATCCTAAATGGAAATGCCGTAGGCAAGATGTGGCGGGACTATGTTGACAGGGGCGTTTGGCGCCCTCAGATATGGTATCTGCTGATGTTTAATTCCTGGATGGAGGGCATGGCCTGACCGACGTGCCGGCCGGCGCCGTTCATCCCGACCGGCAGACGCTTCATATGGGCCAGTGATCGCATGATAATACTTCAACTGACGGGCGGGCTTGGAAACCAGATGTTCCAGTATGCCTGCTTCCTAAAACTCAAAAGCCTTGGAAAGGAAGTCAAGTTTGACGACGTAACCGGTTATGAGACCGGAAACGCAAGGCCGATCCAGCTCGCCGTGTTCGACATCTTTTACCCCAGGGCCGACAGATCAGAGATCATCGAAATGCGGGATGCCTCTCCGGCGCTTAAGGACAAGATCCGCCGCAGGCTTACCGGCCGCAGGCTCAGGCAGTACGTGGAGGCTGACTATTGCTTTGATGAGCACGTGTTTGACCTGGATGACGTGTATCTGATCGGATATTTTCAGTCTGAAAAGTATTTTAAGGGCATCGAGGATCAGCTCCGCAGCACCTTTAAGCTGCGCGAAGACCTGCTGACGGTTGACACGAAACGCCTCGGAACGGCCATTTCCCAGATCCGTGACAGCGTGAGCATACACATTCGCCGCGGTGATTACGTGAATTCTGACGGTGCGGACATTTATCGCGACATTTGCACTGACAAGTATTATGATGCCGCGATCGCATATATTCTGGACAAGCATCCGGGCGCCATTTTTTACCTGTTTACCAATGATGCTTCATGGGGTGAGTATTTCGCCAACACGCATCCCGAACTGGAGCTTAACGTAATGACGGGCAATACCGAATATTCCGGATACCTCGACATGTATCTGATGAGCATGTGCAGGCATCACATCGTGGCCAACAGCTCGTTTTCGTGGTGGGGAGCCTGGATGAATGCGGATGAGGACGGCATCGTGACAGCTCCCAAGCCCTGGATTAACTCGGAATGGTGCGGCGACATCCATACTTCCGTCATGACGCTGATCAGTCCCGAAGGAGAGGTTCTTAATTAATGGCTCAAAAGAACAGGATAATAGAGAGGTACGGCATATGGCTCTGTGACCTGCTGTGCATTCTCGTGATCTTCATATCTTCGACCTACGTCAGGTTCGGAAACTTTAAGGACATGGGGGACAAAGCCGCCCATTTCAACGTGTGCATTTCGTTCCTGCTGTTCTGTACGGTCTACAATTTTTTTGCGGACTGGAACAGCAACTTCATGAAGAGGGGATACTGGCAGGAATTCGTGGCAGTGGCCAGGTATAACGCGATCATGGCACTGGTTGTGGGCGTCGTGATGTACTTCATGCAGTGGGCAGGCACTTTCTCGCGACTGGTATTCATCTATTTCATCATTGGCAACCAGCTTTTGACCTGGATCGTGCGCCTTATCCTGAAAAGGGCCCTGTATGCATATTACCGTTCGGATTCCAGTGCCATCAGGCTGCTGGTGGTGGCCCAGTCCTCAAACATCAGGGAGACCCTGAGCGAGCTCAAAAGCAAGCTGGGAGTTCACATCAGGGTCATAGGGGCCGTCTGCCTGGACCGGGACGTGAAGGACGAAGTGATCGAGGGAGTTCCGGTGGTCGCGTCCGGAGATGACATGGTGGACGTAGCCAAGTCCATGGCCATAGATGAGATGTTTTTGACCATTCCCGGCAGTCCGATGAGCGAGCTGGAACGGATCATACGCGAGTTTGACGAGATGGGCATCGTCGTTCACCGCAGGCTGGAGGCGGACGTCTATGGCGCCGGCAGGAGCTACATACAGCGGTACGGCGGATATACCGTGATCACCTGCGGTCACATGCACTATAGCTATAAGCGCCTGATGTTTAAGCGTTTCATGGACATAATTGGCGGTTTGATCGGTTGCCTCATCACGCTCCTGCTGACGATCTTCATAGGACCGGCCATCAAGCTGACTTCGCCCGGTCCGGTCTTTTTCAGCCAGATCAGGGTAGGCCGGAACGGAAGGAGATTCAGGATATACAAGTTCAGGTCCATGTATCAGGATGCCGAGGCCAGGAAGGCCGAACTGATGAAGGACAACGAGGTTGACGGCCTGATGTTCAAGATGGAGGATGATCCCAGGATCACGCCCATCGGGAAGTTCCTGCGTAAGACCAGCCTGGACGAGTTCCCGCAGTTCCTGAACGTCCTGAAGGGCGACATGTCCCTGGTGGGAACCAGGCCGCCGACGGAGGATGAATTTGAGAAATACAGCACGTATTACAGGCGCAGGCTGTCCATGACTCCAGGGCTGACCGGCCTTTGGCAGGTCAGCGGACGCAGCGACATCAAGGATTTTGACGACGTGGTTAAGCTGGACCTGGAGTACATCGACAACTGGAGCATAGGCCTGGACTTCAGGCTGCTCCTAAAGACCGTGATAGTGGTCCTGACCGGCAAGGGATCTAAGTGACGTTCCGACGATCCGTGCCGCGCGGAAACGCTTTGATCAGCGTTTCCCTAATGAGTGTAGGCTATGAAAGTATCCATCATCGTACCCGTATACAATAAAGAGGAATACGTCAGGGAGTGCCTCGACTCGCTGGTGGGACAAACTCATTCCGACCTGGAGATCATATTGGTGGACGGAGGCTCAAAGGATGCGAGCGCGGACATTTGTGACGAATATGCCGCGCATGACGACCGTATCAGGGTCATGAGGGTGACAAGCCTGGGGCCGGCTGATTCCGTGAGGCAGGGGCTGGAGGTAGTCACCGGCGAGTACTGTCTTTTTGTGGACAGCGATGACTGGATAGACATGGACATGGTTGAGCGCATGCTGGTTCACGTGACCGGCATCGGGAACGAGCTCGTGCTCAGCGACTACGTGATAGAGCGCCCAAACGGCACGCAGACTCACGTCTATCAGGACGTGCTGTCTGGCGAATATGACAAAAATGCCATCAGGGACAAGCTTTTTCCCAGACTGTGGGGACTGGAGGACAGGGCGATCAGCCAGTCGAGGTGCATGAAGCTATATTCGTCGCAGCTGGCCAAAAGGAACTCCGGTTATCCTGATCCGGACCTGATATTTGCCGAGGACGGCGCTTTTTTGATCCCGTGCGTGCTGGATGCGGACAGGATATTCATCATGGATCAGGCAGCCATGTATCACTACAGGTACGTTACTGACTCATCGGTTCACAGGTACAAGCCGCAGATGACGGACAACATATACCGCGTGAGGAATGACGTCAGGCAGGCCATATCGGATAAATTTGGCGGTGATCCTGATTATGAGGCCAGGCTCCTTAGGATGTATGAGCCGGAGTACGTGATACTGTTGAACTTTGCGATACGTAACGAGATGCTGGGTGACAGGTCGGAGTACGTCAGTCACGTCAGGCAGATATGCCTTGATCCCGAGAACAGGTGCGTGATACGTGACAATCCGGTCAGGTTCAGGCACGCTTACAACAGATTGATATACATGATCATGAAGAATCCTTCGCCGATCCTCTGCGGGCTGGTGAGGAAGCTTAATGACGTGCATGGTGCATGAAGCTATGGCAATCCCAATAATTACGGTCATAGTACCGCTGCATAATGAAGAAAAGTACATAGACAGGCTCATGGAAAGCCTGCAGGCGCAGACCCACCGCAGGCTTCAGATCATACTGATAGACGGAGGTTCCACGGATCAGACGCCCGCCAGGATGGATGCCTGGGCATCCAAGTGGAACGTGGGCCCTGATTCCAACATGGGCATCGTGGAGATCATACGCACGGCTGACAACGGCGTGTCGGCATCCCGCAACATAGGCCTGAATCATGCCTCTGGCAGCCTGGTCACTTTTGTTGATGGCGATGATCACCTCGAAAAGGACGCGCTGGCCAGAATGTACGCATGCATGTGCGAGACCGGCGCAGACATGGTGGGCATGGACTTTGAGATCGTGTATCCCGAGGGCTGTGAACCGCCGGAAGACAGGCCGGCAGGCAATGAGCCGGGGAGACCCGGCGAAACGGGAAATGCGGCTGAGTCCGTAAGCGCAGGAAAAGCCGAAGATGAGGTCGAAGTGATGAACGGGCAGGAGTTTCTCTCAACGCACGTGCTGGGCGGCGACGTCCATGTCTGGGGACGCCTGTTCGTGACCGAAAAAATAGGCAAACTGCGGTTTCTCGAGGGACTTACCATAGGAGAGGACATGCTCTTCGTGTCAGGATATGCCGCCAAATGCGACAGGATCGCGCACCTGCATTACCGGGGTTATAAATATCTGCGCAATCCCATGGGTGCCATGGGCAGGCCTTTTACCGCTTCCGCGATGGACCAGGTCAGGTGCTTCAGGCTGGAAAAGGAATTCCTGCAGGATGCGGCTCCGGACCTGGCAGATTCAGATGCACTGAGGGCCAACATGCTGATCTCAGTGATGCTCACGGCCGGACGGATAGCCTTTTTGGACAAGGAAGTCAGGAATGACGAGGAGCATGCCGGATACGTGAAGGAGCTGCGGAGCACCATCAGGGAGTTTAAGTCACGCGGTGCCATGAAGAGGCTTGACAGGAACTATAGGACCAAGGTACGCATATTCAGAACGTTTCCGGCACTTTACATGGCCGTATATCATACGCACAGACCGAAATGAACGACAGATCATCCAGATATTTAATGTATATGCATGCCGGCAGCGCAAATCATGGCTGTGAGGCGATAGTCAGGAGCCTTTGCGACATCCTTGACGACGGCGAAGTGACGCTTCTGTCCAACAATCCGGAGCAGGACTTAGGGGTTGGCCTGAATGAGGCCTGCCGGGTTTTGCCGGTGAGACCGCATGATGACGGCTTCGTGCGCAGGGCATGGTTTTACCTCCTTCGCAAGCTGACCGGACGGGCGGATGCACAGATGAGGCACTCCTATGCTGCGGCATCCCCATTGTCGGCGTATGATCTTGCGCTGTCCATAGGCGGGGACAATTATTGTTATGCTGACGCGCTGACGGACTTAGGCGGCGCAAATCTGGCCTTTAACAAGGCAGGGCTGGCTACCGCGCTCATAGGCTGTTCGATAGAGCCTGAGACGCTGAGTGACCCCAAGGTCGTAGAGGACCTGTCGCGGTATGGACTGATAGTCGCCAGGGAAAGCATCACGCTTGAGGCACTCAGGAAAGCTTTGCCTGCCGGCAAAGGCAATGACGTGAGGATGTTCCCCGATCCGGCGTTTGCGCTTGAACCCAGGCAGTGTAAGCTGCCGTCCGGCTTTAAGGCAGGTCATACGATAGGGATCAACGTTAGCCCGATGATCATCAATTATGAAGCTGAGGGCAGATCCGGCATCACCATGGATAATTACCGCGAACTGATCCGGGTGATGCTTCGTGAGACCGGTGACGTCGTGGCACTGATACCGCACGTGGTGACCCCCCTTTCGGATGACAGGGTGCCGCTGACCAGGCTTTACGAAGAGTTTTGCGACAGCGGACGCGTGGTGATGGTCACTGACCGTCCCGCAATGGAGCTGAAATACGTAATAAGCCGCTGCAGGCTGCTGATAGCTGCCAGGACCCATGCTTCCATAGCCGCATATTCCACCGGCGTCCCGACTCTCGTAGTGGGATACTCGGTAAAGGCCTGCGGCATAGCGAGGGATCTTTTTGGCACCGACGAAGGATACGTATGTCCCGTGCAGAGCCTTAGAAAGGCGGACGACCTGGCCAGCGCATACACGTGGCTTGAGGCCAATGCCGACGAGCAGCGCGAGATCCTGCATGAGAGGATTCCCGAGTGGAAGGAGCAGGTCAGGAAGCTGCGTGAGATCTTATGAACAATTTAAACAAATCCCTGATAGAAGAGGGCGTTCGCCTGCTGAACACATCTGATTCGCCGGATCTGTATCACCGTCTGCGCAGATGGGCCAGGATACACGTTAAGCATGAACCCGTGGCCCCGGTGGACAGGATCAACTGGCCCAAGGGAATCCTGATGACGGGACTGCTGCACAAGGCAATGAAGCTGCGAAATGCGGACAATTCCGTAGACCGGGCATCGTCGATATATGCGATGGCGTCGGTTCAGGATTATCTGGACAGATGGATATATGACGGCGCTCCCGTGCATTACGTTGATGACGCGCTGGCCGGACAGGCATTGCTGGCCCTGGCTGAGATAAATGGCAATGAGGACGGGGTGATGCGCGACAAGTACCTGCGTGCGGCAGGCGTGATCATGAAGTTTTTGATGAGTCAGAGGACGGATCCGGAGGGAGTCATTCCCTATCGCCCGGATCACGGTGATGATCTGGTGTTTGCCGACAGCAGCGGAATGGTGGTTCCGTTCGCCATATGGCATGGAGTGGCCTGCGGGGATGATGATTCCATGGACCTGGGGTTAAACCAGATCAGGTGCGTGATGAAATATGGACTGGATGACGTCACGGGACTGCCGTTTCATGCTTATTCCCTGACGGGGAGCAGCGACGCGGCAGCCGATGCGGCAGAGGTTGATCCCGCCATGCGCCATGATCATCCCGGCCTTAGGCAGCATGCATCCGGATGGGGGCGTGCACTGGGATGGATCATGTATGGCCTGGGAATGAGCGCGGAGGTGCTTGACAGGTATGGAGCCATATCACCTCTTGAGATACGAGCTCAGAACGAGATACATGAAGCCCTAAGCAAGCTGACGGAAACTGCGCTCTGTTACGTGCGTGAAGACGGGCTCTATGGCAGCATGCTGACGGACCCTGATTCCAGGCCCGACACTTCCGCGACGGCGATGATATATTTCGGCCAGACCATATACGACGGAGGGGCGGACGCCTCGGCCCTCATGCCTTACGTTACCTCTAACGGCGCGGTAAACGGGGCACAGGGTGAGTGTCAGGGACTGGGCCTGTATTCGGATCAGTACGGCAGCTATCCCTGGTCGGT
>CALGGH010000067.1 GCA_937916415.1 uncultured Lachnospiraceae bacterium
GATCTTAGGCTGCAATGAGATGCAGGGTTATTATTTCTGCCGTCCGCTTTCCCTGGAAGAACTGCTCAGGCGATACGAAGAGGGCAGACAGATCGGATTCGAGAATCCCGAGGAGAGGGATTACTATGATGCCATAGGCACCATCAATCTCTATGACATGTCCGTGATCGTCAGGGAGGATGCCGAGTCAAAGAGCATCAGGCAGTATTTTGACATGCTTCCCATCGCCGTTTATGAGACTGATGAGTCGGGGTTTACCCTGGTCAGGTGCAATCAGGCGTACATGCAGTTTGAAAAACAGTTTTTTGAGGCGGTCGAGGCAGGTCATAGATTCGCGTATGAGGACTACGTCGGCAAGGTGGGCGAGAAATACGCTAACAGCGTGAGCCACTGTGCCCGGACCGGAGACAAGGTATTTTTTGACGAAAATCTGGACAACGCTCATAAAATGCACGCCGTCGTCAGCAGAATAGCCGAAAACCCGGTTACCGGGCGTGTCGCATGTGCCACGGTCATACTGGACGTGGTTGAACCTGACAAGGATTCCGCCGTGGACTTCGCGCAGGTTGCCAAGGCTCTTTCCACTGACTACCTCTATCTGTATTACGTGAACGTCAGGACCGACGAGTACGTTGAATATGAAAACTTCACCAAGAAATTCAACATCAACAAAAACGGACGGGATTTCTTTGGCGTGTCACGGGAAAAGGCGATGAACGTGGTCGTTCCGGATGAACTGGACATGTTCATGCAGGTTTTTACCAAGGAAAACGTCTTAAAGGCGCTAAAGGAACACGGTGCATTTACCCATTCGTACAGACTCATCAGGGACGGCGAACCCATATACGTGAGCATGAAGGCCGTGATGATGGGCAAGGATGGCGACCACATGATCATCGGCGTCAACAGCATCAACGCGCAGATGAAGTTTCAGGCGGAATACAACAGGGTCAGGGAAGAGGGAAAGGCATATTCCAGGATCATGGCCCTGGTGGGTGATTTCATCGCGACGTACGTCGTTGATCCGGCTACCGGCAGCTTTGAGGAATACAGTACCACCGGAGAATATGACAAGCTTGACCTGAGCAAGTCCGGAGAGGATTTCTTTGCGGATGCCCGAGAGAAGAGCATGAGGGTGATATATTCTGAGGACCGGGATCTGTTCAACGCAATGTTTACGCGGGACAAGGTGATCCGCGAAGCTGAAAGGAAGGGCAGCTTTGAGATGATCTACCGGCTGCTGCTGAATGACCGTCCCGAATACGTGAGTCTCAGGGCGTCGCTGATCGAAGAAAGCGACGGAAGAAAGCTGCTGGTGGGCATCAGAAAATATACCTGATCAGAAGCCTCCGTCACGTGCGTGACGGATCATGTGGCAGGGATGAAAGCAAAAAGTGACCGTGAAAGGAACCATGACGTGAAAACTATTATGCTCATTGGAAAAATGAATGAACTCATGAAGAACGTGAATGAGTATCTTCATCGCTTCTTCAGGGTACAGCTTTGTACGGAGAATTCCTCCAACGTGATCGGCATGATCAAGGTCGTGGAGCCTGAACTTGTGCTGATCAACCTTGTCGGCATAATGGATTTCGACACGGCGGTCTTTGAAAAGCTTGAGAGCGATTTCCCGGGCATTCCGGTCGTTTCCATAGGCACGGAAGCCGAGCACAGGTATTTTACCAGATTTTACGCGAATGAGCAGTTCACGAAGCTTGTCCGGCCCATAGAGAATTCCGACGTCCTGGAGGAGATCTGCGACAGGCTGGCCCTGGACGTAAGATCCGTGATCGAGAATGGTCAGGCCGAGGACGACGGCAGGAAAAAGATCCTGGTGGTCGACGACAATGCCACGACCCTCAGAAGCATCAAGGAGATGCTGGACAAAAAATACAACGTGCAGCTGGCCAATTCCGGCATGAAGGCCATGACGTCCATGGGCAAGATGAGGCCGGACGCCATATTGCTGGACTATGAGATGCCGGTGTGCGACGGCAGGCAGACCCTGGAGATGATCAGGGCTGACGAGGACCTGACTGCCATTCCCGTCATCTTTCTGACCGGAGTAAACGACAGGGAGCACATAGAGGCCGTGCTGAAGCTGAAGCCCGCCGGATATCTCCTGAAGCCCGCGGTGCCCGAAAAGCTCATTGCCACCATAGAGGCCGCAGTGAACGCCTGAAGCTGCTCCTGACAACATTTGCAACGATGTCAGCAACAAATCCATAATTGCAAATCTTGTCTGAGTTATTGAATTGGAATACAATGAATACAGAGTCATTCACCGTCATCCCGCAGGCTGCATCGGGAGTGACATGCGGGCATGACGCGACAATCCATAATACAAAATAATATGAAAAGGGGTACGAAATGGGTTACATTGACGCTATCAAAGACAAAGCAAAAATGGACAGGCGAACCATCGTTCTGCCCGAAACCAACGACAAGAGAACGCTGATCGCCGCATCACACGTCATTCAGGACGGCATTGCGAACATCATCATGGTCGGAAATGAGGAGAAGATCATGGACGGTGCCGGATGGCTGGAGGTTGACCTGACGGGCGTGCAGGTAATTGATCCTGAGACCACTCCCAAGCTTGACGAGTACGTACAGCTGCTGTACGAGACCCGCAAGGCCAAGGGCATGACCGAGGAGAAGGCCAGGGAAACGCTGCTTGCGGATCCGCTGACCTTCGGAGTGATGATGGTTAAGGCCAATGACGCTGACGGAATGGTGGCGGGAGCCTGCCACGCGACCGCAGACACGCTGCGTCCCGCGCTTCAGATACTTAAGACCGCTCCCGGAGTCAAGCTGGTCAGCGCGTTTTTCATAATAGACGTGCCCGACTGCGAATACGGAGACAACGGCACGTTCCTTTTTGCCGACTGCGGACTCAATCAGGATCCCTCGAGCCAGGAACTGGCAGCCATCGCCGACTCATCGGCCAAGAGCTTCAAGTCGCTCGTGGGTTCAAAGCCCATCATAGCCATGCTTTCTCATTCGACCAAGGGCAGCGCCAGGCACGCCCTCGTTGACAAGGTCACAGATGCGGTCAGGATCGCTCATGAGGAATATCCTTCGCTCACCCTCGACGGCGAGCTGCAGACCGATGCCGCGCTCGTGCCTCACATAGCCAAGTCCAAGGCTCCCGGCTCGGAGGTAGCCGGCAAGGCCAACGTGCTCATCTTCCCCAACCTGGATGCGGGCAACATCGGATACAAGCTGGTTCAGCGTCTCGGCAAGGCAGAAGCATACGGTCCCATGCTGCAGGGCATTGCCAAGCCGGTTAACGACCTGTCACGCGGATGCTCCTGGGAGGACATCGTGGGAGTCGTAGCGCTGACGGCAGTACAGGCCCAGCTCCAGTAAGCCGGCCGGACGGCAGCTTCTGTTATACAGCGATTAGATAATGACCTTAGGTTTAAAGGAGAACGTAATGAAAGTACTTGTAATCAATTGCGGCAGTTCGTCACTTAAGTTTCAGTTCATAGATTCGGATTCCGAAAAAGTGCTCGCTAAGGGACTTTGCGAGAGGATCGGCATAGACGGCAGCCAGATAGTATACACGCCCGCCGGCGGAGACAGGATCACGACCGTTTCACCCATGAAGGATCACACCGTGGCCATCCGGATGGTCATCGATGCGCTGACGGATGCAGAACACGGAGTGATAGCTGACCTCAAGGAGATCGATGCGGTCGGACACAGGGTGGTTCACGGCGGAGAGAAGTTTTCCCGCAGCGTGATCATAGATGACTCCGTCAAGACCGCGATCCGTGAATGCTCTGACCTGGCTCCGCTGCACAATCCCGCCAACCTGATCGGAATCGACGCATGCGAAAAGCTCATGCCCGGCGTTCCCGGGGTAGCCGTATTTGACACCGCCTTTCATCAGACGATGCCTGAAAAGGCATATCTCTACGGATTGCCCTATGAATATTATGAGAAATACAAGGTTCGCAGATATGGCTTCCACGGCACGTCGCATTCATTCGTGTCGGCCAGGACGGCAGAAATCCTTGGCAAGGATGCGAAGGACTTAAAGATCATCGTGGCTCACCTGGGCAACGGAGCTTCCTTAAGCGCCGTAAAGAACGGTGAGTGCGTCGACACCTCCATGGGACTTACGCCCCTTGAAGGCGTGATCATGGGTACCCGCAGCGGTGACCTTGATCCCGCAATAGTCCGGTTCATAGCTTCGAAGGAAGGCCTGGGGCTTGACGGGGTTCTGGACGTGCTCAACAAAAAGTCCGGTGTCCTGGGACTCTCAGGCGGCTTTTCATCAGATTTCCGTGACCTTGAGGACGGCATTAACAAGGGAGATCAGGCCTGCATCAGGGCGGTTGAGACGTATTGCCTGCGCGTCGCCAAGTATGTCGGTGCTTATGCTGCAGCCATGAACGGCGTGGATGCCATAGCCTTCACCGCAGGAGTCGGAGAGAACGGCCCCATGGTCCGCGGCAAGATCTGCGAGTATCTCGGATACCTGGGAGTAGCCATCGATGAGGAGGCCAATCAGGTGAGGGGCGATGAAAAGGAAATCTCCACCGCCGACTCCAGGGTAAGGGTCCTGGTGGTTCCCACCAACGAGGAACTGGCCATCTGCCGTGAAACGGTCGCCCTTACCAAATAATGACGGGCAGCGTCAGATGATCAATAATTACGGGATACGTCAAAGAAGCAATTACGGGATACGTCAAAAAAGCAATTGCGGGATACGTCAAAAAAGCAATTGCGGGATACGTCAAAAAAGCAGTTGACAAACAAATATTCCCTAATTATAATGATTTGGTGCGGTTTAAAGACCGAAATCAGTTATTTGGAGGACATTTGATCCTCTCATAATAAGTTGACAGGGAGGTGTTGATATGTCCATTTGTCCTAAGAATAAATCTTCCAGGGGAAGAAGAGACAAGAGAAGAGCTAACTGGAAGATGACTGCTCCTACGCTTGTTAAATGTCCGAAGTGCGGCGCTCTGATGGTTCCCCACAGGGTATGCAAGAAGTGCGGATCCTACAACAAGAAGGAGATCATTCAGGTAGATTAATCAGTATTTCGAGCAAGCCTTTCGGGAACATGCCGGGAGGCTTTCTTTTTGCGCGATAAGCATAACGGAATGAGGTATATGATGGATAAGCTTGTTAACGTGGCCGTAGATGCCATGGGCGGAGACAATGCTCCCCTTGAGATAGTGAAGGGAGCGGGCAATGCCGTAAATGAAAGCAAGGAAGTAAAGGTGTTCCTGGTTGGCCTGGAGGACAAGGTGAACGGGGCACTGTCAGGCCTTGACTATCCCCATGATCGTATCGAGGTCGTAAATGCCACCGAGATAATAGAGAATGCCGAGCCTCCGGTCAATGCGATCCGCAAGAAGAAGGATTCGTCCATAGTGGTGGCCATGAACCTGGTCAAGGACGGCACCTGTGACGCTTACGTGTCCGCGGGAAGCACCGGCGCGACGCTCGTTGGCGGACAGGTCATAGTCGGGCGCATACGCGGCGTTGAGAGAGCACCGCTTGCACCTCTCATTCCCACCGTCAAGGGCAGCAGCCTGCTCATAGACTGCGGTGCCAACGTGGATGCAAGACCCACGCACCTGGTCCAGTTTGCCCGCATGGGCACCATATACATGAGGGACGTGTACGGAGTGAAGAACCCCACCGTCGGCATCATCAACATAGGAGCCGAGGAAGACAAGGGCAACGCGCTGGTCAAGGAAACCTTTCCGCTGCTCAAGGAATGTCCGGACATCAACTTCATCGGATCAGTCGAGGCCAGGGACATTCCCTTCGGTGCCGTGGACATCGCACTGTGCGAAGCCTTCACCGGCAACGTGATCCTCAAGACGTACGAGGGAGTCGGCGGAGCGCTCCTTGGAGAGGTCAAGGGCGCACTTAAGAGCTCCTTGAAGACCAAGATAGGCGCGCTGCTGATCAAAAAGGAACTAAGGAATACGCTGAAGAAATTTCAGACTAGCGAACACGGCGGAGCTCCGCTTTTGGGACTTAAGGGCCTGGTGGTCAAGACTCACGGTTCTTCCACGTCCGTTGAGATCAAAAATTCCATATTGCAGTGCATTACCTTTACTAAACAGAATATCCCTGCTAAAATACAAGACGTATTAGGTAATTCCGCAAATAATGATCAACAGGAGGAATAATCATGGAATTTGAAAAATTAAAAAAAGTCATTGCCGAGGTCTTAAACGTGGATCCCGATGAGATTAAGATGGAAACTACCTTTACGGACGATCTGGGTGCCGATTCCTTAGACCTTTTTCAGATCATCATGGGCATCGAGGAGGAGTTTGACATAGAGGTTCCCCCGGAAAAGGCGGAGAACATCAAGACGGTCGAAGAGGCTGTCAACCTGATCAAGTCGGTAGTCAGCATATAATTAAAAACAGGGAGCTGCCGTCTCAGGTAGCCCCTTTTTTGTGACATGAATTACGATTATTCTGAATTGGAAGAACTGATAGGTTATCACTTTGGAGATCCGTCCCTCCTGGAGACTGCGCTGACTCACAGCTCATACACCAATGAGCGGCAGATCAACAAATGTGAGAACTATGAGCGTCAGGAGTTTCTTGGTGACGCCGTCCTGGAACTCGTGTCCAGCGACTGCCTCTACAGGAAGCATCCCGAAATGCCCGAGGGCGAGCTCACCAGGCTGAGGGCGGCCTACGTCTGTGAGCCTGCGCTTGCGGACTGCGCGAGGAAGTTCGGACTGGAAAACTACATACGCCTGGGACGGGGCGAGGAGAGCACCGGAGGCAGGTCGCGTGATTCGATCGTGTCCGACGTGTGCGAGGCCGTGATAGGCGGCATCTACCTCGATGGAGGACTTGAACCGGCCAGGGAATTCGTCTTGAGCCACGTTATGACGAGGAAGGTGGACGTGTTCCTGTATAAGGATGCCAAGTCTGAGATCCAGATCAGGGCGCAGGCCAGGGGGAGCGTGGTCACGTATGAGGTGACCGGTGAATCGGGGCCTGATCATGCCAAGGAATTCTTCGTCAACTGCCTGATCGACGGACAGCCCGCCGGAAGCGGCAGGGGCAGGACCAAGAAGGGCGCACAGCAGGATGCTGCTGCTGACGCGCTCAGGAGATATTGATGTATTTAAAAAGCATTGAGGTACATGGTTTTAAATCATTTGCAAATAAAACAGTATTAGAATTCATGCCAGGAATAACTGCAGTAATTGGGCCAAATGGATCTGGAAAGAGTAATATTTCAGACAGTATAAGATGGCTACTTGGAGAGCAAAGTATGAAATCATTAAGAGGATCTAAATCAGAAGACATTATATTTGCAGGTACCGAAAACAGAAAATCATTGGGCTTTGCAGAGGCATCAATTGTTATAGACAATACTGACGGAAAATTGCCAATTGAATATAATGAAGTAACAGTTACAAGAAGAATATATCGTAGCGGTGAATCTGGATATTTTATAAATAAAGCGCCATGTAGATTAAAAGATATTTTAGAATTAAAGAAATTTTTAAATCGTGGTAAAGATAAATCTATAATTAAAAAACTAGAAAAATATTTAAGTTAAAGCATTAGTTATTTAATGCTTTATTTTAAATTTAATAGATTGGAGGTAAATAAATGAAACATCAAAGTGAATTGTCTGAAT
>CALGGH010000068.1 GCA_937916415.1 uncultured Lachnospiraceae bacterium
GAAAATGCACCGACAGTTGATGCCTGCATCATTACTTTTTCCTATGAGATTGAAAAAGCGGTCGTTGAGAATCTGCCATGCAGAAAAATAGCACAGCTGGAATGTGCCTCTGGAATCCTTCCAGTTTATGTATTTGAATATCAGGGAAAGCAATTTGCCTTCTATAAGACACTGGTCGGTGCACCGATCACCGTAGGATTACTGGAGGACCTGACAGGAGAGCTGAACTGCAGAAAATTTATTCTCTTCGGAGGAGCCGGCTGTCTGGATAAGGAAATCGCCCATGGCAAAGTCATGGTTCCTACGGAAGCTTACCGGGACGAAGGAACCTCCTATCACTATGCTGCACCCAGCGACTACCTGCGGATACGCAACAGCGCGATTGTGGCCGAATGCATGAAGGAAAACCACATCCCTTATATCTCAGGAAAGACCTGGACAACGGATGCCTTCTATCGGGAAACCAGAAACAACTATGAAAAGCGGAAAGCGGAGGGATGCATTTCGGTAGAAATGGAAAGCGCTGCCGTTCAGGCGCTGTGCGACTTCCGGGGCATGGATCTGTATGTTTTCTTTACCAGCGGAGATCTTCTGGATGCACCGGAATGGGATGCGCGGCTGAAAGAAGGAGAACTCTTAGGAAGCCAGCACGACATTGCCCATTTCCGCATTGCACTGGCATTAGCCGACTATGTTACCAGATAATAAAAGACAGGTGAGCGTTTTCTCACCTGTTTGCTTACTGTTTTTTCAATGTTTCCAGGACCAGTGAAATCTCATTGCTCGCCTTATGCGACATGATCCTGCTCTCCAGCTGACCAGCCTCAATGCAGCGAATGGCTTCATTGATCTCGCCGGTAAAGTCACTGTCCTGTTCTACCAGGATCTCTTCTTCTCCTTCATCACTGTATACAAGCGCTTTGGTACCTTTCCAGAAGTTGACGATCTCGATCCTTCCTCTTTCTCCGTAAAGGATGCCCTTGTTTTCGCTGCCGTCGATCCAGGAAGAACGGACCGTTGCCTTAATGCCGTTTTCATAGACGATATCTGCTGTTACATCGATATCTGTCGGATACTCTCCTTTCTCCATGTGCCTTATATTCACCGATTGAATCGGGCTGTTGGCATACAGATTCGCAAAGCAGATCGGATATACACCGATATCAAAGAAACACCCTCCCATATCCGGCTCATAAACATTCCACGCATGCAGATGAGAGATATCTGCCAGTCCGCAATACTGTCCGTATATCTTTTCTATTCTGCCGATCTTCTCTTCCGCTTTATCTCTCAAAAGAGTATTCAGAGAAGTAAAACAGGTCTTATGCGCTTCCATTAAGAAACAGTGATTCTCTTTTGCCAGAGCAAACACTTCATCGATCTGCGCACGATTTTTCAGCATCGGCTTTTCACAGATGACATTCTTATGGGCATCCAGACAGGCTTTGATCAGAGCATAATGTGTTGGATTGATCGTAGAAATATAGATCAGGTCCACCTTCTCATCCTTTAATACCTCTTCATACGTCATCGCCTTGCAGGTGGGATACTTATTCGCGAAAGCCATTGCCTTTTCTATATCCCGGCTTGCGGCCGCATATAAAAGCCCATCGGAATAGATGATCCCGTTGGCAACTCTTTTCGCGATATTTCCGCAGCCCATGATCGCCATATTAATCATGGTCTCTTCCTCCGTCGTGAATGACCAGCTGATTAAACGGAATGCTGATGCCTTCCTGATCAAATCTTTCCTTGATCAGATAACGCAGATCATTCTGAATCGTATAGTGATTTCTCCCCTTCGCCTTGAAGTATACCGTCACCGATACGCTGCTGTCCTTGTAGGCGGTAATGCCGCGGACGCTCGGCTTGTCATAGCAGATCGCTTCATGCTCATCATAATACTTATCACAGACTTCCTGCATGATCTTCATGATCTTTCCGGTATCCTGATCGTAGCCTACGGGCACTTCGATAACGGCCATGTTAAAGTCCTGGGAATAGTTAATAACCGTAGAAACCTTACCGTTCGGGATGATGATCTTCTCTCCGGTCCAGCTCTTCAGATACGTACACCGTACCGCAATAGCGGATACCGTTCCGGAAAAGTCATTGATCTTCACATAGTCTCCTACACCGTACTGTTTCTCAAAGATCAGAAACAGTCCGGTCACAACATCCTGCACGATGCTCTGCGCACCAAAGGAAATTGCCAGAGTTCCGATACCGGCAGCGGTAATGACATTGCCGAATACCGTTCCCAAGCCAAGATGATTGGCAACGACAAAAATCGCAATCAGATAGATGACATAACGGCTGATGGAACGCGCTAAGGTCATGGTAGTTGCCAGATCCTTAGAACGCTGCTTATCCTCGATTTTCTGGGCATCTCTTAAACCCTTTGCCGTATATTTGGAAATCACCCTTAATACCAGACTTGCCAGCAAAAAGACGATTGCTATATAAATCAGGGTGGAAACAACATTAATCGAGCTGATCTTCAGCTCATCCCATACCTCTGTCCAACTGAAATCTTTAAACATATCTATCTCCTTCCATATCAGTTTAATGGATTTTCCATAGAAACTCAATTGAAAAACCATTTTAAGTATGTTACAATACTTGAGCGTTAGGGGTGTAGTACAACGGCAGTGCGGCGGTCTCCAAAACCGTTAATGCGGGTTCGATTCCTGCCACCCCTGCTTTATTTTGCCCTAGTGTAGCGTTTCAATGATCCGGATCAGGGACCCGGAGAGCCCTGCAGGGCCGGACATGAAGGCAGAGGCGGTCAGCCGACGCTCACCTCTCCGGCCAGGACCTTCTTATAATCTTCGTAGTTTTTATTCAATAACTCGGGAGTGTTAAGTTCATAAGGGCACTTGGACACGCAGGCACGGCAGTTTGTGCAGCTTTCGATCTGTTTCATGTTCTCCTGCCAGCTTTCCGACAGCCAGTTTTGGGACGGAGCACGCCTGAGCATCAGTGACATCCTGGCACAGTTGTTTATCTGAATGCCCATGGGACACGGCATGCAGTATCCGCATCCGCGGCAAAAGTCGCCGCTGAGCTCGTTCTTTTCGGCCTCTATGAAATCAGCGGTCTCCTCGTCCATCCCCGGTGCGTCGTCCATGTACGACAGCCACTGTTCAAGCTCCTCTTCCTTCTGAATGCCCCATATCGGCAGTGCGTTGTCGAACTGAGCCGTAAATGCATATGCCGCCCCGGAATTGGTGATGAGTCCTCCGGCGAGGGCCTTCATGCATATGAATCCGACGTCGTGCTCCCCGCATGACCTGACGAGTGCGACCTCGCGTTCACCGGAAAGATAGCTGAAGGGAAACTGCATCGTCTCATACAGGCCGGAGCGCACGCACTCCTCCGCCACGCCTATCTTGTGGGCGGTGATGCCTATGTGCCTGATCATGCCCTGTCTCTTAAACTCCAGTGCCTGCTCATACAGACCGCTGCCGTCGTCCGGAGCATGGCACCTGTCGGCCATGTGGAACTGGTAAATGTCTATAACGTCTGTTTTTAAATTCTTGAGCGACATCTCCAGGTCGGCCTTCATGCCGTCCGGAGTCCTGGCGGTGGTCTTGGTCGCTATCGTGATCCTGTCGCGCACGTCAGAGAGAGCCTCACCGATCTTCTCCTCGCTGTCGGAATAAGCGCGCGCCGTGTCAAAGTACGTCATCCCGCCCTCATACGCACGCCTCAGTATCCTGACCGCGTCCGCCATGGTCCGCCTCTGTACCGGCAGAGCGCCAAAAGCGTTCTGCGGAGAGGTTATTCCTGTTTTTCCCAATGTTACGATTTTAGTTTTCATAATTAAATCTCTATTTAATAATCCACGGGTTATTCAATGAATTCATAATCCCCGGATCCACCGTATGACAGGCATTTCAGGGTTTTCATGTCTATTTCTTCGACGCGCATTGCTGGCGTGACGATCGGCAATGAGCATCCGGGCCTGATGAAGGTGAGCACCTCGCCGAGCTCCGCCCTCAGGTAGTGATCCCCCCCGGGCAGTTCCTCCTCATCATAATCCTCCATGCTCCTGAACCTGACCATCTTCATGCCCTCCGGCAGGTATACGTGCCTGCCCCTGGCGTTCTGCACGTAAACCGGCGCGATCATGATGCTGCGTCCGACCATCAGCTGGTCCTCCACGCCGCATGCCCTTTCGTCATCCGGATAATCAAATGCCAGCGGAGCGAAGATCACGTCATCATCACGAACGGCCCGCAGGTATTCGTTATACAGGTACGGGATCAGCGCATACCTGAGACCGACAAGTTTTTTGAATGCCCCGGAATCTCCGAGCGCATACAGCTCCTGCCTCCTCGTGCCCATGGCCGCGTGATTCCTGAAAAGCGGGGTAAAGATGCTAAAGGATATCCACCTGATCATCAGATCCCTGGTCACGTCCGCACCGAATCCGCCGGTATCCGCTCCGGAATACAAAAATCCCGACATGTTCAGGCCCGGCATCTGCTGTACGTTCAGCAGCAGGTGACTCCACCAGGAGGCGTTGTCTCCGGTCCAGACTCCTCCGTACCGGTGCATGCCTATATAAGATGAGCGTGAGAACATGAGTATCCTTTTGTCCGGGCAGAGCCTCTCAAATGCCTCCCCGGCAGCCCTGGTCATGTTGAAGCCGTAGAGATTGTGCACCTTGTCGTGCCTGACCTTCAGGCCATCCTTCTCATGATAAAAAAGCCTGTAATCCTCCGGATTGTTGGGAATGCCGTCAATCAGCCCCTGAAATTCAAAAAAGCCGTTTATGTCCAGGTTTCGTCCCTTATAGCCGTCAATCTTCTCAAACACCTCAGACAGGTGATCCTCGGTGTAAAAAATGGCCGGCTCATTCATGTCATTCCAAAAGCCTTCTATTCCGGCATCCAGAAGGACCTTATATTTGTCCCCGAACCACCTGCGGGTGTCTTCCCTGAGGAAATCGGGAAAATGGACCCTGCCGGGCCAAACGGCCGCCGTCAGCAGGCTCCCGTCCTCCTTTTTGACGAAATGACCGCCCGCCACGCCCTCTTCATAGACGTCATAGCCCTGTTCAATCTTGACTCCTGCATCTATGATGGGCACCAGCCGTATGCCGCGGGACTTCATCTCGTCCACGAATTCCTTAAAATCCGGAAAAGCCTCGTCGCTGACCGTAAAGTCCTTGTACCCGTCCATGTAGTCGATGTCGAGATAAATGGAATCCAGCGGAATGCCGGCCTCGTCGTACCTGTCGGCCACCTCGCGCACTTCGTCTTCGTTCACGTAGCTCCATCTGCTCTGTCCCAGGCCAAAGCCCCACTTGGGCGGAACGTAGCTTTTGCCTATTATCCCGCGGAACTGCCTGACGACGTCCCTGGCAGAAGCACCGTCGATGAAGTACGCGATAGCGTCAAAGTCCTCTAAAATAACGCTCAATATCGAATGATCCGTATAGCCCGCGTCAAACTCCACCTTGCCCGGGGTGTCAACGTACAGGCCGAAAACTTCTTTTGCGGAAACCACTACCATAAAATTATGGGCGGCATACAAAGAAGTCTTGTCCTCATGATGGTTGGGATCATCGGAACAATTGCTTACGTAATGCCACCCTCTCTTGTTGATTCCCCTGACGGTCTCTCCGAGGCCGTAAATGCGGTCGGCATCATCCATCACGTAGGTCAGCATATGCCCGGCTTCGTCTGCTTTAAACTTAGGGATGCGTCCGTCCGATGGAGTTATGTCAACCACAACCGAATCCGTCTCCATCGGGCTTCCTATTACGTATTTCCTTATCATATGTCTTTCCTGTCCTGCTTACCCTGTCCTGCTTACTTTAATAAAACGTTTTCTTAGGCAAACGCCGGTCATGGCGTTTCCCGCGGCATCAGCTTAATCCCTGCGGAATATGTCCCTGGTATAGACCTTGTCGATGACGTCATCCAGGGCGGGCTCATATCTGTTGGCGATGATCGCGTTGGAACGTTTCTTGAACTCCTCCAGGTCATTGACGATCTCACTGCCAAAGAAGGTGGTCCCGTTTTCAAGGGTAGGCTCATATATGATGACCGAAGCGCCCTTTGCCTTGATGCGCTTCATGATGCCCTGTATGGAGGACTGGCGGAAGTTATCGGATCCGCTCTTCATGGTCAGCCTGTAAACTCCCACGCATATTGCCTTTTCCCTGGCGCTGTCATACTGTTCGCTTTCCTCATAATATCCTGCCGTATGCAGCACCCTGTCGGCAATGAAGTCCTTGCGGGTACGGTTCGCATTGACGATGGCCTCTATCAGGTTTTCCGGCACGTCCGAATAGTTGGCAAGCAGCTGCTTCGTATCCTTAGGCAGGCAGTAGCCGCCGTAGCCGAACGACGGATTGTTATAATAATCTCCCACCCTGGGATCAAGGCATACGCCTTTGATGATCGGAGCTGTCTTAAGGCCCTTGACCTCTGCATATGTATCGAGCTCATTGAAGTAGGAAACGCGCAGCGCAAGATAAGTATTGACAAACAGCTTGGTAGCTTCAGCCTCGGTAGTATTCATGAACAGTACAGGTATGCCTGTTTTTATGGCTCCCTGCTCAAGGAGTGAGGCAAATGTTTCAGCAGCCTCCATATTGGTCTCGTCCGCACCTACGATGATCCTGCTCGGATACAGATTGTCATAAAGCGCTTTGCTCTCTCTTAAAAACTCCGGACTGAATATGATATTGTCCATGCCAAGCTTGTCCCTTACAGATACAGTATATCCAACAGGTATCGTAGACTTTATGACAACGGTCGGCTTCACATCCCGGTCTGCGGAAGCTGACCTGATAAGTGTAAGTACACTCTCTACCGCCGAGCAGTCGAAGAAGTTGGTCTTTGGATCATAATTGGTAGGCGCTGCCACGACAATGAAGTCCGCATCCGCATATGCCGGCAGCGCATCCGTAGTTGCCCTTAAGGACAGCCCTCTTTCCTCATGCTCTGCCATATACTTCTCTATATACTCATCCTGGATCGGGCTCTCCCAGGAATTGATCTTATCAACCTTTTCAGGAATGATATCAACGGCAGTTACGTCGTTGTGCTGAGACAGAAGGACTGCAAGAGACAGGCCTACATAACCTGTGCCTGCGATCACGACCTTATTCCTGCCTGCAGGTACAGATCCGGGCACGTCTTCTTCTATCACATCAGAGATATTAAAATCAAGAACTTCCGCAAGTGAGAGGAGCTGATCTACAGACGGACTGTAATCTTCCGTTTCAAGTCTGGACAGTATAGAGCGGTTGATCCCGGTCTTCTGAGCCACCTGTGCCTGTGAATACTTAAGTGCTCTTCTTCTTCCTGCGACAGTTTCCGCAAGGAGCTTAAGCGATAAATGTTTCATAATACCCTCCTCATCAGGTAAATGCAGCGCCTTTGTTGCTATCAGTAACAATACATTGGCACTCATCTTTCTGTTAAAAATTGTGGGTATTGTAGCAGGTGACAGCGAAAAAATCAACTATTTTGCCGTCGTATGTGGAAAATGCTTCCGAAATTTCCATTTTTTCGCTCAATTTTGAC
>CALGGH010000069.1 GCA_937916415.1 uncultured Lachnospiraceae bacterium
ACGGAGGCCGGCGGACGGGACGCGGCAGGAGATCAGGCCGGCGGCCGGGCGGAGGACGGCTCTGCGGACGGAGTTTCTGATGGCGGTGGCGATGGAGACGTGGCCGGAAGTGCGGACGAGGGATCGGCGGCCGGGCAGACGGTCGCAGGGCAGACGTATTTTCCCGAGCTTCCGTCCGGAAAGTCGGATGATGAGATATTCGTCTCCGCCATCGACGGGATTTCGGACGACTTCATCAGGGGCATGGACGTATCGAGCCTGCCGGTCGAGGAAGCCTGCGGCGTGAAGTACTATCAGAGGCCTGCAAGTGGCACTGACGGTGACTGGAGCGAACAGGACCTTTTTAAGATTCTGGCGGACAATGGCATCAACTGCATCCGCGTGAGGGTCTGGAACGATCCGTATGATGCGGACGGCCACGGCTACGGCGGAGGCAACTGTACGGCGGAGACGGCCGCGGAGCTGGGAAGAAGGGCCGCGGAGCATGGCATGGACCTCTGCGTGGATTTCCATTATTCCGACTTTTGGGCGGATCCCAACAAGCAGATGCGGCCTAAGGCATGGAACAACATGCGCGTAAACGATCAAAAACAAGCGTTATATGACTATACCTGCGAAAGCCTTCGCACCATACTGAACGCAGGAGCCAGGGTCACGATGGTACAGATCGGCAACGAGATCAACTACGGGCTTTCCGGGCGGACGGCATTCAAGGACATAGCCGAGCTGCTTAAATACGGTTCGCAGGCGGTCAGGGACGTATCCGCGGAACTTGGACGCGACATGGCCGTGACCGTGCATTATACCGGCATAGACGATCCCGACGGCATCTACCGGATCGCGGACAGGCTGGATGAATACGGGGTGGATTACGACGTGTTCGGCGTGTCGTATTATCCCTACTGGCATGGCGGAATGGACAACATGACTGAAGTGCTGAAAAAAATAAGTGCTGATCATAACGTAAAAACGTGCGTTATGGAAACCTCTTACATGTATACCGCCGAGGACGGCGACGGATCGGGCAACAGCGTGTCTGACGGCAATGCGGTGGAAGGATATCCGATCAGCGTCCAGGGACAGGCCACGTGCGTGCGCGACGTGTGCGCCGCGGCCAGTGAAGCCGGAGCTATGGGCGTGTTTTACTGGGAAGGAGCCTGGATCCCCGTCAATCCTGAGTCAGGCACCAGGGAACAGGCCTGGGAACAATACGGCTCGGGATGGGCGTCAAGCTACGCTGCCGAATACGATCCCGATGACGCGGGCAAGTATTACGGCGGCTGCTCATGGGAGAATCAGGCTTTCTTTGACTTCGATGGCAGGGAACTGCCCTCCCTGGCTGTTTTCAAATATCTGAAATATGGCGCACAGGGCCGGCATAATGAAGTACAGCAGGTTGAGGAAGTCGTGATCGACATGCTGCCCGGGGACGAGCTTAAGCTGCCTGATGGCATATCGGCCGTCTGGACGGATCCTGACTGCACTGATGAACTGAGCGTGACCTGGGATGAGGATGCGCTGTCCGCATTTGATGCAAACCAAACGGGGACCTTTACCATACCCGGCAGGATCGATCTGGGCGAAACGGGCGTCTCGGGAAACCTTCAGACGGATGAGGACGGAAATCTCACTGTGGAGGCCACTGTAAACGTCGCCAATCAGAATCTCGTGCAGGATCCTTCCTTTGAAGATGAGGATCACGGCTGCTGGAGGGTTGAGAGCATGACCGCGGGCGATCCCACGGATTACCAGAATAAGTCCGCGGACGCACACACCGGAGACGTGGCGTTCCATTTCTGGGACAAGTCTGCGATGGAGTTTAAGATAGAGCAGGAGATCATGGTGGACAGGGCCGGCAAATACCGTCTGGACGCCTGGATGCAGGGCGGAGATTTCAGGGATGACGCCGAGATATTCATATATGCGGTAAATGCTGCCGGCAAGGAGCATAAGTCTGATCCCGTCACGCTGGACGGATGGGTCAAATGGAAGAATCCCGAGATCACCGGCATCGAACTGTCGGCCGGAGAGACCGTGACCATAGGAGCCTACGTCAGCTGCAATCCTGAAAGCTGGGCTACATTTGATGATTTTTCGCTGAAAATGGAGTGATTTGACAAAAAACCTATAATATCCCTATGATATATAGGAATAACAAACGCGGCTTAATCGGCGCATCCAAAAAAAAAGGAATAACCGAGCGCAGATCCGAGCGTTGATCGTGCCCAATACCGCGCTGCAGGTCAGGGCAGGACTGTTAGCGTTCATTGCGGCCGTCTATGGGCCGATAGTCGGCGGGATAGTCGGACTCCCGGGACATGCCCTCGGAGATGCCCCTATGCTGGTCCATCACGGGCATGCTGACCTATGACACCAGGGTCCTCGCGTTCATGGCGGTGGCGACATGCGTGACCTTCATGGACGGCTCCAGGTTCCGGTACTTCAATCCGTTCATGCGATAACGCGTGTTTTGACTATTGATGCCCGCCCTTTGGGGCACATGATAATATAAAAGGAGAGAACTAATGAAGATCATCGACATCATCAGGGAGGACAGGCTTTCGCTGTCGTTTGAGGTATTTCCTCCCAAAAAGGAAAGCTCATACGAATCCGTACGGACCGCTACCGAGGAGATCGCGGCTCTTAAGCCCGCATTCATGAGCGTGACCTACGGAGCGGGCGGCGGAACCAGCAGATTCACGCTTGATATAGCGAAGAATATTAAGGAAAGATTTAACATTCCGATGCTTGCGCACCTGACGTGCGTTTCATCGGACAGGGAAACGGTGCGTCAGAGGATCAGCGACATGCAGGAGGCGGGCATTAAAAACGTGATGGCGCTTAGGGGCGACCTGACTCCCGAGCTGGAGAACAGCGACAGGAGCAAGTGGGATTACAGGTATGCCTATGAACTGATCAATGACGTCAAGGCTTCGGGCGCAGACTTCTGCATAGGCGCGGCCTGCTATCCGGAGGTGCACCCCGAGAGCGCGTCCCAGAGGGAGGACATCGACCGTCTCAAGGAAAAGGTCGACTGCGGCGTGGACTTTTTGACCACCCAGATGATCTTTGACAACTCGCTTTTTCTTAATTTCATGTACAAGATCAGGGAAGCGGGGATCACGGTTCCCGTCCTGCCCGGCATAATGCCGATAACCAGGGCCAATCAGGTCGAGCGTGCGATCAAGCTGTCCGGTTCCTTCATGCCGTACAGGTTCAGGAGCCTGGTCGACAAGTTCGGGTCCGATCCGGCCGCGATGACGCAGGCCGGCATCATCTATGCAACCGACCAGATCATAGACCTGTATGCCAACGGCATTACCAACGTGCACGTTTACTCGATGAACAAGCCCGAGGTCGCCGCAGGCATAATGAGGAACCTTTCGGACATCCTGGGCAAGAATTTCGAGGGAAAGTAATGAGGGTCGCGGGACGTGGCGGGATTTAATCCCGCAGTAAGGCCGGACGGGTGCAGAGCGAGCAGATGAGTGACATCGAACCCATACAGCTTAAAACATATGATCCGGCCGGGCATGACTCCCTGGCGAACGTGGATTACGGCGAGGTAATGCGCTATGGCGGCATGATGCTCTCGCGCGGGTCCGTGGCACCGGACGAGGAGCTGAGCGAGGGCACCGGCAGCGTGCGCATGCTGATCGACGAGTGCATGGAAGAGGCCCGTCCGGTCCTGAACTACAAGGTGTGCTATCGTCACGTACGCGTCGGCTGGGACGGCGACATGCCCGTGATGCCCTTTGACGTGCACGGATCCAGGGCTTTTGCCCGCATAATGAAGGGCTGCACGGAGGCCGTGCTGATGGCGGCCACGGTCGGAGTAGGCATCGACAGGCTGATCGCCAAATACAACCGCATTTCGCCGTCCAAGGCGCTGATCATGCAGGCGCTGGGCGCGGAAAGGGTCGAGGCGGCCTGTGACCTGTTTGGTGACGGGATAAAGGCCGAAATGGCCGCAAGGGGACTCGGGTGCAGGCCCAGGTTTTCACCGGGCTATGGCGACCTGCCCCTGACAGTACAGAAGGAATTCATGGTGCTGCTGGACTGCGGACACCTGGTGGGGATCACGCTGAACGAGAGCCTGCTCATGAGCCCGTCCAAATCCGTAACAGCCGTTATTGGATGCTTCCCTAATGATGCTTAACATGTTAACGTTTGGCATAATGGCCTGTCTTATTGGAGAATGAAATGTCTGATTTCAAGGAATACCTGCATAACCATCTGACTTACCTGGACGGGGGCATGGGATCCCTTTTGCAAAAAAAGGGACTGAAGCCGGGCGAACTGCCCGAGAGGTGGAACGTATCGCATCCGGACGTCATCACGGGGCTGCACAGGGCATACTATGATGCGGGCAGCAACGTTGTATACGCCAATACCTTCGGCGCCAATTCGCTGAAGTTTGGCGAAGGCGAGCTGGACGAGCTCGTCAGGGCAGCCATAGATAACGTGCGTTCCGCCATGAAGCAGTCCACGGGCACGCAGCAGAAGTTCGTGGCCCTGGACATAGGCCCGATCGGCAGGCTTCTTGCGCCCTACGGAGACCTGGACTTCGAGGAGGCCGTGGAAATATACGCCAGGACAGTGCGCATCGGCGCGGATCACGGCGTGGACCTGATCGCGATCGAGACCATGAACGACAGCTATGACACCAAGGCGGCACTGCTGGCGGCACGCGAGAACAGCGACCTGCCGGTGATCGTGACCAATGCATACGGTGATGACGGCAAGCTGATGACGGGCGCCGATCCGGCGGCGATGATAGCCATGCTCGAGGGCATGGGAGCCACGGCCATCGGGGCCAACTGCTCCCTGGGTCCCGCGCAGCTTCGCCCGGTAGTGGAAAGCTACGTGAGGCTCTCATCCGTGCCGGTGATACTCAAGCCCAACGCAGGCCTGCCCAGGTCCGTGGACGGCGAGACGGTGTACGACGTGATGCCTGATGAATTCGCGGGCCTGATGGCGGAGTATGCTTCCATGGGCGTCAGGGTCATGGGAGGCTGCTGTGGCACGACGCCCGAATACGTACGGGAGACCGTGAATGCCACGCTGCCGGATGAGGAACGGATCCTGGCTGACAATCCGATCACTGACAAGGAGATCAGCTGGATATCCTCATATACTCATGCGGTCAGGTTTGGCGGATCGCCGGTACTCATAGGGGAGCGCATCAATCCTACCGGCAAGAAGCGCTTTCAGCAGGCGCTCAGGGATCACGACGTGGGACACGTGCTGCAGGTGGGACTCGACGAACAGGAAAAGGGCGCGCACGTGCTGGACGTAAACGTCGGCCTGCCCGAGATAGACGAACCCGCGCTGCTGACCGAGGTCACCAAGGAACTGCAGGCGATAATCGACCTGCCGCTGCAGATAGACACCACGGACGTGGAAGCGATGGAAAGGGCCCTCAGGGTCTATAACGGCAAGCCTCTGATCAATTCGGTGAACGGCAAGAGAGAGGTCATGAATGCCGTTTTCCCCCTTGCCGCCAAGTACGGAGGCATGATAGTGGCACTTACGCTGGATGAGGACGGCATACCCGATACCGCCGAAAGGCGCGTGGACATAGCCCGTAACATCATAGCCGAGGCCGCCAGGTACGGCATAGGCCGCAAGGACCTGCTCTTTGACACCCTGGCCATGACCATCAGCGCGGATGGCAGGGCGGCCCTGGCCACGCTCGGATCACTGCATGCGATACGCACGGAGCTGGGCTGCAACACTTCGCTGGGCGTGTCCAACATATCCTTTGGCCTGCCGGAGAGGGAACTGGTGACGTCCACGTTCTTTGGCCTGGCGCTGGAGGAGGGACTGAGCGCGGCGATCATGAATCCCGGCTCCGTGGAAATGAAAAAGACCTATTTCGCATTCCGCGCCCTGCATGACATGGACGAGAATTGCGCCGATTACATTGGGTTTGCCACGGATTATGCCGACAAAAAACAGGCGGTTGCAAGTGCGGCTGCATCAGCACCCGCTCAGACGTCAAATGACGGCAAAAATGGCGGATCCGGTCAGGGCGGAACGGGTGCATCAGGCGGAACGGGCACCGGAGGAGCATCTGGAGAGGGTGCCGCGTCAGCGCTTTCCACGGCCATAGTGAAGGGACTGAAGGAACAGGCGGCTACCCTCACTGCCCAATATATCAAGGATGGCAGAGATAGCCTGGACATTGTAAATCAGGACATAATTCCCGCTCTTGACCGAGTTGGTCAAGGCTTTGAGGCAAAAAAAACGTACCTTCCCCAGCTGCTGATGAGCGCCGAAGCGAGCCAGAGCGCCTTTGAGGTGATCAAGCAGGACTTCGCCGCCCATCCCGAGACGGCCGGAACGTCCAGGGGCAAGTTCGTGATAGCCACCGTGCACGGCGACATACATGACATAGGCAAGAACATAGTCAAGCTGATCATGGAAAACTATGGCTTCGACGTGCTGGACCTCGGCAAGGACGTGCCGCCGGAGGTCGTGGTAGGGGAAGCGGTACGCTTCGGCACGCCGATGGTCGGACTCTCGGCGCTGATGACGACTACCGTGCCCGCCATGGCTGAGACCATCAGGCAGCTCAGGGAGATGGCTCCCGGCGTCAAGGTCGTGGTCGGGGGAGCCGTGCTCACTCAGGAGTATGCAGATTCGATAGGGGCTGACCATTACGCTCCGGATGCGATGTCCACAGTCAGGTGGGCGATCGACGTGGTGGAGGGACGCGCATGATGAACTTGGATGAATTCAGGACGGGACTGGACTATCTTTTTGAACAAAACCGCATATCCGAGGTCGAGCCGTACCTGGAGGGAGCGCTTCGCACCGCGATAGGCGAAAACGACGATGCCGCCGTGATCTTCATTTTAAATGAGATGATCGGATACTACCGTGAGACCTGTGACTATGACCGTGCCATCATGTATGGCGAAAAGGCCCTGGAGATACTTGATGGCGCCGAGGAGACGGGATCCGTGCATTATGCCACGACGCTCCTTAACCTGGCCAATGCCCTGAGGGCGGCTGGCAGGCTTGAGGAATCGCTGGACAGGTACGCCAAGGCCGAGGCCATATATGACAGCCTGCTGGTCCCGGAGGCCTTCGACTTCGCAAGCCTCTACAACAACGAGAGCCTGGTCTGCCAGGAGGCGGGCATGTATGAAGCGGCCATAGACCGGCTGAACCGGGCCATGGCCATCGTGAAGCTCTATCCCGAAAAAAGATTTGAGCTCGCCGTCACCCATGCGAACCTGGGCAACAGCATGATCGGAGCGCTGCAGGCCGGCGATCCTGAGTCACGCGATCCCACGGTGCTTGAACAGATCGGGGACCACCTGCTGAAGGCGGTGGAGATTTTCCATGAAAGAAACGAAAACGGGACGCACCTGGCCGCGGCGTTAAACGGCCTTGGTGACCTGAATTCGATGAAGGGCGACGACGGCGAGGCCATCAGGTACTACGCGGAAGCACTGGACGCGATCGAGCGTAATCTTGGACGCATCGACTATTACTACAGGGTGCGTGACAACTTAGAGGCGGCCAGGCAGAGGCTGCAAAACGCTCAGGCAGGCACGGGCGCCCGCAAGCCTGACGTGCTGCTGACGGGACTGGAACTGTGCAGGGCATATTACGGGGAAGTGATCCGACCGATGATCGAAAGCTCCTTCCCGGAACTGACTGATAAGACGTGCGCGGGACTCTTTGGAGAGGGTTCGGACGCGTATGGCTATGACGACGTCACTTCCAGGGACCATGATTGGGGACCGGGTGTTATTTTACTCATAAATGACCGAAAAACCTATGACCAGTACGGTCAAAAATTGCAGGATGAATTATTGAAGAAAGCCAGTGAAATCAAGAGTTTCCATGGTTTTAAGCCTGATGTTTCGAGCATCCAAAAAGGACGCCGGGGTGTCTTTTGGACCTATGACTACGTAGCCCGGATCACGGGAATCAGGTTGAACGATAACATATGCTATTCGAACGAATCTGATCCGCCGGTCCGCCCGGATGCAGATGCCGTCATGGAGGGCGGTGCGGATGCCGCCATTGGGGTCGGCCCGGATGAAGATGAGCTGAACCGTCTGACTGACGAGCTCATGAATGATGCCCCGCAGTATGCCCTGGCCGCACTGACCAACGGCGAGGTATTCAACGATCCCGAAGGCAGCTTTACGGCTCTCAGGGCCAGGCTTTCCAAATACTATGACGGGGAGAGGCGTACGGCCATGCTCATGCAGGAGGCGGCCCTTTTTTCACAAAATGCCCAGTACAATTACCTGAGGATGAAGCGCAGGAACGACCCGCTGGCCGCGGACGCGCTGCTCATGGAGGGCCTTAAGAATGCCGCGCGCATCCGTTACTGTCTCGCCGGACGGTTCCTGCCGCATGACAAATGGACGTTCCGCGGACTAAGGGACCTGGATGCTGACGTATATAATAAGGTAAGGCGAGCATATGAACAGGCCGCTTGCCTGTCATTCGAGGATCCAACCGACGCGCAGATGAGGCCCGTCATGACTGAGATCGACGCCCTGAGCATCGCACTCCAGGAGGTCATGGTCAGGCAGGGCCTGATATCCGTGCCGAAGCGCTACATGGAGGACGTGATAATGGAACTGAATAAGAACGAACTCGTCAAAAGGGTGGTCGAGGATGAATGGAAGGCCTTTGACAAGGTCATCAATGAGGGCGGCAGGGCCGACTGCCAGGACAACTTCCCGACCTTCAACATCATGAGGTCGTCGCAGTACCTGACCTGGGACGCGGACATGCTGCTTAGGTACGCTGAGGACTTCGAGGCCTCCGTGGCCGCCGGATGGAATCCGATCATGGAAAAGTACGGCCGCATGGAAGAGAGCACCGCGCCGCACAAGTACGCTGAGATCAAGGACAGCCTGCCCGCGATCGATGATGACAAGCGTGCCATCATAGAGGAGATCGTCGGCGTGCAGGTGGGCTGGATGGAAGAATTTGCCGGGGAATATCCGGGGATGGCCGGAAACGCCAGGTCGATACATACCGCCGAGGACACTGAGTTTGACACCTCATATGAGACTTATCTGAGGGGCGAGCTCATGACGTATTCTGATGAAATGCTGGGGATGTACGGAGCCTTCATAGTAAGGCTGGCCCGTGAGGGGCGAAACCTCACCTACATGACCATGGAGAACACCGCCAGGCTCTACGGCTACAAGTCGCTGGATGACGCTGAGTCGGCCCTGCAGGGTGAATGAAGCTCCCGCGGGGAGGTCAGTCACCGTAGGCCATGTTGACGTTGTGGTACCTGCGGTCCTCGGACACGTCCGCGTCGAACCAGTCCTCGGGGACGTAGGCGTCCGCTGCTTCCGTGTCGGGAAATTCGATCTCCGCCATGACTAACGGGGAAAGGTCTCCCTCAAAGACGTCCAGCTCCACCGTGAGGCTGCAGCCCTCTGGCAGGACGTACCCGTCCCTGAAGCGCGGATCTGAGAGCGGAATCAGGTGCCTGGTCTTGGTGATCACGCGCCCGTCCGCCTTGGCCAGGAGGTGTTCATAGGCTTCCGCCGTCAGGGGCAGGTTATATTCCTCTCTGGCGACCATGCCGCTGCCCTTGTAGGTCATGTAGAATTTGTCACCCGACCTGCGGACCCTGACCACGGGTTCCCTGCACAGGTAGGCTTGCTCTATTTTTTTGGATTCATAAGAATCCAGGTCTTCGGGCATTTTTTTGATCGTGTATTTGCGTTCTATCTCCATTTTTTTGACTCCTCGTGCGCCTGATGGACGGGATCCGGCCCGGAATGACCGGAGTTCGTTTCCTGCGCCGGATTTGCGCGGCTGAAGGCCGCATGTTTCCGGTGCAAATCCGTGCGCATCCTTGCGGAGCAGTTATCGTAAACGCATTTCTTTAATGCGTCTACGATAAATATTTATACTTATGATACCATAAGAAACGGCACTTTTCTTGTATTTACTTTTTTTCTATGTTATAATCATAAATCGTCTGGCCGGCTACGGTGCGAAGGACGAGCTTCGCAGGCTGATCAGGCTGATTATTTACAGATCCTTGTTTCTGATTCATGGATTTCATCGAATCGGAGTGAAATCTTTTTCCAGGAGGAATACCAATGAACGTATCCGTAGAGAAACAGGAAGGCAGCATGGCACTGCTCACCATTGAGGTTGAAGCCGAGAAGCTTGAAAAGGCGATAGAGGAGGCTTATCAGAAGGATAAGTCCAAGATGAGCGTGCCCGGATTCCGCAAGGGCAAGGTGCCGAGACGGATGATCGAGAAGATGTACGGCCCTGAGGTCTTCTATGACCGCGCCAGCGACATACTGATCAGGGAGACCATCGAGGAGGCCTGCGATCAGTCCGGAGAGGAGATCGTGTCCTCACCCGTGGTTGACATTGAACAGATCGAAAAGGGCAGGCCCTTCATATATACCGCTTCCGTGGCACTCAAGCCCCCGGTTAAGCTGGGCGAGTACAAGGGCGTGGTCATCGACAAGATCAGCACCGAGGTTACCGATGAGGACGTGGATGAGGTCCTGGAGAGGGAGCGTAGGAAAAACGCCCGTCAGATCACCGTTACCGACAGGCCGGTTCAGGACGGCGACACGATCCTGCTTGACTTTGAGGGATTCGTGGACGGAGTTCCCTTCGAAGGCGGCAAGGGCGGAGATTATTCATTAAAGATAGGCTCCGGCAGCTTCATTCCCGGATTCGAGGATCAGCTGATCGGACAGAAGATAGGCGAGGAGTGCGAGATACACGTGACCTTCCCCGAGGATTATCATGCTGAGGACCTAGCGGGCAAGGACGCTACCTTTAAGTGCATGGTGAACGAGATCAAGTACGACGAGCTGCCTGAGCTGGATGACGACTTTGCTTCCGACGCGTCGGAGTTTGAGACCCTCGAGGAGTACAAGGCTGACATCCGCAAGAATCTGGAGGAAAGACGCGAAAAGGAAGCACGCGAAGCCTGGGAGGAAGCTGCGGTTTCGGCAGCGGTTGAGAACGCCGAGATTGAGATTCCCGGCCCCATGCTCGAGGCACAGAAGGAGCGCATGCTCAATGAGTTTGCCCAGCGGCTCATGTATCAGGGCATGTCCTTCGACCAGTACGTACAGCACACCGGCGCCACCAGGGAAAAGATGATGGAGCAGATAGAGCCTCAGGCGGAGACCCGCATCAGGAGCCGTCTCGTGCTCGAAGCCGTAGCCGAGGCAGAGAAGCTCGAGGTTACCGACGAGCAGTATGAGGAAGAGCTTAAGACCATGGCAGAGGCGTATGGTCAGGACATAGAGAAACTCAGGGAAGACGTGACCGAGGACGTGGCAAAGATGATCCGCGATGACCTGAAGATCCGCAATGCCGCCGAGTTCCTGGCTGAAAACGCCGTAGAAAAGTAAAAAGCGAAAGAGAGGTACAGACATGCCGTTAATTCCTTACGTAATAGAGCGCACCTCACGCGGAGAGCGTTCATACGACATTTATTCAAGGCTGGTCGAGGACCGCATCGTCTTCCTGGGTGAAGAAGTGAACGACAGCACGGCGTCCGTGATCGTGGCACAGCTCCTTTTTCTGGAAGCTCAGGATCCCGAGAAGGACATTCACCTGTACGTCAACAGCCCCGGCGGTTCCGTGACTGCCGGCATGGCCATATATGACACGATGCAGTACGTCAAGTGCGACGTGTCCACGATCTGCATAGGCATGGCAGCCAGCATGGGAGCGTTCCTCCTGTCAGGCGGAGCCAAGGGCAAGCGCATGGCACTGCCCAATGCGGAGATCATGATCCATCAGCCTTCGGGCGGTTCACAGGGTCAGGCGACCGAGATCGAGATCGCCGCCAGGCACATCCTGCGCACCAAGGAAAAGCTCAACAGGATACTGGCCGAGAACACCGGCAAGCCCTATGAGACCGTGGCCGAGGACACCGAGAGAGACAACTGGATGACGGCTGAGGAAGCCAGGGAATACGGCCTGATAGACACGGTGATCACGAGACGTGCCGACGAATCGGGCAAGGATAAGGATAAGGAAAAGGAAAAGGATAACAAAAAATGAGTCCCAGGATAGACAAACAGATTAAGTGCTCGTTTTGCGGCAAGCCGCAGGATGCGGTCAGAAAGCTGATATCGGGTCCTACCGGAGTATACATCTGCGATGAATGCGTGGACATCTGCGTGGACATACTCGACGAGCTGGACCTGGACGAGGAGCCGGAGTTTGGCGGCAACGTGGACATCAACCTGCTCAAGCCCGTGCAGATCAAGGAATTCCTGGACGAGTACGTGATAGGTCAGGATGAGGCCAAAAAGGTGCTGTCCGTGGCGGTCTACAATCATTACAAGAGGGTGACATCCAGGATGAAATCGGGTGACGACGACGTCGAGCTGCAGAAATCCAACATCCTGATGATGGGCCCCACAGGTTCCGGCAAGACCTACCTGGCCCAGACGCTGGCCAAGATCATCAACGTGCCCTTCGCGATAGCTGACGCCACCACGCTGACCGAGGCCGGATACGTGGGCGAGGACGTGGAGAACATACTGCTTAAGCTGATCCAGGCCGCGGACTATGACATTTCGAGGGCTGAGCTCGGCATCATCTACATCGATGAGGTCGACAAGATAACCAAAAAGAGCGAGAACGTGTCCATCACCAGGGACGTGTCGGGTGAGGGCGTGCAGCAAGCGCTGCTTAAGATAATAGAGGGCACCGATGCCAGCGTTCCCCCGCAGGGCGGCAGGAAGCATCCCCATCAGGAGCTGATCCAGATCAACACGTCCAACATACTATTCATATGCGGCGGAGCCTTCGACGGCCTGGAGAAGATCGTCGAGGACAGGCTTGACCGCGGATCCATAGGTTTTGGCGGCGAGGTCACGGGCAAGAATTCCCAGGCATTGGATGACCTGCTGAAGGAAGTCTCCACCCAGGACCTGATCAAGTTCGGCCTGATCCCGGAGTTCGTGGGCAGGGTGCCGATCAACGTGGCCCTGCAGGGACTGGACGAGGAAGCCCTGAAGCGCATTCTCGTGGAGCCCAAGAATGCCCTGGTCAAGCAGTACAAGAAGCTTTTTGAGATGGATGAGGTCAAGCTTACCTTTACCGATGAAGCCATCGACAGCATAGCCCATCAGGCATTTGAAAGAAAAACCGGTGCCAGGGGCTTGCGAACCATCATGGAAAAGGCTATGATGGACGTGATGTACAAGATACCTTCCGATGGTGACATTTCAGAATGCGTGATGACCGCGGAGGCGGTCGAAATGTCGGGAGAACCCAGACTGGTATACAGGTCGGGAGTGGCCTGATCGTTGACAGGCCATTCCCAGCCATAAGGAAAGCAGACGTTTGCTTTTACGTGGTTTTTGATCAAGGTGCCTGATTTATGGCACATCTCAGTTCACAACGTGTTCAGGGGCTTGCCCCGGTATTTTTCCGTACCTTTATGAATCAACCTAATACAGACAACACTATATCGGTCCCCGCCGTGGCATTGCGCGGACTAACCATATTACCGGACATGATCATACATTTTGACCTGAACCGTCCCAAGTCCATACAGGCGGTGGAAAAGGCCATGATGAATGAGGCCAGGCTTTTTTGCGTGACGCAAAGGGACGTGGACCAGGATGAACCCGGGATCGAAGATCTTTTTACGTTAGGTTGCGTCGTCAAGATCAACCAGCTGCTCAAGATGCCCGGAGGCGTGATCAGGGTGCTGGCGGAGGGCCGTAACAGGGGATACCTCCGGGGGATTTCGGATGTGGACGGATACCTGACTGCGGACGTGCGCGTGGTTCAGGAAGAGGATGAACGCGAAGGCGTGGACCTGGAGACCGAGATCGCCATGGTCCGTGACCTCGGCGATGCGTTCAGGGAATACGTGACCGTTTTTCCCAAGGTAGGCAGGAGCCTGGAGGGGCACGTCAACGAGGCCGCGGACCTGGGCAGGCTCATAGATCAGATAGCGATCAACCTGCCGGTGCAGTATTCGCTGAAGCAGCAGATCCTCGAGGCGGTGAACCTCAAGGAGAGATACACGGCGCTGTGCGGCATCATGCAGAACGAGATATCCGTGGCGCGCATCAGGGCTGACCTGGCCAAGGACGTCAAGGAACGCGTCGACAAGAACCAGCAGGAGTACTTCCTGAGGGAGCAGATGCGCACGATCGAGGAAAAGCTGGGCGTCGGCGACGACAAGGCCGAGATCGATCAGATGCAGGAAGCATGCGACACGCTGGAGGCTTCCGACGAGGTCAAGGCCAAGATTACCAAGGAAATAAACAGGCTCCGCAAGATGAGCGGCTACAGCTCCGAGATAGCCGTGGAGCGGGGATACGTAGAGACGCTGCTGGAGCTTCCCTGGGACAAGGTCTCATCCGACAGGGAGGATATTAAGCTGGCCGAGGAGATCCTAAACAGGGATCATTACGGACTGACCAAGGTGAAGGAGAGGATACTCGAATTTCTGGCGGTCAGGATACTCAACGCCCATGGCGACAGTCCCATCATATGCCTGGTGGGCCCTCCCGGCACGGGCAAGACCTCGATAGCCAGGAGCGTTGCCGAAGCACTGGACAAGCATTACGTGCGCATCAGCCTGGGCGGAGTGAGAGACGAGGCCGAGATCAGGGGACACAGACGCACCTACGTGGGCGCGATGCCCGGCAGGATCGTGAACGGACTCAGGCAGGCGGGGGTCAAAAACCCTCTGATGCTCATAGACGAGATAGACAAGGTGAGCTCTGACTACAAGGGCGATATGTCGTCGGCGCTGCTGGAGGTGCTGGATTCGGAGCAGAACGTGAAGTTCAGGGATCATTATGTGGAGCTTCCCGTGGATCTGAGCCAGGTGATGTTCATCTGCACGGCCAACAATGCCGCGGATATCCCGAGGCCCCTGCTGGACCGCATGGAGATCATAGAGGTCAGCAGCTACACGGCCAATGAGAAGTTCCACATAGCCAAGGAGCATCTGGTGCCCAAGTGCTTTGAAAAAAACGGCCTGACCATGGACGACATGACGATCACCGACGGCGCCCTGCGCAAGATCATCGGCGGCTATACCAGGGAGGCCGGAGTCAGGGGCCTGGAGAGAATGATCGGCGAGCTCTGCCGCAAGGTGGCGCGAAAGATACTCGAACGCCGGGAGGCGGGCAGGGAGAGCGAACTCATCAGGGTGAGCTCATCCAACCTGAAGGACTATCTCGGCAAGGTCAAGTTCGTCAGGGACAAGGCGGACAAGGCTGATCAGGTAGGCATAGTCCGCGGACTGGCATGGACCAGCGTGGGCGGCGACACCCTTGAGATAGAGGTCAACGTATGTCCCGGGCACGGACAGCTCTCGCTGACCGGCCAGATGGGCGACGTGATGAAGGAATCGGCTCAGGCGGGACTTGGCTACGTGAGGTCGATAGCCGGCATGTACGGAGTGGACCAAAAGACTTTTCAGAAATCGGACATCCACATGCACATACCCGAGGGCGCGGTGCCCAAGGACGGACCTTCGGCAGGCATCACCATGGCGACGGCGATGCTGAGCGCCCTGTCCGGGATACCGGTGAGGGGACGCCTGGCGATGACCGGCGAGATCACGCTGAGGGGCAGGGTCCTGCCCATAGGCGGCCTCAAGGAAAAGCTGCTGGCCGCATCACAGGCGGGCATAACACATGTTATCATCCCTAAGGAAAATGAAAAGGACTTAGAGGAGATAGACAAGGAGATCACCGAAGGACTAAAGATCACTCCGGTGAAGGACATGAAGGAAGTGCTGGACTTAAGCCTGGTGACGAGGTGAATGAATGGTAATTAAGAGCGTGAACCTGGAATGCGTCTGCGGGGTGACGAGCACGCTGCCGAAGAATCAGCTGCCGGAGATAGCCTTTGCGGGCAAGAGCAACGTGGGCAAGTCATCGCTGATCAACGCGGTGATGAACCGAAAGGCCTATGCGAGGACTTCACAGACTCCCGGCAAGACGCAGACCATCAACTATTACAACATAAACGACGCCTTTTATCTGGTGGATCTGCCGGGCTACGGATACGCCAAGGCCGGCAAGGAGGTGGCACAGACCTGGGGCAAGCTGATCGAGGACTATCTGTATCAGTCGGAGGCGCTTAGGCAGGTTTTCCTGCTGATCGACATACGTCACGAGCCTTCGGACAATGACAAAATGATGTATGACTGGGTCAGGGCCAGGGGATACGAACCGGTCATCATACTGACCAAGTCCGACAAGATCAAGAGGAGCCAGCTGAACAAACAGATCAGCGTGATCAAGAATTCGCTGAAGCTTACGGAAGGAACATTGGTGTTTACCTTTTCGGCGCTGAATAAGGACGGAAAGGAAGCAATCACGGATTATATAGAGGAGATTATCAAATAATGACGAGAGAACAGTATGAAACACTAAAGCTTGCAGACCTGAAGGCATTGGCCAAGACCAGACAGATCAAGATACCTGCCGGTGCCAAAAAGGAAGACGTGATAAGCCTGATGCTTGAAAAGGACAGTGAGGAGGGCGGCAGGACCGCCGGAGTTCCCACTGCACCGGCCAGGGATCAGCGTCACTCCCAGCCTGCCAGGCCCGAACAACCGTCCAGGGGAGAGTCCCAGCCCGCCAGAAATGAGGGACAGCCGTCCAGAAACGAAGGCCAGCAGGGCGGAAGGTCCCAGCAGGAAGGCAGGTATGCCGTGGAGAGGACCAGGCCGGAGGAATTCTCACCCGAGGAGATCGGCCAGAAGGCTCACGGCATCCTCGAAGTAATGCCCGACGGCTTCGGCTTCATCAGGTGCGAAAATTACCTGCCCGGAGACAACGACGTATACGTGGCTCCCGGACAGATCAGGAGGTTCGGACTCAAGACCGGCGACATACTCGAGGGCATGACCAAGGTCAAGACTCAGAACGAAAAGTTCAGCGCACTGCTTTTCCTGCAGACCATCAACGGCTATGCGCCCGAGGTGGCCATGCGCAGGCCCAATTTCGAGGACCTCACCCCTGTTTTTCCCAACGAAAGGATACAGCTGGAGTATCCCGGCGTGGCTTCGTCCATGAGGATCATGGACCTGATCTGCCCCGTCGGCAAGGGACAGAGAGGAATGATCGTGTCGCCTCCCAAGGCCGGCAAGACCACGCTGCTCAAGGAAGTGGCCAGGTCCGTCAAGCACAACAATCCCGACATACACCTGATCATCCTGCTTATCGACGAGCGTCCCGAGGAGGTTACCGACATCAAGGAAGCCATCGAGGGCAGGAACGTGGAAGTCATCTACTCGACCTTTGACGAGCTTCCCGAGCATCACAAGAGGGTGAGCGAGATGGTAATAGAGAGAGCCAGGAGGCTCGTGGAGCACGGCAAGGACGTAATGATCCTGCTCGATTCGATCACGAGGCTGGCCAGGGCGTACAACCTGACCGTGTCGCCTTCGGGCCGTACGCTGTCGGGCGGTCTTGATCCCGCGGCGCTGCACATGCCCAAGCGGTTCTTCGGCGCAGCCAGGAAGATGAGGGAGGGCGGAAGCCTGACGATACTCGCCACCGCGCTCGTTGAGACCGGATCCAAGATGGACGACGTGGTATACGAGGAATTCAAGGGTACCGGCAACATGGAAATGGTGCTGGACCGCAAGCTTTCCGAAAAGAGGGTGTTCCCCGCCATAGACCTGCCCAAGTCGAGCACGAGGCGCGAGGACCTGCTTCTCTCACAGGAGGAGCTGGAGGCCATCAACATCATCCGCCGTTCGCTGAACGCATTGAAGCCGGATGACGCGGTGGACCATATTTTGGATCTGTTTGCCAGAACCAAGAATAATAATGAGTTCGTGCAGATGGTCAAGAAACAGAGGATAATATAAGACAGGGGATTAATTAAGACAGAGGATTGATTAAGACAGAGGATTGATTAAGACAGCGGATTAATTAAAACGGACAGGAAGGTGCACCGGGAATCATTCCAGGTGCACCCTTTTAATGCTCTTCACGTATGTGCTCCATCCCCATGGCGATGATGGTGCGCACGTGATCGTCATCCAGGGAATAAATGATCTGCTTGCCGTTGCGGCTGGCCTTGACCAGATGGGAGTTCTTGAGATTCTTGAGCTGATGCGAAATGGCTGACTGAGTCATCCCGAGCCTGTCGGCCACGTCCTGCACGCACAGGTCATCATCCATCAGCGTCTGCATGATGCGAAGCCTGGTGACGTCTCCGAACACCTTGAATATTTCTGCCAAAAGTTCAGTTTCGTTCATGACTCATATGTCTCCTGATTACTCCATATATAGTAAGCAAAATTAAAAATTTCGCTTAGGAACTGTCACGAAATAACTTGAGCATATTGCGCAGGATGAATTCGCAGAA
>CALGGH010000070.1 GCA_937916415.1 uncultured Lachnospiraceae bacterium
TTTTATAATTGGAAAAATAAATGTATAGGAGAATTAAAAACAAATGTAAATGAACTTGTTGATGAAAATAAAAATGGTAAAATATTTTTTATCAAACAAATTTCATTAGACTACAAACTTAATATATATAATTATTCATCAATAAAAGATGAAATAACTTTTTTGGATTATATAAATAAAGGAGTAAAAATTGATTTAGATATAGGAATTGATTTTACTGGTTCTAATGGCATGCCAGATGAAAAAGATAGCTTACATTATTGGGGAGAAGGGGAAAAAAGGAATCCATATGAAAGAACAAACAGAAAACAAAATGGGCACGATGCCCGTCGGAAAACTGCTGATAACCATGTCGGTGCCGATGATGCTGTCAATGATGGTTCAGGCGCTTTACAACGTCGTGGACTCAGTCTTCGTCTCACGCATCGAGGAGGACGCCCTGACCGCGGTGTCGATGGCGTTCCCCATGCAGACGCTGATGATGGCGCTTGGAATAGGCATGGGCGTGGGCGTAAACGCCCTGCTCAGCAAGTCGCTTGGCGAAAAAGATTACGACCTCGTCAACAAGTCCGCGACCAACGGCATATTCCTGGCCATACTCAGCTACGTAGCCTTTTTGATAATCGGTCTCACCCTGGTCAAGCCCTTTTACCGCCTGCAGACCGACAGTGAAAACATCTATAACTACGGAGTGACCTACCTCACGATCTGCTGCGTCATGAGTTTCGGCATCTACATGCAGATCATTTTTGAACGGCTTCTGCAGTCGACCGGCAAGACCATCTATAACATGATCACCCAGGGCACCGGCGCGATCATCAACATCATCCTCGATCCGATCCTCATATTCGGACTCCTGGGCGCTCCGCGCATGGGGATAGCGGGTGCAGCGGCAGCCACGGTCTTCGGCCAGATTGTCGCCGCCGCCATGGCCATCATCCTGAATCTCAAAAAGAACCCCGAGGTTTCCATTTCATTCCGCGGTTTCAGGCCTGACGGCAGGATAATCGGACGCATCTACCAGGTCGGCCTGCCTTCGATCATCATGCAGTCCATAGGCTCCCTCATGACCTTCGCGATGAACCGGATTCTCGGCGGCTTTTCTTCCACGGCAGTCGCCGTGTTTGGCGTATACTTCAAGCTGCAGAGCTTCATCTTCATGCCAGTCTTCGGACTCAACAACGGCATGGTGCCGATAGTGGCATACAATTACGGTGCCAGGAATCGTATCCGCATGATCAGGACCATGCGCTACGCCACGATCTTTGCGGTGGCCATCATGTCTGTCGGCACTGCCATATTTGAGATCTTCCCGAGACAGCTCTTCGCACTTTTCAACGCTTCTGAGCACATGCTTGGCATGGGAGAGCCCGCACTTCGGATCATCGCGCTGCATTTTCCGATCGCCGCGGTATGCATCATCATGGGATCCGTATTCCAGAGCCTGGGCAACGGAATATACAGCATGATCAACTCGATCATGCGCCAGATAGTGGTCCTGCTGCCGGCCGCTTATCTGCTTTCACTTACCGGCAACGTCAATAACGTATGGTGGTCTTTTCCGATAGCGGAACTGATGTCACTGATCGTGACCGTATTCTTCATGATAAAGATAAATAAGGACATCATCAGCCAGGTGCCGGAAGGCATCGCTTGAAAATGACCCTCTGACTCCATCCCCGGGTGTCATTTTACTTGAGGCAGTCGTACAGCTTGCGAACCAGCTGGTCTGCCTTGTAAGGCTTGGCTATGTGATCATTCATGCCGTGTTTCAGGCACTCCTCACGGTCTTCTTCAAAAGCGTTGGCCGTCATGGCCAGGATCGGAAGGCTCGCCAGTTCGGGATCCTCGAGGGCCCTGATGGCATCGGCAGCTTCATATCCGCCCATCACGGGCATCTGTACGTCCATCAGTATCAGGTCATATTCTCCGAACGCGGAATTCCTGACCATTTCCACCGCCTCGGCTCCGTTTTCGGCCTCGTCGGCAGTCATGCCCTTGGCCTTCAGCACGCCCCGTGCGAGCAGCCTGTTGGTCGCATTGTCGTCGACCAGCAGGAAATGCCTGCCCTTCAGGAACTCTTCCATTTCTTCCTTGGACACGGTATCTGATTCACGTGCGGTCGAAGTCTCCTTCCTGCCGCTCTCATGCAGCACCTCAAACGGAATGTTGATGATGTACGTGGTGCCCTCGCCCTCACGGCTCTCGACGTTGATGGTCCCTCCCATCATCTCAACCAGGTTTTTGGTAATCGTCATGCCCAGGCCGCTGCCCTGAGTCCTGCTGATCGTGGAATTCCTTTCCCTTTCAAAGGGTTCAAACACGTGACTCAAAAACTCCTTGCTCATGCCGATGCCGGTATCGGCTATGATGAATGAATATTCCGCAAAGGTCTCGTCGATCTGTGCCAGCTTCTGCACCTTGACCTCCACGTATCCGCCCTCGGGCGTAAACTTGATCGAATTGCCTATGCAGTTTAAGAGTACCTGGTTTAATCGCAGCATGTCGCACATGACCACGCTGTCTTCCATCTTTTCCAGTATCAGCGAAAAATGCAGTTTTCGCGCGCGCACGTCTGCATCAACGATCTTTTCTATGTTCCGAGCGGTCTCCACCAGGTCGCACCTGCCGGGTTCTATGTGAATGCGTCCGCTTTCGATCTTGCTCATGTCCAGGATGTCATTGATCAGCATCAGCAGATGATCGCCCGATGACCTTATCCTTTCGAGGTAATCCCTGACCGTCTCCGGCTCGTCATAATGCTCAAGCGCCAGCTCGGTGAATCCGATCACGGCATTCATCGGCGTACGGATGTCATGGGACATGTTGCTCAGGAACTCACCCTTGGCACGGCTCGCGCTCTGTGCCTCCTCCAGTGCCGACTTGAGCGCTATCTGTGACCTCTCCAGCTTTTCAAGCGCAGCGAGCTTTTCATTGGTCAGGCTCTCCTTGAGCTTTTCGTCCTGTATGCTCTGTATGATGCCGCTGAACACCTGATTGCCGTCATCATCACGGCTCAGCTCGCCGGTGCCCCTGTACCATCTGTAGGATCCGGATGCGTCAAAGAACCTGAATTCCTCGTTATATGGCGCGATGCCCCTGGCACCTTCCTCAAAGGCCTTGAAGACGCGCTCCCTGTCTTCGGGATGCACTCCTTCCATCCATATCTGATGGTCGGGTATCGACGGATCACCCTTGCTGTCAAGCATGATCCTGAACTCCGGACTCGAGGTTACGCCGGTGATCTCGCCCTGTTCATTGAAATACAGGTTCCATGCGGCGGACTTGGTAAGCTCATGTACGTGCTTGTTGGCTTCTTCCGCTGCCGCCTTGGCCTTCTCAAGCTGTTCCTTGCTCCGCGTCAGTTCCCTGGTGGTTTCTATCAGCTTGCGATAGTCAGGAGTCTCATAGCCGACCAGCAGGATCACCAGCGCCACGGAGATCGCGTAGTATACGATCAGCACCTGTACGTCCGCCACCAGCTGCAGGTATAGCTGTACCATGAATCCGGATACCGTGATCGACACGAACGCCAGCAGGCAGTACAGCTGCTTGCGGCTGAATTTGTGCCTGTGAATGATGAGCTTGACCAGCGACACGATCTCCTCGAAGACAGGCACGAACATCATCACCATATACAGGGGACCATGCGTATACCTCCTGTTTTCGTCAAAATATATGATCAGATGCGTGAAAGGCGTGGTGAACACCAGCCCCAGGTAAATCACCATGAATGCGGCGTTAGCCTTGTCAAATACGGTTCTCCTGCCCTCAGGATCGATGTTGTACCTGATGTAAGCGGGAAGCATCACGGCGGTCATGGCCGCAAAAAAGAAATACGTTACGTTTAAAAAGTAATTAAGGGCAACCGGAACGACGTCAGAATACGAGATGGTGACGGCCGTGATCGTATCCATGAGTACGGCCATGATCACCATCCGGGCCATTAACCGGAAGCACTTGCTGGTCTCCGCGTCGGTGTCATACTGACGCAGCACGAACACATAGTAGATCGTGATAAAAAGAAATCCGGATAAATTGAAATCTATGTTATAGATCATCGCGTGCTATCTTTCTTCGCAGTAGCACCCCGTCATCCTCTCCAGCTCCTGATCGTTGCTCATCAGCAGCCACAGCTTGCAATACTGGGCTATCGGAGCACAATCGTATAGCGGAATGATCCCATATTCGTCATAGGATCGGATGGTCTCGTACATGGCGGCATCGCCTGATAGTCCGAGCAAAAATACGGGAATGTCCCTGCCATGGGCTTCGCCCAAAAAGGCGATCATCCTTTCATCCAGGCAGATGGTTCCGGAATGATAGCTGTTCAAAAGCACCGCCCTTACCTTTTCCGGAATATGAGGATAAACCATGCCGGGTGCGGCATTGACCCTCATGATGCCTGCCGTGTCGGACGAAAGCCTGCAGTCTTTGGCACCAAAAAGCTTCTCCCCGTTATCGGGATCCACACCGTAATTATCGCACGGTTCGTAAGATGCTTCAAGCCAAGATTCAGCATTATCCGCACTGCAGTCATATCTTCCGTAGAACTGTCCGCGCACGCTGTACACGTAATCAGAGAACACGACCGGATTGCCCAGGCGGTTGCCCCTGTGGATCATGGGCGACTCACCGTCATTGCAGTAGCTGACGAAAACGCCCCTGCCATGCCATTCCATAATGAACCTGACGGCAAAAAAGAAATTGACCGGTCCGTTGGACTTAGGATCGCTTAATATCCGGTTTGCGGAAACCATCACTATCGGAACTTTGGAATCAGCAAAGACGTATGAAAGGATCGCAGCCGTATACTGGAGCGTGTCGGTCCCGTGAGTGATCACGATGCCGTCAAGGTCCGGCCCGTCGAGTACGTCATTGACTTCTTCAATGATTGAAAGTACGTGAACTGAAGAAAGGTTTTCACTGAGAATGTTGATCGGCATCGAGACATCAAGATTGGCCTCTCCCCCTGCCTTTCGATATAATTCTATGAGTTCATATGCTGCAGTTTTGTCAGTTCCTATGCTGCCATCGACGTTTACGGTGCTGCCTATCGTGCCGCCCGTAAAGATTACGTGAATCATTGTTCCGCCACACCTCTCTATGGATCATTTCCCGGACGTTCTAAGGAAAGAAGAGGACTTACGCCCTCTTCTCACCCTATTTGAACATAACCTATGGAAGGAGACTATCGTTTAATCGTAAATTTAACGCTTATGGTCTGGAACTTGGTGAGATCCTGCCCTGAGTATAACGGAGTGAGCTTAACCGTATAATCCGTGTTCGCTGCCAGATACGAGGGATTTGCCAGCCATATGGTCACAACTCCCGTATCCTCGTCATATTCCGTAACCCTGAACGCCTTCTTTACCGCATTCGAATTATCGGAGGAAAGTATGACATCCTCGATATTGACCGCCATAGCCGTCTTACCTTTTGCAGGTTCCGCCTGAGTAAGCTTGACTGTAGCATACCTCTCTGTCGGAGCAACACTGGCGTAAAGTACGCTGTCTGAAAGGGTTTTATTCAGCGTAGGATATGTCTGTTTAGGTGTTACCTTGACATCCACGTCCTTTGTCAAGGAATTCCCTATCGTAAATCTCAGGGTCAGATTATATACTTTTCCTGATTCAACGTATTTATCATCATCTATGTACAATAATGCCACATTTTTCTTTGAAGGGCTCAGTTCCGCTACAAAATGCTGCTTTGAGTCATCCTGATAGTATCCCCCCATATCATCTTTTTCCTTGACGGCCACATCCGTGATCTGACCGGAATAATTGCTTATCTTCATTGTGTATGTGATATATGAAGCCGCATCTATAGGGTTCAGGGTACCGGATGCCTTAGGTGTCAAGGTTACCTTGGAATCCGTGATCTTCAACGTGATCTTGGTGTCTGCCAGCTCTACCTCATCATCATCGGTCTTGACCCTCAGGCCCTCAAGCGTATAAGCATAACTGCCCGCAGAAACCTTAGCCTTTTCAACAAGTTGTATCGAAAGCACCCCGTCCTCGCCGCTGATCTTTGCGATATCCTCAAGATCGGGAGAAGCCACCTTCACAGGTACTGCTTTCAGATCATTTATGTCCAGCTCCCCAACAGCACCGGTAGGCAGATTTGTAAATGAGTATGCGGTCGAAACAGTCTCCTCCCCCGCACAGGTCTTATTCAGCTTGAATGTTCCGGACTTAAGCTTAAGTGCAGGCTTTTTGTTAACAACCTTGACGCTGAAGCTTACGGCATCGAGCGTCACGTCATCGCCGTCTCCGTAGTGAGCCGTGGGAACAGCCTTAAATTTATAGGTGGCCTCCTTGACATCATTGGAAACGCTGCCTATTTCAATGACTCCGTCATCATCGAGCTTGATCCCGTCAAGAAGTCCCATCGCGGAGTCAACATTCGCCTTACCGGTATAGACCGCATCATCCTCAAAGCCGCTCGGTGAGGCATCATCCTGATTCAGCTTGACATACAGACTCGCACTCTGATTCGGGAACGCCTGATTAATCACGGCTGAGGCGGCACTAAGCGTCGCCTTGGGCAGCGCACTTGTTGTTTTAAGAGTAAAAGTATACTTGAGCGGCTTGCTCCAGGTTTTGTCCTGGACATATATCACGGCCTTTCCTGCCTGGGGAGTCCCATCCTTAACCTTAAGCCTGATCACATCGGTGCTGATCGCTTCATCTATATCCGGAACCTCAAATATATCCAATCCCGATGAAAGACCCAGCCCGATGTAATTATCCGATTCGTACGTATCCGTATCCAGTCCCTCCAAACTGACGATCTTTTTCTTAGTCTTTTTGTCCAGCAGCCAAAGCTCATATTCCTGATCCGAGGCGTATGTACTGGCCGTCGCCGACGTAATGTTAAGCACATATTCGGGAGACGTGGTATATGTAGGTATCTTGATCGACTTCCATACGGGAGTATTATATCCGGCGTATTTCAGATAAAGATACCCGGAGACAGCATCACTGCCATCATCATTCTTCCAAAGCAAACTGTCAGTTCTCGTGATTATGTAGTTTTGGTTATCCACCTGCGTGATATTAAAATTCAGCGCAAACGGGTCGTTTTCGGGATCTACTTTCTTGCCATCCTTATAATAATCGATACCCACCAGATAGATCTCCTCTATCTCGGCATCCTTAACACTCTGGGTCAGTTTAACTGTGCCGCTCAGATCTGAATCCGAGACCGAATAGCGATAGAAGAGATTTATCTTCCCGGTCATCTTGATGGTCGGGTTCAGTGCAGCATTTTTAACCGTTACCTGGGTTATCGGGATGGAGAATGATCCCGCGATCTCCCCCCCGTACACCAGCTTGCCGGTGATATAAAGCTTGTTCTTGTCTTTATACTCCTTTTCGAGGGTCTTGGCAGTCTTGTTGCGAATATAATATCTTGAGGTATCCCGATCATATACAACCGCCAGATCCGAGCAGACAGTACCGGTACTGCTTCCCACATGCAGAGTCAGATCATTATTGTAGATCTCATATCCGTACACGGGTGAAATATGTATTACCGTACCTACTGTTGATACCGAATTGACGGTAACGGCGGACTCGGCCATACGGGGAGTGGTATCGGCGGCACGGACTATGAACTGTACCGTCGTGTCTTCGGTAGGCTCACCACCTTCGCCGTTAACGGTTATGGTGATGACGGTTTCTCCCACAGCCCCCTTCTTGATCGTTATCCTGTTGGAATTATCCTTGCTGGCTGCACTCTTAACCGTCGCAATCGCGGTATCCGAGCTCGTCCATTTGGAATCGGCAATAAGGGATCTCGTGGTCACCCCGCCGGTATAGGCCTCTATCCCCACATCCAACACTATATTGCCGGAACTGAGTGCCGCCTTGTCATACACAAGCATAGGCACTTCCCTGATAACATCCTCCCCATCAGTGTCTATATCGTATATTTCCGCATGGGTCTGGATCGCATGCGGAGTGACCTCCGGTATCTTGAGGGCGATCTCGGAAATCACAGTGTCTGCCTTTACGCTGACCGGAATCTGAAGCTTGGTCGAATTGGTTCGTGAGGTAACGGTAATCAAAGCATTGTCTACCTTGGAGATCGCACGTACATACCCCCGACTGTCAACCGTAACGCTGTTGTTGTTATTTTGAAACGTGAAATACTGCAGCGGCAGATCCTTTCCCGTACTCTTATCCGTCATGATCAGCCAGGCGGCACGACCCGCCATATCAAACACCACGCCGTTCTCGTCTGCAAACGGAGAGTACCCGTTTACCGGTTCGAAACGATATGAAAGATTTTTACTCATGGCATCTGCGGACTTGACGGACTTGATCGTCAACGTAATGTCGCAATCCGGCATGGTAAAGGTAAATTCCGGCGTCGTCCCATCATTTTTGCTTAATGCAACATTCACCGTCCTCTCACTGGCTGCCGCAGTCACGCTCTCCACAGCATACCCCTCCAGAGGCGTAACCTTCAGAACTATTTCCTCACCGCTGACGGCCTTGCTCGCACTGGCAGTAACCTTGACCCGCTCCTTGTCATATGCAACCTTCACCGTATGAGGCTCAAGCAATGATTCATATTTATATTTTCGGGATGCGGCGTACTCCTTCACCTTCCCGTCATATCCCTTCATGGTCAGTTTGGAATTATCCGCAAGATCAGGGAACGCATCTTCACCGATGACAAACTCCGCATTATCCGGATAGGGATAGTGGATCACCACCGATGTTAAACCGGTACAACTCGCAAATGCTCTGGTCTCAAAGATACTCACATTATATGTGATCACGGATTTAAGAGAAGTACAGCCTTCAAATGCGGAAGCCCTGATCGCCTCAGTAGCAGAAAGGGAACCCGTACCTATGGTCAGTGAAGCCAATGCAGTACATCGGTAAAAGGCGTACCCGGGAATCTCATCAAGCTCATCGGGCAGTATCACCGTCTTCAGGGATGTCATGTCCGAGAATGCGTATTCACCTAAAGAAAGAGAGTCGCTCCCGCTCAGATCTATCTTAGCAAGTCCCGTATTGGAAAAAGCCATATTCCCTATATCGCTCAACGAAGACGGAAACGTCATGGATACCAGACTCGAACATCCGTTAAAGGCATAATTCCCGATGACTTCTATCTCTGGTAAATCCAGATAACTCAGCTTCCTGCAGCTGTCAAACGCACTTACACCCACAGTCGCAACAGAGGCTCCCGTAACATATGTCAGGTTTGGACACTTTTCAAAGGCACGATTTCCAATGGCCGTAACCCCATCAGGAATATCGATGGAAGCAATACCCGAATACTCAAATGCACCGGCACCGATCTCCTGCAGGAGGCTTCCCCCTTCAAAGGTAACCTCTTCAAGGTTCGTGGCTTGTGAGAACATATTCTCAGGAATGATCTTCGCCTCCTTTGGGATCACGATCACAGATGTAGGGCCAGTCACGCCGTCAGCATATCTGAGAACCCCCTGCTCATCCACCGTAAATATAGACGAAGCCTCCCCCAGCAGTCCAATAGTTTCGATCTCCGCTTCCGTGCCATCCGGTTCCGCGGATACAGCCGCTCCATCATCTCCGACCACAACTGTCTCTTCATCCTCAGTGCCGTCCTCCGGACTCGCTTCGATCACAACGGATTCAGAGCCGGATCCGCTGTCGATTTCCGCCGCCCCGATCGGGATGACCACAGCGGATCCATCACTCTGTGTTTGTTTACTTTCGACGATATCCTCCTCAGCAATGAGCGCACCTGTTTCATCGGGTTCGGACAATTCAGTGATCTGCGCTGTCTCGTCGGTGGCAGCTGCGTATGCATTCACCGACATCACCTCAGATGAGATGATCATGCTCAGTGAAAGCATTATCGCAAGTAGTCTTCTCGTTTTCAATTTTTCATCCTCCTTCTACATGTTGTGTTATGTTCAAGTAATGTTATGGAAACTGGATTTCGTTATGTAAATCACTGTGTAAATCTATGTTGCCTTGATTTTGTGGACATTCCAATTCTAGGCAACTACATGTTGTATATTAACATAACAAAAAAGGGATTGCAATAACTTTTGTTATGAAAAATTGACATAACACAAAATTATTGTAAACCCTAGATATTGTGGTCTTTGGTTTGGGGAAAATTATCTTGCAGAAGGACACAGATCACGCAGGAAACATTCCGCGCAATTAGGAGACTGGGCCTTGCAGATGGTCCGGCCCAGCGTGATTATGTCCAGGTTCCACAGGATCCAGTGATCCTCCGGCAGCACCTTCATCAGATCCTGTTCGATCACGACCGGATCCTCACTCACCGTCAGACCCAGTTTCCTGGTTATTCTTTTGACGTGAGTGTCCACGACGACGCTCGGAATGCCATAGATGTTGCCACGGATCACGTTGGCGGTCTTGCGCCCTACGCCGGCCAACGACGTCAGCTCGTCTATGTCCGAGGGCACATCGCCTCCGAAATCACTGATCAGCTTCTGCGCGCAGGCTATGACGTTCTTCGCCTTATTGTGATAGAATCCCGTGGAACGGATGTCCTGCTCGAGTTCGGATAAATCTGCGTCGGCAAAAGACTGCAGAGTGGGATACTTGACATACAGGTCCCTGGTCACCTCGTTCACGCGCTTGTCCGTGCACTGCGCCGACAGTATCGTGGAGATCAGCAGCTGGTAGGGTTCCACGTAATCCAGATAGCAGAACAGGTCCGTGCCGTATTCCGCGTCAAGCCGTTCAAGAATTTCTGATATTCTTTTTTTCTGTTTGGATGAAGTCGCCATGTCTCTTTCTTGCTGCCGCCTGATACAATAATACCACGTCCTGTCCCATCCATGGTACAATGGAATGGCAATAGACGTTTATCAAGAGTATAAGGAGAACGCACATGAAACAACAATTAGTGGACAAATTTGCGGAACTGTTCGGAGACGCGGAGGGCGTAAGCACCTATTTTGCCCCCGGACGCGTCAACCTGATAGGTGAGCATACCGATTATAACGGGGGACACGTGTTCCCCTGTGCGCTGACCATCGGGACGTACGCAGCAGCACGCAAAAGAAACGACCGCACCATCAACTTTTACTCGATCAACCAGTCCGGCAAGGGGCTGATCACCACGTCCCTGGACGACCTGACGCCATCTGACGCGGCCGGATGGACCAATTATCCCAAGGGAGTCGTTTGGGCGTTTATCGGACGCGGGCTTGAAATCCCGACCGGATTTGACATGGTCATCGGCGGTGACATTCCTGCAGGCAGCGGCCTCAGTTCTTCCGCTTCCCTCGAAGTGCTCACCGGATTCGTGCTGCGCGACCTTTATGGCCTGCATGACGTGACCAATATCGACCTCGCGCTGATCGGTCAGTATTCCGAGAACAATTACAACGGCATGAACTGCGGCATCATGGATCAGTTCGCCTCCGCGATGGGCAAAAAGGACAATGCCATCCTGCTCGACTGCGCTACTCTCGAATATGAGTATGCCCCGATCGCCCTGAAGGATGCCAAGATCGTGGTAACGAATTCCAAGGTAAAGCATTCCCTCGTGGATTCGGCATATAACGAAAGACGTGCCTTCTGTGAAAAAGCACTCGAGGAGCTTCAGACCAGGGTAAACGTCAAAACGCTGGGAGACCTCACGGAAGAAGAATTCGAGGCCAATAAGGATGCCATAGGAGATGAAGTCCGCATGCGCCGCGCACGACACGCCGTATACGAGAACCGGCGGACCATCCGTGCGGTGGAAGCACTTAAAAAAGGTGACGTGGCAGAATTTGGCAAGCTGATGAACCAGAGTCACGTTTCACTCCGTGACGACTACGAATCATCCTGCCCCGAATGCGACGTGCTGGCCGAAGAAGCCTGGAAGATAGACGGAGTCATCGGTTCCAGGATCACCGGAGGCGGTTTCGGCGGATGCACCGTCAGCATCGTGCGCGATGACGCCATCGACGTCTTCAAGGAAAGGATCACCGCCGCATATAAAGAAAAATGCAGCCTCACGCCGGAGTTCTACGTGGTGTCCATCGGCGACGGACCATATAAAGATTAAATCTAAGGAACTGTCGATAGCACAGTTCAAAAAGTGCTTTCATAGAAAATGACACCCGGGGACGGAGTCAATAGGTCATTTTGACCGGTGGCTGCCGTCCCCGGGTTTATTCTATGCCAAAAATCCCCGGTTGGAGCCGCCGATCACGTCCTCATTGAGTGATCCGCGGCCGTACGTCAATCCCGCATACACGCTCTCGGAATTGCTCATGACGGGACCGGAAGCATTGGTCGAAGCGACCTGGTCATACGCATCCCTAAGCCTCTTCAGGATCGAAGCTATCTCCGGCAATGCGTCCGCGTCCTGCGCGGTCTGCACAGCGGTAAGCCGCCTGCTGCAATAGTTATAGAGCATCAGCATTTCGCCCGCCGGACTGTAGTCATAGTGCAGCGACGCGATCAGTTCATTCAGGCATCGGCGGATCTTAACTAACAGTGATCTCAGCTCCTGCTTGTCTCCCGCTTCCATCGCCTGCTTTGCATCCTCAACGTAAGTCAGCGTGATGTCATATATCACCACCACCAGCTCCGTCGTGTTCGCCTGTGAAATCCTTCTCGTAAACTCCTGTTTTTTTTCACTATCCATATTTTTTACCCTTCCCCTTACCGATTTCACGGCAACAACACAGTCATGCTCATCATCCTTCTCATCATCAAATGACCATGTCATCATAGCTGCTTTAAGGGGTCGTTGAGAACGCCGGTATTTAGGCTGCGTTATTTGCAGCCTTACATACCGCTGCGTTCGAACCGAAGCGCGAGCGTCCCCGTAAGCAGCTTATGTTGACATGGTCAGTCTTGACAGTCTTGATCATAACCGTATATTTGTTGCCGTTAAATCTCTCTTTACTGCAGCAGCTGCAGTGCCTGGCTGGGCCTGTCATTAGCCTGTGCAAGCACCGACATCGCAGCCTGTGAAATAACCTGTGAGGTGGAGTACTCCACGGTCTCTTCTGCCATGTCGGCATCCACGAGTCCGGAGTAAGCGCCGGTCAGGGCTTCGTTGGTCACGTCCAGGGATGCCACAGTGTGCTCCAGACGATTCTGATATGCTCCGAGACGGCTGCGCATGTCATTAACGTAAGCCAGTCCTTTTTTACAATCCGCTATGGCTGCGTCCGCTCCGTCCTGAGTTGACACGTCTATGTCATCCATGCTCATCAGCTTGAGCGAAAGTGCGGGGATCCGGATCGAAATGATCTGATCCTCATTGGCGCCTATCTGCATGTCCATGGGGCCAAGTCCCGTAACGTCAATCTTCAGGGTTCCGGTAGAGGCCATGTTCTCCTTTACGTCGAGGGTTATCGAGAAGTCGCCGTCCTTGTTGGACATCGTGAGCAGGCTTCCGTCAACCGCGGATATCGTCAGATCCTGCACGGCATTTCCATCGGCGTCCGTCAGCGTAACCGGATTGGTGACGTTGGATTCCGCGAGCCTGTCATCCTCCCACGTGAGGGCCAGTGCGCTCAGCGTATACTTGCCAACCGAAGTGGAATCAGCATAAGTGGCCACCTTAATGTCGAGATTGTCAGTATACCCCTTCACGTCAAAGCTTCCGTCCATCAGGGTCTGTCCATTGAATTCGGTGGTATCCGCAACCCTCTTGATCTCAGCCTTGAGCTGGTCGATCTCATCCTGGCAAAGCTTGCGGTCATCATCGGTCAGCGTGCCGTTGGCTGCCTTGGTGGCCAGCTCGTTGATGCGGTTCACCATGTCCGAAACCTCCTGAAGGGCTCCGTCCGCGATGCTGATGATGTTGATCGCGTCATTGGATGACTGCGTGGCCCTGGAAATTCCCTCTATCTGCATGTTCATTCTCTTGGAAAGCGCATAACCCGAAGGTGAATCCTTGGCAGAAGCGACCTTGAGGCCTGAGCTCAATTTGCCGATGGACTGGGAAACCCTGTTATCTGCCTTGTTCAGCGCAAGGTTGGCGTTCATGGCCTGGACGTTGTAATTAATTCTCATGGCAATCCTCCTTAACCACTCAGCTTATGACTTCCATGTCCGCCGAAACGTGGGAAACGGATGACGTCCCTGTCATCCTGCGATTTCGATGTTAAAAAAACCGGTCGATCCGGCTTATCCTAAACAATTGATCAGAAACAAATGATCAGATGGTCTTTAAGATGCGAATGAATTCCGTTGCTACCCTGTAAAGCTCCATGTTATTAATATCGGTTTTTTCTTCGTCTTCCTTAATGTCTTTTTGATTTTTTTGCGGTGCGTCAAACCTGTCGGTATATCTCGCCAGGTCAACGCGGTCCGTCTTAACCAGGGTGGGCTCAAATCCAAGTGCTTCGATGAACCTGTCCCTGGCATCCGCCAGCCTGTCAAGCGCCGGCAGGGTCTCACAGGCCACATAGCCTGAAGCGCTCCCCGCAAAGGAGAATTCCGCTGCCACGCTGCCAATGGACTGCGTGGCGAGGGTGATCGCGACGCGTCCCGCTCCGTCATCATGCCTCATGGTCAGACGGATGGAAGTAAGCTCTCCGTCCATCTCCACGGGCAGGTCATACGTCTCATCCCCGGCAAATCCCTTAAAAATGCTGATCTGCTTCATTGAGCTCTGTATCGCGCGTATGTCCATCAGGTTGGTGGTACCATACATTTTCTCGGTCAGATCCGACTCAAACCCGTCCAGCATGTCAAGATAAGCATCCAGCGCCGAGGTACGGTCCGTCATCTCCCTGATCACCTGATCAACCCTGTCCAGCGCTGCCTGACGTCCAGCGGCATCGGCCGAACCGGCTCCTGCTCCTGCAGCCGTCCTCCCGGTTCCAGCTCCGGCGGCCATCCGGCCGGAAGCCACGCCGTCCGCGATCGGACGGATCCAGCTGCCGCGCCTGCTTCTGATCGCTTCCATGGCCTCCGCGTTACTAAGGGATACTGCGCTGCCTGAATTAAGCAGGTTTTCGATCACGGTCTCGCTGACGGCCGGACTCTCGGCCATGTTTTCAAAGGAAAATGCCGCATTTATCTGGGCGTCTATGGCCTTGCCGCGGATGCTGCTTTCCACTCCTCCAAAGGCATCATCCACCTTGTAGTCCATGCCGGACCTGGCAGAGCTTCGCATCGCTCCCAGGAGCGTGGAAAAACTGATCTCGCTACCCATGGCCATCAGCCTGCCCAGTGCGGCGTCATCCGTTCTGTCCAGCTGGGAGATCATGCGATAGATGCCGACGTACGAATCCCTTTCCAGCTCGGTGATCTCGTTCTGTCTCTCAAGCTGCATGAGGAACCTGGCATAGCCGGCCGCCTGCCTCTCGGGTTCGGAGTCCTGATCATTCAGATACTCAGCCAGTTCCTGTATGGGCATGTTGAGAGGATTTACGTCCTGCCTGATCATGCCCATGACGCGGTCAGGCGTCAGCCTGTTCAGCACGCTCCTCAGCATGACGTCAGCTTCCCTGACCTGCCCTATGCGCTCCGGCGTGATCTCAAGCGAGTTATATCCCAGTATTCTCACGGCCCTCCGGTTAAGCTCGTCAACCTCCAGGTCCAGGTCCTTCAGGATGTCGTCCACGTTTTGAAAGGCTTTTTGTATCGAATCGCCCATGTCCGCCCTGGGAGCGGTCATCAGTGCCTCGTAGCCGTCGCCTGCCCTCAGGTACTCGCTTCTGCGGACAATCCCGGACTCATGGACTTCATTCAGCGTGTAGCTTACTTCCACGCTGAATGCAAACGTCGTGCCCCGTGCGTCGTACTGGCCGAGAATGGATGCCGGCGCAGCGAAAATGTCATCCAGCATGCCGTTTATTTCTGAATAGGCAGATGCCTTAGCCTCGCTCACCTCCGGATCCGCATCCGGGAAAAGCTGCCCGGCCAGGGCCTGTTCCGCGGACTTGAGCGCATCCACCAGCTGCTCCATCGGAGCTATGTCCACATGGAAATTGCTGCGCATCAGCATCCTCAGTGCCTGAGTCGACATGGAAAGCCTGGCCTCCTCCAGCACCCTGCGTGCATGCAGCTGATCCGTGCTTAAGTCCGTCTCCGTCCCGATTTCCGCCGAAACGCTGACTTCTACGGTGGTAACGGACATCTGCAGCTGCATGGATGCGACCCGCAGGGATCTCAGGTTCAGGATCTGTCCCTTGGATGCAACCAGGTCGGCGGCGGCATCAGGCATGTTCTTTATCTCTTCGGCCATGTTTTCTGCCTGAACGTATATTGACTCGTCATAGGTCAGGTTAGCCTTGTCGGCAGGAATTCCCGCACTCATGGCTATGGCGACGGCATCAGTCAGCGCCTTCCTCTCCATCCCGTCCCTGAGCTCTGCCAGTGAATCAAGCTCCAGCAGCGTCTCGGGAGTGAGCGGCAGGCCGTGACTTATGAGCCACTTGCCCTCATTTACCGTTTCTTCATTAACCTCAAGTCCGCTATGTGCTATGGTCTCCTCGATCTGAGGCATGAGTTCGTCCATGTCCTCTTCACCGGCCACGCGTCCCATGTATCCGTCCGCATTGAAAAAGCCTGACCTGCCGGTGGATGCAGCACCGCTATGAGAAGCGTTATAAATGTTGTCCACCGTGGGTGCCTGCCCGTTGGACATCATGTAGCTGACCGCGTCATCAGACAGCGGCAGGGATTCACTCGCGCGCCTGATGGCCTCCGTGATCGCATGGGCATTATCCTCGGTGACCGTCAGGTCCTGCGCATGCATGGAATCCACCAGCTGCCCGGCAGCCGATACGGAGCCCGTGATCTCGGCCAGCACGTCCATGTCAACGTCATCCGTATATCCGGCCACGTCAGCTCCGCCCCGTATCATGGCCGTCTTGACGTGATCGAGTATAGTGACCGCATCAGCAGCATCCATGTCTTCCGGTACCCGGCCCGTTCGAACCATTTCCGCATAGTCCTCCTGCGACATGGACAGGCTCATGACCGACATGTAATCCTTTTTGACCTGAACGTCGGTTTCCTGCAGCTTGCGGGCAAAATCATCCATGCCCTGAGGATCTGCAAGCATTCCTCCCTCATTAAGCGGATCGCCTATGCTTAAGGCAAAACCGCCCGCCATGACACTGCCTGCCTCCGGGTCTGTCCTGCCCTGCATCTTAGCGGTATTTAATCCTTGCAGTGCCTGCTGCGTCCGGGAATGTGTCAGATTTGAAACTTCAGGATTAGAATTTATCTTCATCAAGTACCTCCGAATCATAAGAAGAGCACCATAACCGGCGTACGGTCGCCCCGTCCGTCAATGCCTCCGTTATGTATTTCGGTTTGTATGGTTTTTTTCTTTATACCGTATTCCGATCAACATGATCCCCTTGGCATATCCGGCACCCACCGCCGAGATCATGTCACTAACGCTTGAATAGGCCCCGGACGGACGGCCGTCTCCATATAAGTTATGTCCGACGTATCCGTCCATTTCCCTGGTAATGCATATCGTGTGTATCTGGCAAAAGATGCTGCGCGAATCATTATAGATCGTGAGTATGCAGACCTCTGACTCCCCTGCGATCCCATCGAACTCCTTAGGCAAAAAGGTATGACTGACCTCATATCCCTTCCGCGAAAAAAAATCCGCAATCGCCATGGGCGAGGTTCCAAACCGGCCGCTCAAAACCATGCCGTCCTTTTCGAATCTCCGGATCAGGCCTCCCAGGTCCGGACGGCCGCCCAATGCCCTTAGCGCATTAAAGACAGCTATGACCTCACATCCGGCATAAGACATGTCAGTCCTGCCAAAGGCTATGCCCGAATATGCTTTTTGCTCCTCCAGAAAATAATTACCGTCTGCGTCTGCGTCCTCATGGCGTACGTCCATGATCGTGTTCCTTATGACCGCGTCATTTGCCACGGCATGTCCGTCGGATGCCCTCCATGCCACGTGAAGCCTGCGTCCGCACCTGCTCAGTGCGTCCAGGAAGCGGATAACCGCGCGGTTACTGATTCGATTTGGAATAAAAGACTTAATCCCCATATATTTATTGTACCATGGATGGTACAGGGCGTGTTTGGAAATACAGGGATGTATTTCCACGCCCGGGTACCATGGATGGTACAGGGCGTGTTTGGAATAAGCTCCGAAACCTCTTATGTCTTGTTTTGTTATTGACCGATGTGGTCTAAAGTGTGTTGTTATGTAAATCATATGATAGAGTTTTCATGAAAATACTGCATACCATTTTCCGTGTCCTTCCATTCGGAATCGCATCAGCCGGGGCACAAAAAAGAGGACCTGCGGGAGGTCCTCTTTCTCATTTCGTCTCATTTATCCTGAGCATGCAGTCCATGCAATCCTGCATCCTGTCAATTATGGTAAGGAACTGTCAATAATTAATCTGATCATCTTGCTTGTCTGCTTTCCCGACA
>CALGGH010000071.1 GCA_937916415.1 uncultured Lachnospiraceae bacterium
CGCTGGGAATGCACAGCTACAGCCACAGGTATTCACAGATATATGCTTCCAAGGATGCCTTTGTTGATGACTTTAAGATGCTTCAGGAGTATCTGTACGAGGTGACCGGAGTCTGGTCCAGGTATTACAGGTTTCCGGGAGGCAGCTCCAACACGGCGTCCAGCGTGGACATGAAGGAACTCATCAGATACCTGAGTGACCGGGACATCACTTATTTTGACTGGAACATTGTCTCGGGTGATGCCGTCGGCCACAGCATGAGCGCGGACACGATATACAATAACTGCGTGTCCAGGCTTGAGGAATACAATGAAGCGATCATCCTCATGCATGACGCGTCGGGCAAGCATACCACGGTCGAGGCCCTGCCCCGCGTGATCGAGGCCATACAGGCCATGGAAGATACCGAGATCCTGCCGATAGATGACGATACCTTCCCGATACAGCACCGCACGGTCGGTGATTGAACTGCTGGTTAATTTTATTTTTTTATTAGTTCTATACATAACTAATCAAATCATATGAAAGGATTGAGACAATGGGATTTTTTTCAGATCTGAAGGATGACCTGTCACAGGCCGTCAACGAGATGATGCCGGAGGAGGAGGAAGGAATGCAGGTGAACAAGCCTGCATCCGATTCGATGGATGACGTGGATCTAAGTGCGATGCTGGATCAGATGGACGTGGATCTGGGCGCTGCAGGAGCTTCAGCCGGGGAAACGGCCGCCTTTACGGATCCGGCCGCAGCCGAGACGGTGTCTGCAGTGGCGGAGGAACCCGTCGCAGCCATTCCCGAGCCCGCGCCTGCTCCCGAACCCGTGTTCATTCCGGAGCCTGCCGTAAAGCCCGAACCTCCCGCTTCGCAGACTGAGGCCGTTCGCGAGTATCTGGGCAACAATTCTCCTGCGATGAACGTATCCAATCAGGTGCTGGATGAGACGGCGGTCGTTACTCAGGGCATGGCCATCAACGGTGACGTGACGACGCAGGGATCCCTTGACCTGGTGGGAGCCATCATAGGCAACGTCAGCGCCCTGGGCAAGCTGAGCATCACCGGAGCCATCAGGGGTGATTCGAGGGCGGCGGAGATATATGCGGAGGGAGCCCAGATCAACGGCAACGTTAACAGTGACGGTGCAGTCAAGATCGGACAGAGCACGGTCATCATAGGCAACATATCCGGAACGAGCGCCGTGATAGCCGGAGCAGTTAAGGGTGACATTGACGTACGCGGTCCGGTCATCCTGGACGGAACGGCCATCGTCATGGGCAACATCAAGTCCAAGTACGTACAGATCAACAACGGAGCCGTCATCGAGGGCATGTGCTCGCAGTGCTACGCTGACGTGAACCCGACGTCCTTTTTTGAGGAACTTAAGAAGTCGTTTTAAGACCGAACCTGGGACATCATTATATCATCATAAAGAGGTATGGATGAAAAGATTATTGCTCAAGCTCAGCGGTGAAGCGCTGGCAGGCGAGAAAAAGACCGGATTTGACGAAGACACCGTGCGCATGGTGGCTTTGCAGGTCAAAAAGCTTATGGATGACGGCATGCAGGTCGGCATCGTGATCGGCGGAGGCAACTTCTGGAGGGGCAGGACGAGCGAACACATCGACCGTACCAAGGCTGACCAGATAGGCATGCTGGCCACAGTCATGAATTGCATCTACGTGTCCGAAATATTCAGGAGCGTCGGCATGATGACGAGCATCCTGACGCCCTTTGAATGCGGATCGTTCACCAAGCTTTTCTCCAAGGACAGGGCAAACAAGTATTTCGGCAGGGGAATGGTGGTCTTCTTTGCCGGCGGCACCGGTCATCCTTATTTTTCGACGGATACGGGAGTCGTGCTGAGGGCCGTTGAGGTCGACGCGGACGTCATACTGCTGGCCAAGGCCGTGGATGGCGTGTACAGCGACGATCCCAGGATCAATCCCGAAGCAGTGCGGTATGATGAGATATCCATAGACGAAGTCATAGCGAAGAACCTGCAGGTCGTTGACATGACCGCATCGATCCTGGCACGTGACAATCACATGCCGATGAGGGTATTTTCACTGAACGAAAAGGACGGAATAGTAAACGCCGTTACAGATCCCTTCAATGGGACCAGGATTACAGTTGATCAAGATTACAGTTAATTAAGGGGGATTACGCATGAATGACAAATTGAAGTCATACAATGACAAGATGGACAAGACGCTGGAACATCTCTCCGGAGATTATCAGTCGATCAGGGCAGGACGCGCCAATCCGCACGTGCTGGACAAGATCAAGGTTGATTATTACGGCACTCCGACGCCCCTGCAGTCCGTGGGCAACATCACGGTGCCCGAACCCAGGATGATCCAGATCGCTCCCTGGGAAAAGACCATGATCAAGGAAATAGAAAAGGCGATCATGGCATCGGACGTAGGCATCACGCCCAGCAATGACGGCGCGGTGATCAGGCTGGTATTTCCCGAGCTGACGGAGGAAAGGCGTAAGGACCTGGTTAAGGACGTCAAGAAAAAGGCAGAGGAGGCCAAGGTCGCAGTCAGGAACGTCAGGCGTGACGGCAACGACGCCCTGAAGAAGATGTCCAAGTCGGACGACGTGTCCGAAGACGAGATCAAGGACCTGGAGGACGAGCTGCAGAAGATGACCGACCAGTTCATAGGCAAGATCGACAAGCTGTGTGAGGAAAAGTCATCCGAGATAATGACGGTATAGCGAGAAATTGATCAGAGGCAGGAGAGGGGACATCTATTTGTCCCCTTTTGCGTATTATTGAGGTCAAATACGACATGGAAAACAAAATTCCCACGCACGTGGCGATCATAATGGATGGAAACGGCCGCTGGGCCAGGGCAAGGGGAATGCCGCGCACCTACGGTCACGCCGAGGGCGCCAGGAGGGTCGCCGACGTGACCGGGGCAGCAGGCGAGCTGGGCATTAAGTACGTGACGGTCTATGCCTTTTCCACCGAAAACTGGAGCAGGGCAGAGGAAGAAGTCGGTGCCTTGATGAAGCTTTTCCGCAGCTACCTCAAGACCTGTACCAAGGATGCAGACGAGAACGACATGCGCATCCGCGTCATCGGCGACCGTACCAGGCTGGATCCGGACATACAGGATGCGATCAGCCGGGTCGAGGAGCATACCAGGTCATATTCACGAGTAACCCTCACGCTTGCGATAAATTATGGGGGTCGCGATGAATTGACCAGGGCGGTCAAGAAACTTGCCCGCGACGTCAGATCGGGCAGCCTTGAGTGTGATGAGGTCACGCCTGAGACGATAGGCTCATACCTGGATGCGCCCGACATACCGGATCCGGACCTTTTGATCCGGACTTGCGGTGAGCAGAGGATATCCAACTTCCTGCTGTGGCAGCTGGCATATACGGAACTGTATTTTACGGACGTGGCTTGGCCGGATTTCGGAGCCGCCGAGCTTCGCGAGGCCGTGGAGGCATATGGAAACCGGGACAGAAGGTTTGGCGGAGTGAAATGACATGACTAATTTTCAACAGAGGACGCTTACGACGATAATCGGCGGAGCCATAATGATCGGCATCATGATAGTGGGGCGTGAACTGCTGCTGGGGGTACTGATGCTGCTGGGGCTTATAGGGTATTACGAGATGGCGGCTGCCCTGGGCGTATGCGACTCCAAACACAAGGTGCAGCCCATGACGCTGGCAGGATATCTGTCAATCATTGCATGGTACCTGATCCTGGAACTGGATCAGCTGGGCGTGCTGGGGGGGAGATTTACACTCGGACTCGGACTGGTGATCATCGTGTTTTCGCTTTTGCTGCACATGACGGTATACGTGTTCACCTTTCCCAGGCATAATGCCTCGTTTGCGATAGGATCGTTCTTTGCGGTCATATATCCGGCGGTGATGCTGTCGTTTCTCTACATGATCAGGAACCTTGACGCCGGAGCCTGGATCGTCTGGTACGTGCTGATCTGTTCATGGATATGCGACATCAGCGCATATCTGGTCGGCATTAAGTTCGGACGGCACAAGATGAGCCCGAAGCTCAGCCCCAAAAAGAGCATCGAGGGGGCCGTGGGCGGCGTGGCCGGTTCGGCCCTGGTTGGAGGACTGTACGCCGGGCTTGTCATGGCTCCACGGCTTGAATTACCTGCTTACAGGGTTGTGATCGTCTTCGTGATAATGTGCGTCTGCGGAGCGCTCATCTCCATGGTGGGTGACCTGGCGGCGTCCGCGATCAAGAGGGATCACAACATCAAGGACTATGGAAACGTCATACCGGGACATGGCGGAGTGATGGACCGTTTCGACTCCTTTATCTTCGTCGCCCCGATCGTGTACGTGTTGTGCGTCATGCTGCTGGGATGAGCATGACTTCGACAGGAAGGCATGCGCCTGAATGGGATGGAAGACATGAAAAAGATTGCGATAATAGGATCGACGGGGTCGATCGGGACACAGACCCTCGAGATTGTACGGAAGGAAAAGGACATATGCGTGACGGCACTGGCGGCGGGCAGAAACATAGACCTGCTGGAGGCCCAGGTTCGGGAGTTTGGACCGAAGCTGTGCTCGTGCATGGACGAAAAGGACGCGGAGGAGCTGAAGGTCAGGCTTAAGGACTTGGACGTAAAGGTTGAGTGCGGGATGGACGGACTCATCGACGTGGCCACTGAACCGGAGGCGGAGGTGCTGGTGACGGGGATCGTGGGCATGATCGGGATCAGGCCTGCGATGGCTGCGATAGAGGCCGGAAAGGACGTCGCGCTGGCCAACAAGGAAACCCTCGTGTGTGCCGGACACCTGATCATGCCGATGGCAAAGCGTCGCGGCGTCAGGATACTCCCCGTGGACTCAGAGCACAGCGCCATTTTCCAGTCGCTGCAGGGACAGCCGCGGGAACGGCTGGAAAAGATCCTGCTCACGGCATCCGGAGGTCCGTTCAGGGGCAGGACCAGGGAAGAACTCGAAAACGTTACGCTGGAAGACGCCCTGCATCACCCGAACTGGACGATGGGACGCAAGGTGACGATAGATTCGGCATCCCTCTGCAACAAGGGACTTGAGGTCATGGAGGCCGGATGGCTGTTTGACGTAGAGCCGGATCAGATCGAGGTCGTCATACATCCGCAGAGCATCGTGCACAGCGCCGTGCAGTACGAGGACGGATCCATCATCGCGCAGCTGGGCGTTCCGGACATGAAACTGCCCATTCAGTATGCGCTGTATTATCCTGACAGGAGGCCGATGCCGGGGGAGAGGGTTGATCTCTTCAGGCTACATGAGCTGACGTTTGAGAAGCCGGACCTGTCGGCATTTCCCGGACTCGGACTGGCATACGAGGCCATAAAGAGGGGCGGCAGCCTGCCGACGGTGTTCAATGCGGCGAATGAGGCTGCGGTCAGGCTGCTGATAGACGGACGCATCAGGTTTGCGCAGATCCCTCAGATCATAGGGGACTGCATGGCGGCACATGCCGTGGTGGACGATCCCGACGTGGATACCATACTTGCGGTGGAAAAGGAAACCGCGGAAAGGGCACTATCCCGCGCGGACCAGGGCCTGCAGGCGGGTTAAAGGGTAGGTAAGAGATTTGATAGCAACCGTTATCTTTTTCATAATCATCATAGGACTGCTGATCACCAGCCATGAGTTCGGACATTACCTGATCGGGACCATGTGCGGTGCCAGGGTAAATGAGTTTACCGTGGGCTTTGGTCCCAAGCTGTTTTCCTTTTATAAGGGAGAGACGCTGTTTGCGGTTCGCCTGCTTCCGCTCGGAGGCGCCTGCATTTTTGACGGCGCTGACGCAGTAATGGGGGAAGAAGCTGACTTGGACGAGCATTCCCTGCCAAACCTTCCGCCACTCAAGCGTGCGGCAACGTTGATAGCCGGGCCATTTTTTAACTTCCTGCTGTCATTCCTGCTGGGAATGATCCTGGTGGGATTCACGGGAGTGGATCTGCCGGTCCTCAATACGATCATGGAAGGGTCGGCCGCGGAGGAGGCGGGACTGATGCCGGGCGACGTCATACGCAGGATAGACGGAGAGCACGTACACCTCTACAGGGAGGTCAGCATGATCTCGGCCATGTATTCGGGCGGCGAGTCCATGGACATAGAATACGTGAGGGACGGAGAACGGCATACGGTGACGGTGCTGCCCAAGTATTCCGAAGAGGATGGCAGGTATTACATCGGTTTTACCGGAGGCGTCGAGGTCAAGTGCAACCCGCTGCAGATATTCCGGTATGCTTTTTATGAGGTTCAGTACTGGGTCAGATATACGATAAGGTCGCTGGGCATGCTTTTTACCGGCAAGATAGGCATAGATTCGCTGTCCGGACCGGTCGGCATGGCCACCATGGTGAACGAAACCTACGAGGAAGTGAAGCCTTATGGCATCACGAGCATAATCTTTACCATGATGAACCTGCTGCTGCTCCTGTCCATAAACGTGGGCATCATTAACCTGCTGCCGCTGCCTGCCTTTGACGGAGGCAAGCTGATATTTGCGCTGATCGAGCTCGTGAGCGGCCACAGGGTGCCTCCGGAAAAAGAGGCGATAGTTCACCTGGCAGGAACGGTGGGAATACTTGTGCTGATGGTCGTAGTCATGTATCATGACATTGCAAGGTTGTTTTGATCGGTAAGTGATTTATGGGAATCGTCAATAATTACGTCATATCGGCGGGCTTGTCGCTCATTCTTATTGGAATGGGCATGACCGCCATGATACTCGGGCTTCAGCTGTACCGCGAGAATCTCAATACCGTGGGCGGTCGCAAGATGTTTTTTGTGTTTGCCAGCGTTTTTGTATGGGATCTGGGATATGCCTGGATGGGCTTGAGCTATGACAGCGGTTTTGCGTACGTGGCCAGGGCGATCGCTCTCGTGGGCGTATTCTTTTACATGCCCGTCATCATAGAATATACCGGGTTCCTGGCGGGGCATCCGTTCAAAAGCAGGATCGCGTTTCACGTGATCTACGGGATCGCGTCATTCATCAGCTGGATCAACATCATAGGTCCCGATGCGGCAGAGTTTACCATGACCGGCTGGGGCTACTGGTACACCACCCGGGTCAGCTGGGCCAGGTATCTGCAGTTCGCGTGCATTCTCGCTGCCGTTGGATATTATTATTACGTGCTCAGGTACTGGTGGGTCAGGATCGAGCTTAAGAGGGAGCATCAGATCATCCGCAGGTTCATGTGGTTTGCTCCCGTCGTCTTCACGGGGTACGTGTTTGACACCCTGCTGCCTTCGCTTTTTCACGTTTCGGCCGTTCCGGGAAGTGCCGTCACGGCGTTCATATCCGCCCTCATGCTGTATGGAATTTCCCTCAGGTACAAGGCGTTCGGCATCTCGGAGAGCAACGTCAGCGAGTACGTGTTCAGGGACGTCGGGGTTCCCGTGCTGATCATGGACTGGCGCGGACGCATCGTGATGTGGAACAGCACCGCTTCCAAGTATTTCAACAAGCCCGGAAACGCTCTGTACGGACTCATGCGCAGCGACCTGGTGTCGCTTCCCGACGAGGACTACATCCTGAAGGACATAGGCGGTGAAGAGATATTCGTGACCAACGACAGGAGACTGTACTGTGAATTCGTCACGACCGAGATATTCGATGAATTCCATGAGCTCCTCTACACCATTTGCTTCATCACGGACATTACCGAGACGCAGAACGCGCTCAGGATGATGGATGAAGGCCGCAAGATCGCCGAATCCGCCAACAGGGCCAAGAGCGCCTTTTTGACCAACATGAGCCATGAGATACGCACGCCCATGAACGCGATCATAGGCATGAGCGACATACTGCTCCGGAATCCCGAGCTTGGGAATGAAGAAAAGCAGCAGGTGCGGAGCATCCGTGAGGCGGGAGAAAGCTTGCTGGGGATCATCAACGACGTGCTGGACATCTCCAAGATCGAGGCGGGCCGCTATGAGATGGTCGACAATGCGTACGTGGTGTCAGACATGGTCAATGCCATCAGCAGCATCATCAGGATGCGCATCAGCAGCACTTCGCTTGAATACATAGTGGACGTGGATCCTGCCATGCCAAAGGTTCTCATCGGAGATGAACTCAGGATCAGGCAGATACTCATCAATCTCCTGGGCAATGCGGTCAAATTCACGGACAGCGGTTTCATCAGGCTGGCCATGAGGGGTCGCGCCGAGGGTGACGCATACAGGGTTTATGCGGACGTCGAGGACAGCGGAATAGGCATCCGGGAGGCTGACCTGGCAAGGATATTTGAGGCGTTCAATCAGGTGGATACGCACAAGAACCGCAACAAGCAGGGTACCGGACTGGGGCTTTCCATAGCCCTGCGCCTGGCCCAGGCCATGGACGGCAGCATTTCCGTTGAAAGTGAGTATGGCAAGGGCACTGTATTTCATCTGCAGTTCATGCAAAAAATGGACAGGTATGAACCCATGGGCGAGGATGCCAGCGAAAAGCTACGTTCCGATGAGTATGAATACTCCCAGGCGGACAGGAGCGTCGAATACGTGCAGCATCCGGGCAAAAGCGTGCTGGTGGTGGATGATTCCAAGGTCAACCTGATGGTGGCAAAGGGTCTGCTGGCTCCTTACGGCATGGAAGTGGAGCTGCTCAACAGCGGACGAAAGGCAGTTGAGGCCGTCTCTGCCAGGGATTACGACCTGATATTCATGGATCACATGATGCCCGAGATGGACGGAGTGGAGACCACCCATGCCATCAGGGCCCTGGGCGGACACAATGCGTCCGTGCCGATCGTTGCCCTGACCGCCAATGCCATAGACGGAACCCGTGAACGGCTCCTGTCCGAGGGCATGCAGGATTTCATCACCAAACCGATAGACAAGATCGAACTCAATGACGCGATCGAGCGTTTCTGTTCGGGAAGGACTGTTTAATTACGATTAATTGCGTCTTTCCAAAAAAGGCATTGCACGCCGCTTCTTTTTGAGATATACTTTTTTCAATTCGTGGATCGATTCGATCCTTTTTCACCAAAACACTCTTAATCAGGATTCATGCTGATCTTTTTGGCATGTCTTTGCATACGGAGGAATGACTTATGTTCAGTGGTATTTACTGGGGCATGGGCCGTCGCCGCTCCAATGAGGACACCCTGGCGCTGGAACTGGTGCGCACCGAAAAGGGGCTGTCGGCACTGGCCGTGGTCTGCGACGGCATAGGTACGCTTGATCACGGCGAGATCGTCAGCGGATACGTGACGGAATGCCTGGTCAAATGGTTTTATGGAGTCGGAATGCACATGTCGGGCGCTTCCCGTGCGGCGATACGCAGGAGCCTGTCCAGGTGCACGTATGACTGTCACCTGGAGCTGAAGGCCCGCTCTGCCAAGGCAGACCTTAGGTGGGGATGCACCATGACGGCCGTGTGTCTGTGGAATTCCCGCTACGCATGCGCGCATCTGGGGGATTCGGAGGCAGTGCTCCTGGCTCCCGGCGGCATCAGGCGCGTGACCGAGCCGCACAGGAACGAAAGCGGACAGCTGGTCAAGTGCGTGGGCAGCATGGGGTATTTCCCGCCTGACGTGCGGTTCGGCAGGTTGGGGAAGGGGCGCGGAATGCTGGTTGCCAGTGACGGATTCATGGAAAAGCTGACGGATGAGGAAGTTGGGGAGATGCTTAGGATACGAGGGGAGATGTCGGATGAAGCCATAGAGAGGAGGCTGGCGGCCATGGGAGCGGAAACGGAACGCAGGGGAGGTTCGGACAATCGCAGCGCGGTGTGCATTTTCAGGTAAGGAGGAGGAAGGATATGAGCATAGAACAGGTTACGCAGAATGACGTGGAGAGGATGATGGGGGACAGGTTCAGGATAGATGAGCTGGCAGGGAATGGAGGCTTTGGCGACGTGTACAGGGGCTATGACAACCGAATGAGCCGCCCGGTGGCCGTCAAGGTGGTCAGGTCCCTTGGGGACAAGGAGGCGGACGTGCTGATCAGCCTGGATCATCCCGGCCTGCCCAGGCTATATGACGTGATACGCGGCGTGGACGTGACGATCATGATCATGGAATGGATCCCGGGGGTGGATCTGGAGAAATACGTATCGATGAACGGCGCGGTTTCCGAGAAGACTTCGGTGCACATAGGACTGGAGCTGCTGGACATACTTGACTACCTGCACGGACATAAGCCCAGCATAGTGTATCAGGATCTCAAGCCGTCCAACATCATGCTCATGCCGGACGGTCACGTCAAGCTGGTTGATTTTGGAACGGCACTGGTGATGGATTACGGGGATGAGGATACCATCCTTGCCGGAACCGTGGGATATGGTGCGCCTGAACAGCGCGGCATCACCGGCAGCAGGCATGCGTCCAAACGGAGCGACCTCTATGCCTGGGGCGCCGTGATGTACAGCCTGTTGAGCGGGATCATGCTCAATCATCCACCCTATACGATGAAGAAGGTCCGTACGGTTTGCCCGGGATTATCCTATGGTGTGTCGCACGTGGTTTCGAAGTGCACGAAACGGTGCGAACGGGACAGGTATGAGAGCGCACGGGACGTATCCAGGGCCCTCAGCCACAGGAATGCCGTCAATGCCGCGTGCAGGGTGCTTTTCACGGTCATGTACCTGGCCTGCATACTGCCATTTTTGTGGATGTGGAGAAAAATGTACCTGGCCGGAGACTATTATCTGGGAAGCAGGGTCATTCATACCGCGGAATGGCTCGC
>CALGGH010000072.1 GCA_937916415.1 uncultured Lachnospiraceae bacterium
AAAAGAACCGTCCCCTTGATCACGTTGATCGCCACAGCCGGCAAAGTTGATCAAAAGAACCGTCCCCTTGATCACCACAGTTTATTCAAATGCTTCAGTGCTGCCGTCGGCACTGAGTTTCAGCACGTTCTTCTCTATGACGTCGATCCTGTCATTGCATTTTTCCAGCAGTTTCATGCCCGCTTCATATTTGGCAAAGGCCTCCTCGATCGCCACGTCCTTGTCCTCCAGGTCTTCGATTATCTCCTCAACCTGCCCAAACAGGCTCTCCAGCGTCTCTTCGTTGTTCTCTTTGTTAGCCATCTTTATCTCCTTTTTTGACCCGTCACGGATCAGTCGATTGCCACCGCTTCCTTTACAATCGCGCCCACCTATCAGTCGACCGCCATGCTTTCCTTAACCGTCGCGTCGAGGTATCCGTCACTGACGTACACCCTGAACTCGTCGCCCGGCCTCACGTCGTTCACGCTGCTGATGCGCTCTCCGGTGGGCAGGGATGCGACGGAGTAGCCCTGATTCAGCTTATCCAGGGGCGATAGTCCCTTCATTCTCTCTATGTAGACCTGCAGCCTGTGCCTCTTGTCCCTCATGTGGGAGTTCATGGCGTTTTCCAGCCTGCCCTCCAGGTTCATCAGGTAGGTTTTTTTCTGAATCAGCTGATTGGCAGGTGACAGTGCGTTAACCCTGAGTGACAGTTCCTTTTGCCTGTGCCTGCATTCAGTGATGACGTCCATCATGGCTTCGGTAAGGCTGCTCCTCAGCTGCTCGTAATCAAGCAGCAGCCTCTCGGATTCATATACGGCGAGCTCGGCTGCCGCGGAAGGCGTCGGTGCCCTCAAGTCAGCCACGAAGTCAGCTATGGTCACGTCGGTCTCATGTCCAACCGCCGATATGACCGGCACCGGACAGTCAAAAATGGCCTGCGCCGTCTCCTCTTCGTTAAAAGCCCACAGGTCCTCTATGGAGCCGCCTCCGCGTCCCACTATCATCACGTCGACTCCCTGTGCCGCCAGGGCCCTGATGCCGGCCGCTATGCTCGCAGACGCCCCGTCTCCTTGGACGAGTGCCGGATACAGTATGATCTGTATGCCCGGATTCCTTCGCCTGGACACGTCTATTATGTCCCGAACCGCCGCACCCGTCGGCGCGGTGACCACACCCAGCGTGCGCACGTATTTGGGGATCGGCTGCTTGTACTCAGGCGCGAACATCCCCCTCTCCTCCAGCTCCTCCTTGAGCTTTTCAAATTTAAGGTAAAGCTCGCCCTTGCTGACGTTCAGCCTGGCGGTGGCGGCATAAAAGCTGTAGGTTCCGCTCTTTTCGTATACGTCTATGCGTCCTGACAGTTCCAGGCTCTGTCCGTTTTCGATCCTGAAGTCCAGCCTGGACGCGGCGGCCCTGAACATCGCGCAGGAGATCTGAGCGTCGTCATCCTTGAGCGTAAAGTATACGTGCCCGCTCTGGTGATACTTGCAGTTGCTGACTTCGCCGCTTATCTTCACCTTCTTCAGGATGAAGTCCTGGATGAACATGTTGTGTATGTATTTGGTTATCTCAGAGATGGTATAGGTCTTCATTCAGTCTTTCCGATAATGGTTTACATAATGCAACGAAAGAAGCGTTCCCTATAAAAAAGTCCCGGCCAAAGCTAGTCATGCAAACTTGGCCAGGACACCATTTACAAAAGCTCCCGATGAATCCTGGCCGTATTTCTTGGCCAGTTCCACCGCTTCATTGATCGCCACCGAAGTGGGAATGTCATCATCATGCAGGATCTCATACACGGCCAGCCGGATGATGGCAAGATCCGACTTGGACATGCGCGACGTGGTCCAGTTCCTGCTGTTGGAGTCGACCGCCGCGTCTATCTCCGGGATCTTCTCCACGATGCGTCCAAACTTGGATGACACGTATTCACGTTCCTCATCGGTGGCCGATTCGGACCAGCTGTCCGAGTCAAAGAACAGGCCGACCTGCTCATCATAGGCATCCGGCGGATAGAACTCCACCCTGAACAGCAGCCGGTATATAGCTTCTCTTATCTTTCTTCTGGTCATTGGATCATCTGCCGGGTGCACTGATTCCCGAAATCTTGACGTTCACGTCCGTAACGGTCAGCGACGTCATGTTTTCCACGCTGGACTTAACCCTCTCCTGAACCTTCTGGCAGGTCGCGGGGATGTTGTATCCGTATTCCATGACTATGGACAGGTAAGCCTTCACTGACTTGCCGTTCACGTCCACCTTGACTCCGCGGTTGAGCGCACGCACTCCTACCTTGTCGAGCAGTTCGGCCGTCACGTCTCCTGCCATGCCGTGCACGCCGTCTATCTCGGTGGCCGCCAGGGCAGCTATCATGCCAACCACGTCATCAGCTATCTTTACGGAACCGACGGGTTCCGTCTCATTCATGTTGTCAAAAGTTTCCTTATCAGCCATCTCATCCTCCAAATGCGCCGGTACGTGACCTAATGAACATGTTATTACTCGACTGTTCCCAATGTCTGCCTTTCCGCGCAGACAGTAACATTATATTACGTCACGTACCGAATAATCAAGTAACGTGTCTGCTGCCGGAACACGCTTTTTATACTTTTTAAGTCAGCTTGAAGCTGATCGTCAGCGAATCCGGGTTTTCCCAAAAACTTAACGTGTTGCCGGACTTACGGCTGCCCATTATCCTGAACACGTTCTGGTTGTCCAAAAGATACGCCTTGACGCTCTGATAGGACACCGCGTCGGATGCCTTGATCGCCACGAACTCCCTGCCCTGGGCGTAAGCGTTGTCAAAAACGGCCTGCAGGCCTTCCTCGTTGGGATAGGTGAAATACGCACCCTCACGCACGTAATAATTGTCGTCTATCGCATCACAGGGAGGCAGTTCCACGGGAGCGTTGGGAAAATGCGTCAGCAGCATCTCGTATCCGGGCACGCACAGGTAATCATAGCTGATGGAAGGCATCGAGTCCTCTTCCCCGCTCTCGCTGCGGTAATTGGCATCGCCCCAGGTGGCATCCACGTAATAGTACGCTCCGTCCGCATAAACCAGGTTCCAGGCATGATTGCCGTCCTGCGTGGTCGTTCCGGTGACCAGCGAGCACTGGATGCCGACCCTGTCGCACAGGTACTGAAAGGCCTTGGCATAGCCCTGGCAGACGCTCCTGCCGTTGATGAACACGGAGCAGATGTTCTGATTGTCGACCGCGGTCAGGTCATATTCGGTATTTTTGATGATGTACTCATATATGTACTTGACCTTGGAATAATCGTCGCCCTGATGCATGCCTGACACCGCTTCCGTCACGTAATAATCAATGGCATCCTGCCTCTGTCCTATCGTGTCGGAATTCATCGTGTAAGTGCCCTTGAAGCCCATGGCCTCCATGGTGTCACCGCGGGTGTATCGCGTATATACGTAGCCTGAAGTCCAGAATATCTCCGGATGATCCATCATGACGCAGTTGAAGATGCGGTTGATCACTTCCTCGTCCAGACAGTCCAAGCCTATGTTGGAACTCATGGTGATGAGAGCCAGGTATATCTGGTTGTAAACCTTCCGGTAATCAGTGGTCAGGTGCTCGTAGGCATATTCTCCGGCATTGTTGGCATAGCCGACGTTCAGCTGTTCCGGCGTGAAATACACCAGTGAATCTATGCCGGACGTATCCTCCTTGGCCTCGATCTCGTATTCTCCCGATCCGTCCCGGCCGTCGGAACCGCCGTATGATGACGGAAACTGCGCGTTGCCAATGCTGTCCATGTAGGAAGGCACGTATTCACCGCTCTCCTCACCTTCGGCGGGGATGGGTTCCACGTTAATGGCATAACCGGTGTCCGGACGCACTATGGATATGCCCGCACATCCGGTAGCAAGCGCCGCCGTCAGGATCAGGCACAATGCCGCGCGGCCTGCGATATGCATTTTGCGATTACGTTTTATCATGCGCTTAGTCCGCAGAGCCAAACTCCGAAAGGACAAGCCCCTCATTTCTCTCAAGAGTCATCCTGATGCTCCATTCATTCACGAACAGGAGCAGGGGGCGGTCCTTTAAGTCTGACACCTTCCTCATGTCGGTCGTGCCGGTCAGCCTGGGCACGTCCACTTCGGTATAATTCTCGATCCACCTGATGTACTCATACGGCAGGTTTTCGAGCTTGATCTCCACGTTGTATTCGTTTTCGAGCCTGTACTTGAGCACGTCGAACTGCAGCACGCCGACGACTCCGACGATGACTTCCTCGAGTCCGCTTCCCAGCTCCTTGAATATCTGTATGGCTCCTTCCTGGGCAATCTGGGTCACGCCCTTGACGAACTGCTTGCGCTTCATCGTGTCGAGCTGCCTTACCCTGGCGAAGTGCTCGGGCGCAAAAGTCGGGATTCCGGCATACCTGTACTCGTCCTTGGGAATGGTCAGCGTGTCCCCTATGGCAAAAATGCCGGGATCGAACACGCCTATGATGTCTCCCGCATAGGCCTCGTCCAGTATCTTGCGTGAATCGGCCATGATCTGCTGCGGCTGCGACAGCCTCATGACCTTGCCTGACTGCACGTGCCTGACCTCCATCTGTGAATCATACCTGCCCGAACAGATGCGCATGAAGGCGAGCCTGTCGCGATGCGCCTTGTTCATGTTGGCCTGTATCTTGAACACAAATGCCGAAAATTCGTTTTCCACGGGATCTATCAGTCCCTTATCGGTCATCCTGGCCAGCGGGGTGGTCGTCATCTCCAGGAAATACCTGAGGAATATCTCAACGCCAAAATTGGTCAGCGCCGAGCCAAAGAACACCGGAGTCAGGTCACCGGCACGTACCTTATTCAGGTCAAACTCGCTGCTGGCGCCGTCCAGGAGTTCAATCTCCTCCGTCAGCTTTTCGTACGCCTCGCTGCCTATTTCTGACACGAGGGCTTCCCGGTCATCTATCGGGACGGTCCTGGTCTCTCCCTCCTTGGTACCCTTTTCCGTGTCGTAATACAGGTTCACGCAGGATTTCTGCCTGTCAAAAACGCCCTTAAAGGCCTTGCCCGAACCGATGGGCCAGTTGACGGGGCACGTGGCTATGCCGAGTTCCTTTTCGATGTCGTCGAGCAGGTCGAACGTGTCATTGGCGTCACGGTCCATCTTGTTGATGAACGTGAATATCGGGATGTGCCTCATCACGCAGACCTTAAAGAGCTTGCGCGTCTGGGGTTCCACGCCCTTAGCTGCATCAATGACCATCACGGCTGAGTCCGCCGCCATCAGCGTGCGGTACGTGTCCTCCGAAAAGTCCTGATGTCCCGGCGTGTCCAATATGTTGATGCAGAATCCGTCGTACTCAAACTGCAGCACCGAGCTCGTAACCGAGATTCCACGCTGCTTCTCTATCTCCATCCAGTCGCTGACGGCGTGCCTGGCCGTGGCCTTTCCCTTGACGGATCCGGCCAGGTTGATGGCGCCTCCGTACAGCAGGAGTTTCTCCGTAAGCGTTGTTTTGCCGGCATCGGGATGTGAAATGATCGCAAACGTCCGCCGGCGGTTGATTTCATGTTCTATGTCGTTACTCATGTCGTCCCCCATACAAGGAATGGTTAATCAGTCGCATAAAGCCTATCCCAGCATGCTGCTGCCCTTAAACCCGGGAGTAATGCCAAACGCGTCCAGCACCGTGGCGCCTATGTCAGCGAACGTCTCCCCTGTCCCGCAGTTGCCCGGAGTGACCTTGTGCCCATACAGCAGGAACGGTATGTATTCCCTGGTGTGGTCCGTGGTCTTGGTAAAGCCGGGATCACAGCCATGATCGGCCGTAATGACGAGATAATCATCCTCATGCAGCTTGTCCATCATTATCGGCAGCCTCTCGTCAAAATAAGACAGCGCAGACGCGTACCCGTCCACGTCCCTGCGGTGTCCGTAGATCATGTCGGTGTCAACCAGGTTAACGAAGCACAGTCCGTCAAAATCCCTGTCCATGATTGCGATGGTCTTGTCTATTCCGTCGGGATTGCCCGTGGTCGGATTGGATTCGGTCACGCCGCGTCCCGCGAATATGTCGCTGATCTTACCTACGGATATGACGTCCCTGCCCGCGTCCTTCAGCTGGTCCAGAATGGTCACGCCCGTGGGTTCCAGCGAAAAGTCATGCCTCCGGGGAGTGCGCACGAAGCTGCCGCTCTCTCCGACGAAGGGCCTGGCGATCACCCGTCCAACTCCGGTGCTGCCCTTTAGCATCTGCCTCGCCATGCGGCAATACTCATACAGCTGCTCAACCGGCACGATGGACTCATGAGCGGCTATCTGAAACACCGAGTCGGCCGAGGTATACACGATCAGCGCACCGGTCTTCAGGTGCTCGTCTCCGTAGTCCTTGATGACCTCTGTGCCCGAATAGGGCCTGTTGCACAGGACCTCCCTGCCGGTCAGCTTCTCAAACTCCTCTATGGTCTCCCGGGGAAAGCCGTTCGAAAAGGTGGGCATCGGATCGGGCGAATACACGCCCGCTATCTCCCAGTGTCCTATCGTCGTATCCTTGCCGCTGGACGCTTCCTTTAACCTCGCATACCTGCCCTTCGGCTCGTCCACGCCTTCCAGGAAATCGATTCCGTCTATGTTAAAAAGTCCAAGCTCCCTCATGTTGGGCAGCCTGAAATGCTCCGAACGGGAGCAGCTCCTGATGGTATTTGCCCCTGCGTCGCCAAAAGCTTCGGCATCAGGCAGTTCTCCAACGCCGAAGCTATCCAGTACTATGATAAAAAATCTGCTCAAACCTAACTCCTTCAGAATTTGAATCAAGTTATAAAGTGATCAAGGGGACGGTTCTTTTGATCAACTTTGTTGATTGGGGTGATCAACATGATCAAGGGTGATCAAGGGGACGGTTCTTTTGATCAACTTTAATCAACTGACCCGAATGACATTATGTTCCTGCCTGTAAAGTTGATCAAAAGAACCGTCCCCTTGATCACACCAGCCAGCAAAGATGATCAAAAGAACCGTCCCCTTGATCACATCGGTCAGTTAAATGAGATCACCTGGTCCCTCGGAGCCGGCGGCTTGGTCTGCTTAAGGTTTATTGCCGTCAGCACCGGGCCCTCGTTGCCCTCGTATTCGGGCAGCCTGGCCACGTCCACCCGGGCCGTCAGGTCGATCCAGTCCTTGTTGTTGATCTCGTCCAGCTTGTCATACCTGCACAGGTATCCCAAAAAAGTCATGTCTTCGGCGCAGCACGTCATGGCCATGCGCCCCGGCACGAAATACCCTGCCTCGACTTCCTCGGGTTTCATCACCTGTGCGGTAAAACGGATATTTTTGCCCCTGTATCTCTCCGGATTGTCCATGGCGTCTATGAAGAAGATGCCGTACCCGTAGCCGTCCAGCTCGATCGGATCGGATTTCAGGTCAAAGGGAAGGTCTTCCTCAAATATCTGGTTGATCTCCCCGTCCTTGTCCTCAAAGACGATCTCGGCGCGCTGGTTGACCGCCTTGACGTTACGCTTGTAGCTGCCGAGTTCCTCGTTCAGGCCGTCACACCTGTTGAAGATGATGAGCTCGGACTTGCGTAACATCTCGGTAAGCAGCGACTTCATGTTGGTGTAATACACCGGAAACGTCGAAGCATCAATCGTGGTTATCTGCTGCTCTATGTTCCAGTACCAGGGCAGCTTGACGTTCCTGTAGTTCCACATGCCGTTGAACTCGATGATGACCCTCTCGGGCCTGTGTTTCTTGTCCAGCTCGGACAGTCTGTCAGGAGTGAAGTCAGATTCGTCATCGATCACTTCCATCATCACGTCATTGGCATCCAGGAGCTTGGGATCATATTCCACCTCGCCCTCTTCGCAGACTACCAGCAGGGTCTTGCCCTTGATCTGGAAATAGGGCTGCGCCAGCGTGTAATTTATGAATTCGGTCTTCCCGCTGTCGAGAAAACCCGTAATCACGTATACCGGTCTCATCATGCTCACCCTTTGACCTGCTCAAGCAGCCCGGCCAGCTTGGATTCCTTGAGTTCCGCGCCTATCACGCACACCTTGCCCGTGACTCCGGGCTCCCCGTCGCGTACGTTGATCTCTCCGGGCACGAAGTCAAAATAGATCCATCCGCCGTCAACCGAGGGAACCATTCCCTTGGCTCTGAGCACCGCACCGTACTCTCCGGTATCCAGTTCGCCAAGCAGCTTTTCAATGCCTGCCTTGGAATACTTCGCGGGGCCTTCCTCTCCCCAGCTGTCGAATATCTCATCGGCATGATGATGTCCGTGATGATCGTGATCATGATGATGGTGATGATGATGATGATGCTCATGCTCGTCTTCGTCATCATCATGGTGATGGTGGTGATGATGCTCATCCTCGTCATCATCATCGTGATCATGATGATGATGCTCATGCTCGTCCTCGTCGTCATCATCGTGATCATGGTGATAATGCTCATGCTCGTCTTCGTCCTCATCGTCATGGTGATGGTGGTGGTGGTGATGCTCATGCTCATCCTCGTCGTCATGATGATGATGATCATGATCGTGATGGTGATGGGCATGCTCACGCTCGTGCTCCTCGGCCACCTTGATGGCTTCCTGCATGAGTTCAGCCTCCAGGTCACCGGCTCCCTCTATGGCATCCAGTATCACCTGGCCATCCAGCTCATCCCAGGGCGTGGTGATGATCGTTGCGCGATCGTTATGCTCCCTGATGAGGGAGAGGCTCTCATTTAATTTCTCCTCAGCGATGTCTCCCGTACGGCTGAGCACTATCGTGCCCGCATGCTCTATCTGATTGACGAAGAACTCGCCGAAATTCTTGATGTAAGTCTTGGCCTTTTTGGCATCCACCACTGCAACCGCGGAATTAAGTTCCACCTCGCTGTCAGCCATCGCATCCGAAACGGCCTTCATTACGTCCGAAAGCTTGCCTACTCCCGAAGGCTCGATGATGATCCTGTCGGGATGATACTGCGCCAACACGTCCTTCAGGGCCTCGCCGAAGTCGCCCACCAGTGAGCAGCATATGCATCCGGAATTCATCTCCCTGATCTCTATGCCGGCATCCTGCAGGAATCCGCCGTCGATGCCTATCTCTCCAAATTCATTTTCGATCAAAACCGTCTGCGTGCCGTTCAATGCCTCCGCAAGCAGCTTCTTGATGAGCGTAGTCTTGCCTGCGCCCAAAAATCCTGAGACTATGTCGATTTTAGTCATTTTCTTATACCTCCCATCAATCTCCTATGTGATCAAATAAATACTGCAATACTTCAGGGGTAAACCGTCTTGCCTGTACGCCGACCATGAAGGTCCCGTCCGGCTCCGGAGCCTGACGAACCACGTCAGCATACATTATCACGGTCTCAGCCACGATGATTACGTCCATCCCGCTGATGTCCCTTGTCCCCTCAGGCACCCGGATGCCTATGCCCATGGGACTGAAGTTCTCGGTCTTGCAAAAAATCTTTTCCTGCGTGTCGCACACCACTATCACCGTGTTGGCAGGAAACTCCACTCGGTTGATCTTTCTTCTGTCAGTCTGTCGTCTGTCATCCATTTTTATCCTCCATCAGAACTTTGCGAAGAACGGTACGAATTTCTTCGCAATCTTGTATATGGGTGTCTCAAGGGTCCTGCGGGCATTCTTGAGTTCTTTTCGGATCTCTATCTTCTGCGGACAGTGCTGTTCGCATTTGCCGCATTCAATGCAGTTGGCAGGACCCGTGTAGTCCTTGCGCATGGTCGTGCACATGAAGTACTCCTTCAGTCCGCCTATCCTGCCGTCCACGGCCTGCCTGTTGTATGCGGCAAAGGTTCCGGGGATGTCGACGTTCCTGGGGCACGGCATGCAGTACCTGCATCCGGTACATCCCACCTTCATGCCTGAATAATAAGACCTGACGATGCCGGCCACCGCCTCCCTGTCGCTCTCATCATAACTGCCCGGCAGGTACTTGGACGCTATGCGGCAGTTCTCCTCGACCATTTCCTTAGAATTCATGCCCGAGAGCACGACCGTCACGCCGCTCTGGTCATACAGCCAGCCAAGAGCCCATTCAGCGGCGCTCCTGCGTGAGGGATGCTCCGCTATCACCTTTTGGGCGTCCCTGGGCAGTCCGTTCACCAGCTTGCCGCCGCGAAGGGGTTCCATGATTATGATCGGGATGCCCTTTGACTCGGCATATTCCACTCCGGTCCTGCCGGCCTGCGAATGCTCGTCCACGTAATTGTACTGAACCTGGGCAAAATCCCAGTCATAATCATCCAGGATCTGCATGAACATGTCCGAATTGCCGTGATACGAGAATCCCACCTGACGAATCTGTCCTGCGGCCTTGCGGTTTTCCAGCCATTCTATGATGCCCATGTCCTTGATGCGCTCCCAGGAATGGATGTCCGTCAGCATGTGCATCAGGTAGTAATCCACGTGATCCGTGCGAAGCCTCGACAGTTCCTCCTCAAATATCCGGTCACAGTCGTCCAGGGAACCTATCATGTAGTGGGGAAGCTTGGTGGCTATGTTGATCCTGTCCCTGATGCCTGTCCTCTCAAATATCTCGCCGATGGCTGCCTCGCTGCCGTTATAAATGTATGCCGTGTCGTAATAATTCACGCCGTTTTCATACGCGCTCGTTATCTCCGACTGTGCCTTGTCCAGGTCGATCCTTCCGCCCGTGGTAGTAAATCTCATGCAGCCAAAGCCCAGAACAGACAGTTCGTTACCATATTTGTCCTTTCTGTATTGCATGCTCAGTCACGCCTTTCAAAAATTAAATCTATTTCCATAGTTTGACCGCAAAACCTTCAACGTGCTATCATACGTTTTGCCGAGCCGGATGAATGATCGCAGCTGTCCTCACGGGCAGATGAGGAAAGTCCGGGCTTCACAGGGCAGGATGCCGGATAACGTCCGGTGGAGGTGACTCCCAGGCCAGTGCAACAGAAAACATACCGCCCTTACGGTCATCATGAAGCATGCTTCATGAACCGCAAGTGGTAAGGTTGAAAAGGCAGTGTAAGAGACTACCGCTCATCCGGTAACGGGTGAGGCAGTGTAAACCCCATCCGAAGCAAGACCAAACAGAGGGTTAAGGCTAGCCCGGCCGTCCTCAGGTAGGTCGCTCGAGGCAGGCGGCGACGTCTGTCCTAGATAGATGATCATTCTCGACAGAACCCGGCTTACAGTCCGACTCGGCATACTTCGATGATCTCCGCCCACATGGCCTGCCGCCACGTCGCGCCGCATCAGGCACGGATCCATCTTACGGCTTTGATCCCCGCCCTCATAACCTGCCACCACGTCGCGCCGCATCAGGCACATACGTCTTACAGCTTAAAGCATCCTCCGCCCACGAATTCCCTGCAAAGCGAATTGTTGGGCAGTCCGTCCGATCCGATCGTCAGGAAATATTCCAGGAACTTGAGCAGCCTGCGGGCCTCATGGTATTCGGGCTCGTCCTTCCTGATGCTGTAGAGCAGCGGCTCAGCGTAGGGCTTCAGCACTGCCAGCTCGTATATCAGCGCGGAATTGAACATCGCGTCCGCATCCTCCTGGAACGGGAAGATGTATTTTTCCTCTCCCTTTCTGACGGAGGGCCACATCTCGATGGTTCTTGAGGCCGACGCTCCCCTGGTCCTGGCATCCCTCACCATGCGCCTGATCAGCCTGCCGTCAGTGGTGGGAATGCGGTTGTGGTCGTCAACGTTCAATGCGGTCAGACAGCTGATGTATATCTTGTACTTGGACTCAGCCGGCAGCGAATAAGACATTTTCTCGTTCAGGCCGTGTATGCCCTCGATGACGAGTATGTCGTCATCTCCGAGCTGCTTGTAATCGCCCTTGTACTCCCTTTTGCCCGTCTTGAAATTATACGACGGCAGCTCTACCCTCTCACCGTTTAAAAGCCTCGACATGTCCTGATTGAACTGTTCCACGTCCAGGGCCTCCAGGCATTCGTAATCGGGCTTTCCGTCTTCGTCCAGCGGAGTGTCCTTGTGATCCTTGTAATAATTGTCAAGTCCGATCGGATGAGGCGACAGTCCGTAGGTGCGCAGCTGTATCGAGAGCCTGTGGCTAAAGGTCGTCTTGCCTGATGACGAGGGACCGGCTATCATCACGAACTTTACTCCGTGACGCTCCGAGATCTCCTTTGCGATCTCTCCGATGCGCCTCTCCTGCAGCGCCTCCTGCACGAGGATCAGGTCCTCGGCATCACCGTTGCATATCCAGTCATTGAGGTCACCGACGTTGTCGATGCCCATCTGGGCGGACCAGTCGGAAGCTCCCATCAGCGTGCTGAAGAGCTTCGGCCTGGGCTCGAATTCCTCGATGCCGTTGCCGTTGCCATGCTGAGGCAGTGCCAGCATCAGTCCGTCCTGATACTTAAAAAGGTCAAACTTGGTCACGTATGCCGTGCTCGGCATCATGTAACCATAGTAATAGTCATAATAATCGCCCAGGCAGTACACGTTGATGTTGGATGACCTGCGATACTTAAACAACTGCTCCTTGTCGGTCATGCCCAGGCTCCTGAACAGTTCGAGTGCCTCTCCAGTGGGATAGGATTTTTTGGTAAAGGGAATGCCGGTGTCGATCATGTCCTGCATCCTCTCCTTAACCCTGCGGATCCCGTCCTCGTCGATCTCGAGTCCGTTCCTTAGCGAACAGTAATAGCCGGGGCCTATCGTAAAGTTGACCTTCACGTTATTGGTGGCACCTGCGCCGTATTCGTCATGAATGGCCTTCATCATCAGCATGACCGCGGTGCGGACGTACGTCTTGTGGCCTATGGCGCTCCTGTACGTGATGAAGTCCAGCGTGCAGTCCCTGGTCACCCTCTTCATCAGCTCGCGGATCTTGCCATCCACGGTTACCAGGGCGATGGGATCATCATAATCCTTCTGGAACTCCTGAGCTATCAGCTCGTACTTGATGCCTTCGTCATAGTAATAATCCTTACCGCCTATTTTGATCGTTACCATAGAGCCCTCCTGTCAACATTTCATTAACGTGCAGCTTAGCCAAAATTTCCCTGCGTTCATCTACGTGCTTCCCATCTTCCAGATGGGATAGTATTTCCTTTAGTATACCATGTTCGCGTTCCAGATACTCGCGCAAAATCTCAGGCTTTTCGTCTATCAGAACCGGGCCGTACCTGTCCCTGATCACGTCAAGTTCCTTCGCCGAGAGCGACTCGTCACCTCGCCCAAAGGAATAGTCCCGTGCTTCGCGCACGAGCTTCATCGATACGTAATACTTGCCGGCGTCCCTGACCATTTCCTCGAGGGCGATGCAAAGTCCCATCTGCCTGAGCGCGGTCCTGGTCTCCTCTACCCGGGACTGGGGCGAGATGATCACCTCTTCAAATGCGTCCGTCACCTCGGGCCTGGCCCTGAGAACGTCCAGGATGAGTCCTCCGCCCATTCCCGCCATGATCAGCGTTGCCGGAGGCCTGGGCGTTGGCACGCTCATCAGGCCGTCGCTCAGCACGGTCTGTATGACGTCTTCGAGGCCTGCCTCACGTACGTGTTCCCGCGCGGCCTTCAGGGGCCCGGGATTAACGTCACAGGCGCATGCATCACGTGCTATCCCCTGCTTGACCAGGTAAAGCGTCAGAAACGCATGGTCGCATCCCACGTCGTATACCGAATTGCCGGCCGTCACCATGGATGCGACGGACCAAAGTCTCGGGCTCAGCCTGTCAGCGTTCATTATTCGAGATAATCCTTGAGCTTGCGGCTGCGGCTCGGATGACGCAGCTTCCTGAGTGCCTTGGCCTCTATCTGGCGGATCCTCTCACGGGTTACGTTGAATTCCTTGCCAACTTCCTCCAGCGTGCGCGCCCTGCCGTCGTCCAGGCCAAAACGCAGCCTGAGCACCTTTTGCTCCCTCTCGGTCAGGGTGCCGAGCACCTCCACGAGCTGCTCCTTCAGCAGCGTAAATGCCGCCGCGTCCGCGGGTACGGGCACGTTGTCGTCCTGTATGAAATCGCCGAGGTGGGAATCCTCCTCCTCGCCGATGGGAGTTTCCAGCGAAACGGGTTCCTGTGATATCTTCAGGATGTCCCTGACCCTCTCGACGGGCATGTCCATCTGCGCCGCGATCTCCTCTGGGGTAGGTTCCCTGCCGAGCTCCTGCAGCAGCTGACGGGACACGCGGATGAGCTTGTTGATTGTCTCAACCATGTGCACGGGTATTCGGATGGTCCTGGCCTGGTCGGCTATGGCCCTCGTGATGGCCTGCCTGATCCACCAGGTCGCATACGTCGAGAATTTGTATCCCTTGGTATAGTCAAACTTTTCAACCGCCTTGAGCAATCCCAGGTTGCCTTCCTGTATCAGGTCAAGGAAGAGCATGCCGCGTCCGACGTACCTCTTGGCGATGGACACGACCAGACGAAGGTTGGCTTCGGAGAGCTTGTTGCGCGCGGCCTCTCCCTCGGGACCGCCCTTTTCCATCTGCTTTGCCAGCTCGATCTCCTCATCGGCGGTAAGCAGCGGAACCTTGCCGATCTCCTTTAAATACATGCGGACGGGATCCTCGAGGCTCACGCCCTCAGGAATGAAGCCCTCGATGTTCTCGAGGTCCACGTCTTCCTCGTCGAGTTCCGGATCATCGTCAAGCTCCTCGATCGACTCGTCATCGGGTTCGGAATCATCAGCGTCGTTCATGCTCAGGATGTCGATCTCATGCTGGTTCAGCACGTCCATGACGTGTCCGAGCTGCTCGTCGTCGAGGTTGACCTCACTTAAGAAATCCACGACCTCGGTAAGCTCAAGCACGTTCTTTTTCTTTTTGCCCATCTCGATGAGCTCCTTGAGCTTCTCCTCAGCCTGCGCGGACAGCTCGATCCCGTCACCGATGCCGTCATCATTCAGTCCGGTTCCGTCATCATCGAGCATGTCGTCGTCCGTGAAGTCTTCAACGACGTCCATGATATCTTCTTCAACTTCCGTTATTTTGCTTTTCTTTGACATATTCTTCCTCTTTCTATATTTTTATGGTTGCCCTTCTGAGTTCTTCCAGGGCCCTCTTGTCATTTATGTTCCGCCGTATGGATTCCTCGTCTATGACGTCAGAATTGTTCCTGTCCTCCACCGCGGCCTTTTTGACCATGTATATGAGATCATGCAGTGCCATGCCCATGTCGGCATCATCATCGATGACGAGCACCGTGTTAAACAGGCTGGCTGCCTTGCTCTGATCCTCCTGGTCGGTAAACGTGGATATGATGGCCGCGGGGTTGAGCCTGCCGCCCTCCATGTCCTTATACATCTGAGTGACGACCTCCCTGTATATCGGGTCCGAAAAGTCATCGGGCTCCACGTATTTTCTGACCGTGTCGAATATTGCGGGTTCGTCTGCCAGCCATGTGATCAGGTTCCTCTGGTTGCGGAGCACCGGATCGTCGTTTGAACCGTTCCTCATGCCGCTCCTGGGGTTTTCCCTGGGCCTGTACTCGCCCGTTTCCGCCTTTTTCCTGACTGCATTGGCCAGCTGTTCCCTGGGTATGGAATACCGTTCAGCCATGGCCGTCAGGTAATTCTCACGCCTGACCTCATCTTCAAAGACCAGCAGCCTGCCGGCCAGCGCATGCGTGAAGTCGGAGCGCGAGCCGGGATCCTTGATGTCGTAATCCCTCTCCATCATCCTTATCTCAAAAAAGAACCCGTCCTCGGCATCCTCTATCCTTTTTTCAAACTCCTCCCTGCCCAGGTTCTTGATGAATTCATCCGGATCCTTGTACGGCAGCATGTTGATGACCCTGACCGTCATGTCCATGTCCCTGAGTATCGAAATGGCCTTCAGCGCGGCTCCCGTGCCGGCACCGTCGGAGTCGTATGCCAGCAGAACCTTGCGCACGTAACGGTGGACCAGCGTCGCCTGTCCGGACGTAAAGGCCGTTCCCAGGCCTGCCACCGCGTTGCCAAACCCGGCCTGATGCATGGCGATCACGTCCATGTAGCCCTCGCAGAGGATGAAATAGTCCTTACGGGTGCTCCTCGCGAGGTTTAGGCCGTACAGGTTCCTGCCCTTGTCAAAGACGAGCGTCTCCCTGGTGTTCAGGTACTTGGGTTCTCCCTCTCCGAGTACCCTGCCGCCGAAGCCTATGACCCGGCCGCCTCCGTCCTGTATGGGATACATCACCCTGTTCCAGAACCTGTCGTGCAGGCCATCTCGCTCGTCGAAATTAGCCAGGCCCGCGTCAGTGATCAGGCGGTCGTCATACCCCTTGGACCTAAGGTGCCGGACCAGTCCGTCACGCGTGACTCCCGCATATCCCAGTCCGAACCTGAGTATCGTCTCATCGGACAACTGTCTCTGCCGGAAATAATCCCTGCCGTTTATGCCCTGGGGCGACTTTAGCTGATACGCATAATAGATCGCCGCGGCCCTGTTGACCTCCAGCAGCTTCCTGCGAACATCGTCCCGGGACTTGCTTTCCGCAGAATACGCATTCTCCGGCAGCTCCACCCCCGCCCTGTCCGCCAGGGCCTGCAGGGCCTCGCGGAACGTCATGTTCTCGTATTCCTGCATGAAGGTGAACACGTTGCCGCCCTTCTGGCATCCGAAGCAATAATACATCTGCTTCGAGGGCGTCACGGAAAAGGAAGGCGTCTTTTCGTTATGAAAGGGGCACAGCCCAAAATAGGCGCTTCCCTTCTTCTGAAGGTGCACGTAGCCGCCTATGACGTCCAATATGTCGTTTCTGGATCGTACTTCCTCGATTACCGAATTGAAATCTGCCATGTTCAGCCGTGCCAGGTCTTTGGCACGAAAATGTCTTCATATACGGCGGTTGCGTATCTGTCAGTCATTGACGAGACGTGATCGCACACCACCTGTTCCGCCGATTCGCCCTTGTACATTATCTCCAGCAGGTACCTGGGCAGCAGCTCTGTGTGACTCAGGAAATAATCGTATAGCGTCTTGATCAGGTCCTCGGCCTTGTGTTCCTCCGCCTTGGCCACGGGATTGGTATAGACCCGCTCAAACATGAAGTGGCGCATGTCCATCATCACCTGGCCTATGGCGTCCGACATGCGTATGTCGGCCGAATCCGTGCTGGTCGTCACTATGTCGTGTATGAAACAGTCCAGCCTCTGGTTGCAGGTATGTCCTATGACGTCGGTTATGCCCGGCGGTATGTCGTTTTCCGTCAGTATCCCTGCGCGCAGCGCGTCGTCGACGTCATGATGTATGTACGCCAGCTTGTCGGCCAGCCTCACGACCTTGCCCTCCGGCGTGGCCGGCGTAGAACTCATCTGGTGATTCAGTATGCCGTCCCTGACCTCCATCGTGAGGTTGAGCCCGCGTCCGTCCTTTTCCAGCACGTCCACGGTGCGCACGGACTGGACGTTGTGCTTGAAGCCTATGGGACACACTTCGTTCAGTGCCCTCTCGCCCGCATGTCCGAAGGGCGTGTGCCCGAGGTCATGTCCGAGCGCGATGGCCTCCACCAGGTCATCATTGAGCCTGAGGGCCTTGGCTATGGTCCTCGCGGTCTGCGAAACCTCCAGCGTATGAGTCAGCCTCGTGCGGTAATGGTCGCCTTCAGGCGTCAAAAAGACCTGGGTCTTGTCCTTGAGCCTCCTGAACGACTTGGAATGAATGATCCTGTCCCTGTCCCTCTGAAAGACCGTGCGGATGTCACATTCCTCCTCCTCGAGAAGCCTGCCGTGGCTGTCGCTGCTCAAGGTTGCGTATTTGCTTAAGGTTTCCTTTTCCTGTAGTTCCTGTCTCTCTCGTATGATCATAATGCGTTCCGATTTTCATGCCAATTCGCCCTGACCGGCCGTACATTAGTCAGTGATGGCTTTTTGTGATCAAAAGAACCGTCCCCTTGATCTGCCCTTGATCTGATCAAAAGAACCGTCCCCTTGATCATGGACCGCAAACACAAGCCCACACCTATTATATTAAGCGTGGGCCGGCAAATTCCTTTTTTATTTTTCTAAAGAAAAAATAAACTAAAGCTGATAAAAACCTATCTTCTTGTATACCTTGCGGAGCGTCTTGTCCGCTATGCAGGACGCCTTTTCGGCACCCCGTCTGTAGATGCCGTTCAGGTACTCCTTGTCCGCGATCAGCCTCTTTGCCTCCTCGCGGATGGGATTTAACGTCTCGACGACGGCCTCACCCACGGCAGGCTTGAAGACACCGTAGCCCTGTCCCTCGAATTCCTTTTCGATCTCATCATAGCTCTTGCCGGTGATCGTCGAATAGATGGCCATAAGGTTGGCAACGCCGGGCTTGGCCTCGCGGTCATACCTGACGCACCTCTCCACGTCCGAATCGGTCACGGCCCTCTTGAACTTCTTCATGATCACGTCGGGCTCGTCCATCAGGAACACGCAGCCGTTCGGATCCGACTTGGACATCTTGGCCGTCGGTGCGGTCAGTCCGTAAATGCGTGCGCCCACCTTGGCTATGTAAGGCTCCGGCACGCGGAAAACCTCTCCGTAAATGTTGTTGAACCTCTCTGCAATGTCCCTGGTCAGCTCCACGTGCTGCTTCTGATCCTCGCCCACCGGCACGTAATGAGGCTGGTACAGCAATATGTCTGCCGCCATCAGCGAGGGATAGGTAAAGAGTCCCGCATTGACGTTGTCCTCGTGTTTCTCGGACTTGTCCTTGAACTGAGTCATGCGGCTCAGTTCGCCGAACATCGTGTAGCAGTCCAGCACCCATCCAAGCTGCGCGTGCGCGGGCACGTGCGACTGCAGGAAGAGCGTGTTCTTCTCCGGATCAAGTCCGGACGCCACGTACAGGGCCAGCATCTCCATGGAACGCCTGCGCAGCTCCGCGGGATCCTGCCTGACCGTGATCGTGTGCATGTCCGCCATGAAATAATAGCATTCAAAGTCATTGACCCGGTCCGCCCAGTTCTTGATCGCTCCCAGATAGTTGCCCAGATGCAAGTCGCCGCTCGGCTGTATGCCGGACAGCATTACTTTCTTTTCTTTTTCTTCACCCATGTCAAGTCTCCCGATATATATGCAGGAACGCCGACCAAAGCGTTTCCTCAGCCCTTCAGTCCCCTCGACTGCCTGTCCATGTCTTCCACGACTATGTCGTAGATCTCACCTAAGCTTCTGCAGTACTCCAGCACGAGCCAGGGCTCATTGGTGTGGAAATGCAGCTTGAGCGTGGCCTTTTCGCCGAATTCGTCCTCTCCGCTGTCTCCCGCAACCACCATTGAATCCCCCTTAAAGGTGTTGGTTATGTGATCACGGACCTCATCCACGAGGTCATCAGCCACGTCATCCACGTCCTCGCCGCCGGTAACGTATTTGTCCAGCAGAAGCTGCGTGTCATACCTAAATTCTATTACGTCTGCCATGTCTTCCTCCTTTTATCAGAAATCCAGTTCCTTTTTCTCAAAAAGTGACGTGGTCACGATCAGGACCCCGCCAAAGTATATCACGAATCCCAATATCAGCTTAATCACTGCCGATCCCACGGAGCCGAACAAAAAGTCCGCCAGCGCGCTGTCGGCAAGTCCCGCATAATGAAGTCTCTCAACGTGAAGCCTGCTGATGCTGTCGTTCAGGCTGAACAGGATCGCCGAGTTCGGAACCAGCACGTAGAGCGTCACCAGCGAAATGATGCCAAGCGGCACGTTGTTGGTTATATACAGGATCATCGAAGCCAGGGCTATGTAGCCCACCGACTTATATAAGCTGATGAAAGCTGAACCGAACCATGCCGATGCCAGGGTGTCGTCAAACTGCATTCCCAGGGCCAGAAACTCCAGCGTGGCAAAAAGAGTCATGATCAGGTACATGACGCCAAGCACCAGCGTCACGTCCAGCAGCTTGGAAATGATGACCTTGGTACGTGATATTCCCCTGCCTATGGCCATGACGAAGCACGAAGACTTAAAGTCATCGGCATATACGGCAAAGAAAATGACGATTCCCATGACGATTGAAAAAGTGTTGAGCTTCTCGATCATCTCCTTGACTCCCACGACCGGTTCCGGATACAGGGCATGCTTGGCCGCCAGATTGATGCAAAGGTACAGAAACATGCCAAGGAAAAACAGGATCACGGTTCTCTTCTTGAGTATTCTCCTGACGTCTGCTCGAATTAATTTTCTCATAGTTCCAGTTCCTTCCTGCCATACAAAGCCATGCTGATCAGGATGAAAGCGGCCACGTAAACGATCACGACCGCAAACTGCAGCACACAGCTCCTGCCTGCCGCAAAGTTGGCACATGCCTGATCGACCTGTCCGATGAATGACATGTCAAGCATCGGTATCCTGAACTGCTCCTGCACCCACCCCAGGGCCATTTCCGAAAAGGCCGTCGCGATTATTTCAACGATTATGCCGACGGAAGCGTTCCACGTCAGGTATACGAAAACGGATGCAAAGCCCATGAAGCTGATCGCCTTGAGACATGATGCGACGTTCAGCAGCACCGCCCTTTCCATCTGAAGGGCAGTCGGAGTGATCATGTGCCTGGCCATGCCGACCACGTCGAGGGCAAAAAAGAATGCATACAACAGAATGGTCAGGATGGTTCCGTCCAGGAACTTGGCCATGACGATCTTTCTTCTGGACATTCCCCTTCCGATGGCGACGACCCATGCGCCCGATCTCAATTCGTCCGCATATACGCTCATGAATACCGGGATTATCGCGAAATAGCTGATCATGTATTTGTAGGTGAACTGGTTTGCCTGATACATGTCCTCAAACCCATAGTCACCCTTCTGGGTATCTGAAATGCTTATCAGGAGATATATGGCGGGAAGCACGTAAAATCCGATCTTTAGCAGGATCCTCCTGATGTCGGCCCTTATCAGTCTTCTCATTCGGCACTTCCTCCAACAAGTCTGAAATAGTAATCCTCCAGGGTGGACTTTTCGGCCATTTCCCTCGTTATCTTCACGCCGCCCTCGCCAAGCAGCTGCCTGGCCCGCTCAAGGTCGTCAACCTCTATCTCTATGACGGATTTCTTTTCATTGAGGTCATCCTGGGTGATCTCCTTCACCACGATTCCCTCATTGACTATGCCGAACCTGTCGGCGGTATGCTCAAGCTCTCCAAGGATATGTGATGACACGATCACGGTCATGCCGTATTCTTCCCTGAATCTCCTGACCATGTTCCTGACGTCCGCGATTCCCTGAGGATCAAGTCCGTTGGTGGGCTCGTCCAGTATCAGGATCTCGGGATTGCCCAGGATCGCGTTGGCTATGCCGAGACGCTGTCCCATGCCCAGCGAAAAAGTCCTGACGGGCTTCTTGACGTTCTGCAGTCCCACTATCTCCAGCACCCTGTCGATCTCTTCCCTGGCCTTCCTGCGCGGTATCCCCTTGACGGTGGCAAAGTACTTGAGGTTGTCCCTTGCGGAGAGATAATTAAAATACTTGGCTCCGACGAAAAAACCTATCTTGTTGCGGTTGGCATACAGTTCCTTCTTGGTACGGCTGCCGGCTATCGACACGGTTCCGTCGGTGATCTCGGACAATCCCAGGATCATCTTGAATATCGTGGTCTTGCCCGCTCCGTTCCTGCCGACGAGACCGTAGATGTCACCCTTGTTTACCTGCATGTTGACGCCCTTCAGGACGGCATGGCTTCCGTAATTTTTCTTTATGTCCTTAAGTTCTATGACTGCTTCACCCATGATGGCTAATCCTCCTGTTTACCAAACTGCGATTCTCTTGTCGGGAGCGACGTACATGCCGTCTCCCTCCTTGATCCCATACGTTTCGTGGAATTTGTCGAACTGGGACAGCACCACGTTGATCCTGTAGAAATTCAGCGGATGCGAATCTCCCGCCATGTAGCCCCTCTCTTCATCAAGTGAGCGCTGCGTGGCCCACAAACGGGCATATGCCCTAAAGAATTTATCATGATCAAATCCGGGAATCTTGTCCGCCAGCGCCAGCGTTACCCTGATGCCTCCCATGTCGGCAGTTGCCTCCCCCTGCACGTTGGTTCCGTTATAGGGACCGGATCCGCTGAAAGGCTTGAGGGACAGGTAGTACATGGCTACCTTCGACGTGGCGTCCTCAAACGCCTTCTGATCCTCTTCGCCAAGCCATTTTTGATTGACTCCGTCCTTGTCATACTTGACTCCGTTCTTGTCAAAGCCATGCGTTATCTCGTGTCCTACGATCGTGCCTATGCCTCCGAGCAGCTCCTCGTCAGACATGCCCGGATAATAGGCCGGATCCTCGAGGATTCCCGCCAGGATGTATATGCCGTTGGTCTGAGCATAATAAAAGGCATTCGTCTGACCCGTGCTGAGTTCGTACATATAAGGACTCCAGGCGTCCCTGTTCACCCTGCCGGCAGACATCTCAGCCCGTTTCATCATGTCAAATCTGCTAACGGCATAATGAGCGTCCAGGAAATTTCCGCCCTCCTCCGCCTCAAGCAGCTGCAGGTCGGAATAATCGCCCTCGTCCTGATATACGACGTGGATCTTAATTTCATTCAGTTTGTCCAGGCATGCCTGCCTGCCTTCCTCCGAAAGCCATTTCTCATTTTCGAAAATGATCCTGAATTCGTTTATTATGTCCTCGGTCATGCCATACAGCCTGTCGTATGAATCCGGATCCACGTATTTCCTGACGTACTCGGCGTCAAGGGCTCCCTCCAGGGGCGTTTTGCCCAGCAGCTGATCAAAGATCATGGCCTCATGCCTCTCCTCCTCGCTGCTTCTGTCCGCAATCGGGGTTACGCCCTTTTGCTGATCGCATTCCTCAAAAAAATCATGGGTTTCCACGTCGAGATAATACCCACCGTCAACGACGTACCTGAGCAGGCACATTGCCTTGATCTTCTCAAGGTTCCTCTCACAGAGATTATCCAGTTTCCTGACGTAATCAGAATCCGTCATGAACCTGCCGCACTGACCAAATCCCCAATTGTCCAGGAAGCGGATCATGGGATAGCTGCCCTGAATGAATTCTATTTCCTCCCGGGTAAAAGTCACGTCTTCCTCATCTTCATTGGATAAGTCTTTTTGCATTCCGGTCAGGATCTTCTCCATCTGATAATTCTTCTGCAGGATCCCGGTGATCTCCGCATCATCATAGCCCAATCCGGTCAGCACCCTTTCGGCCTTGTCCTCCAGGGCGTCCATCTTCATGAGGGACTGTGAGCCGACGCTGAAATAGGCGTCGCTGCTGCCCAGCATGAGCGCCGGCATGGAGATGGAGACGAAATACGAATCCGGTTCAACCTCGGATCTCGCCATTCCGTTAACGGATGCGGGGGCAACCCCCAGGGGGTTGAGCCTGGTATCGGTAATCCATGCGTAGAGTTCCTCAGTCGTGGATATGTTCTCTATGGCAGTCACGTACGGCCTCAGGGGCTCCACTCCAAGGACGTTCCTCGTCTCCTCATCCTCGGCCAGGTTAACGAAAGTGCGAACCTTCTCGATATCCGGTCCGGTGACGGAAGCATCGTTTAACAGAGCCCTCTTCTTCTGATGCACGCGTCTCATGAAGTCTTCGATCATTGCACCGTTCAGGTCACCCTGCAGATACAGTTCCTTGTTCGCCGCTGCCGCGAAGTCATCCTTCAGTGACACCGGCGTGTCTTCCTTGAAGTATCCCCTTATGTCAGAATCGATCCAGCCCTGAGAATCGGGAACGACGGACTTGGCATCCCTCGCCATTTCCTCCGCCAGCTCTTCGGCGGGATCCTTCTGTCCGGCTCCATCCTCGCTCTGAAGCGCTTCATTTATGTCTCCAGCCAGCCCGCAGCCGGACACGGACAGCATCACCATGTTCATCGCAAGCAACAATGCAATTAATCTCTTTTTCATGTCTTTCTTTCCTTGCAATGCAAAATTATCACATACCAGTAAATAATATCGCTTGAATACCTCACTGTCAATTAAGGAAACGCCACGTCAGTTCTGAAAGGTAAACCTATTTGCAACCTGCCAATTTTTTGATATTCCGTTA
>CALGGH010000073.1 GCA_937916415.1 uncultured Lachnospiraceae bacterium
GCCGCGCAAATCCGGCGCAGGAAACGAACAAAACGCAAGCATTTTGTTCGTTTCCCATAACTTTTAAGAAAGGAACCATGATGGAAAAAGCAAAAGGAAGAGCATTTAAATACGGAGACAACGTCGACACCGACGTCATAATACCCGCCAGGTACTTAAATTCATCAGATCCGGCGGACCTGGCTGCCCACTGCATGGAGGACATAGACAAGTCCTTCGTAGAACGAGTGAACAATGGCGACATCATCGTGGCCAACAAGAACTTCGGCTGTGGTTCGTCCAGGGAGCATGCCCCGATCGCGATCAAGGCAGCGGGTGTCAGCTGCGTCATAGCCGAGACCTTCGCGAGGATATTCTATCGCAATGCCATCAACATCGGCCTGCCCATCATAGAATGCGCCGGAGCAGGCAGGGAGATAGCTGAGGGAGATGAAGTTGAGATCGATTTCGACAGCGGCATGATAACGGACCTGACCACCGGAAAGACGTATCAGGGACAGGCGTTTCCGCCCTTCATGCAGAACATCATCAACGCGGGCGGTCTGGTCAACTACGTCAACAATAAGTAGCGCCTTAAGACTGCATGCAGCCTGACGGATGGCGTTTTCTTTGTGATTTTTGGCATTTATGCTTTGGGAGTGATTTTTTGACAATATGGGCGGTTCGATAGTTTTATTCATCATAATTGCATTATTGATCAAAAGAGGCATGGTCGACGGCAGGGGCTTTACGGACATTGCCAAGATATTCGGAGGTATAGCGGTGTTTTTGCTGATCATATCTTTGCTTACGTCGCCGTTTTTCTGGGGCATACTGGGACTGGCCATCGTCGGAATCGTGGTCGCCATCATTACGCTGTCCGCGAAGTATTCCGGTGACAAAAGAGCAAAGACGTATGGCTGGGACAGCGCGGAATACCAGGCGAAATATTCCGAAGCCCTGGCCATGTTCAAGGACATGTACAGGAACCAGCGCGACGAGGCTAAATATAACCGCATGAACGTCACCGAGCAGCGGGTACAGGAACTTAAGGAAGAAAAGATGGCCAGGGAAGCCGCCGGCAAGTACGTGGACGAGCAGTTCATGAAGAAGTACGGTACCAACAGGACGGTCAATCAGGCTAATCAGGGCAACAGGTCCAATGCGGCTAATCAGGGCAACAGATCCAGCATGGGCAGTCAGGGCGGTCCCGCTCCCGCCTACGGCGATCCAAACACCGTCACGGGTTCATATGGCAGGACTGCTACGCAGCAGGCCGCCCGGCACGGATCGGGCATGCAGTATGGCGCGGCCGGGGCAGCGGCATCTCAGGCCATGGGCGCGAGGGCCCGCGAAAAGACGATCAAGGATCAGACCAGGGCCTTGAAGAGTTCCATCCTGCCCAAGTCGGCAGCCCGCAGGACCAGGATCGTGCGCAAGTTTAACGAGCAGTACAACCTGTATCTCACGGATGACCAGATCAAGAGGATAGTGGATGCCTCATACATGTCGGTTGCCTGGAAGAATGAGGTGGAGGCCATGGCTTCCAAATATGATTCGGTTTATCAGTGGCTCGTTGGAGACACCGCGTATCTCCGTGCTTACCTGAAAGTGTTCGCGGTGCAGGACGTGACCAGCGACTTTCCTCAGCAGATGCAGATAGTCATGGATTCCTTCGAGGAGATATTTGATTATTCCGACACCATATCCGGCCTGACGCTGGAACGCCGCATTGAGATGATCAATTCCAAGTTCTTGACAAATTTTGACGACATCACCTACATGATAGCCTACAGGTATCTGGAGAGCCTGGGCCTGCATCATGAGCTTGGGCAGACCCAGATAAACCGCATTGACGGGACTTTTGACGACCTTGTGGCCAAATATGACAGCATGAGTGATGCCGACGTTGACGCGGCCCTGGCCGGAGCAGCTCCTTTGCAGGGATCTCCCCGTGCAGGCGGAGCCGGACAGTGATGATTATATGATGAGGGACCGGCCGGTGGTTTATCATGCAGGAACCCGTCAGAACGACGTGCGCCTTTTACGCATTTTTCTTTTTACAATTCAGAAAATAACCAAATATTGGCATGAGACAGAAAAGCAAATTTTAATTTTTGAATAGCAATATTTAGAAATTCAAACGATTAATGAGGTGGTATCATGAACAGGAAGGCTGCAATGAGTTTGACGTTCGTATTGGCAATGAGCACGGTCATGCTGTCAGGATGTGCGGGAAGCACGCCTGCCGGTTCGGCCGGGACGGAGCCGGAAACCGTCGTGGATGTCACGGAAACCCCATCCGGGGATCCGGCAGGCATTGAAACTGAAGAAACCGTGCAGGCACGGGATGACGAACCCGCAGGCACTGATGGCCAGGCCGAAACCGAAGCGGCGGATGGCAGCGCGGAGGCGGAAGAGACGGGATCCGAGACAATGACGGAGGATGATCCGCTTCAAACCGCATTTCCGCTATCGGACGGGATCACGATCCCCGAGCTTAAGATGAACGACCTGAACGTGCCTTCCGGAACCGCTTTTGAATACGTGCGGGACATGGGCGTCGGCTTTAACCTGGGCAATACCTTTGACGCATACAATGATGACAGCCTGGGCGATGAGATGTCCACGGAGACGTACTGGCAGCATGATCGCACCACGCAGGAGATGATCCATTACCTGCATGAATACGGATTTGACTCCATCAGGATCCCGGTGTCATGGCACAATCACGTGAACGGGGATTACGTCATCTCTAAGGCATGGCTTGACAGAGTGAACGAGGTCGTCGACTGGGCGATCGCCGAGGACATGCACGTGATCATCAACATACACCATGACAATCATCTGGTGGATGAATGCCTGTATCCGGACAGGGAACACCTGGATCAGTCACTTAAGTACGTGACCGCGATCTGGTCGCAGCTTTCCGACAGGTTCAGGGAATATGACGACAGTCTGATATTTGAGTCCATGAACGAACCCAGGCTTGTCGGACACGACAACGAATGGTGGATAGATCCCGACAACGCCGACTGCGTGGAGGCCATCGGATGCATCAACGAGCTGAATCAGGCTTTCGTGGACGTCGTGAGGCAGTCGGGAGGCAACAATGAGACCAGGTACCTGATGGTTCCCGGATACGACGCCTCGATTGACGGAGCGACTCATAAGGACTTCGTGATGCCGACGGATCCTGCCGATCCGTCCGATGACAGGTCTAACGGCCACGTCCTGATCTCCATACACGGATATACTCCGTATCAGTTTGCCCTGGAGTATCCCGGTACTGACCATTTTGATCCGGCCAGCGCTGACAGCACCAGGGACCTGGACAGCTACATGAACAAGCTGTATACGACGTTTGTCAAAAACGGAGTGCCCGTCGTCATCGGAGAGTACGGTTCGAGGGACAAGAACGGCAACCTGCAGGACAGGGTCAGCTTTACCGCGTATTACGTGAGGATGGCCAGGGGCAGGGGGATGGCCTGCCTGCTGTGGGACAACAACGCCTGGACCGGAGACGGGGAACTTTTCGGAGTATTCAACAGGAAGGATCCCGAAAAATCAAATTTTGACGTTTTGGCGGCAATCATGACTTACAAGGACTGACTACGTGCCAACGGTGAGCACGAAGACGAACGTGGGGAAACCGGCGCGGGATTCCGGCCTGATGAAGAAGATCATAGATTTTTCCGCAGCCCGTTCTCGTAAAAGCAATCTGTTATGAGTTTGTGCAATATGCACAACAAAAATTGGAATTATTCGGAAATAGCATATATTTTGACCACATTTTATTGTTTGCATAAGGGCATTGTGATAGAATTACATTTTGAGGGGTTTCAAGCGCACGTTTAGCTCCATGACACGGAGTTGCTTATGGAACCCGGGGGAAAGGCTTTCAACAAATAATTGGAGATGACTGTTTAATGAACTCAACTCTTAAGAAGATCCTCATAACCGTAGCCGTGCTGGCGGCCTTCGTTGTTTTGTGCGTGCTTTTGTCCCTCAGGGACGTCGAAGACTTTCACGACAAATACGAAGGAGCGGACCTAAGCACGGACGTGGAGGGACTGGAGAGGACAGGCACGTACGCAGGATATCTTAAACAGCATTCTGATGCCGGACTCGTGCGTGACGCCAGCGTAGACATAGACCTCATGAACTACAGGGCAGACGACGGCGAAGTTTCGGTTTCCGAGGAACATGGCCGCAAATCCCTGCATACGGGCACCGGATCTGTCGTTTCTTTTGACGTGGACGTCCCGCAATCCGGCTTTTACAATCTGTATATGGAATACCTGCTGGAGGAATCCCGGGGAGTTGCGGGCGAGCGCACCGTGCTCGTGAACGGAGAGGTTCCCTTTGGGGATGCCAGGAACATCGCCTTTTCACGCATTTGGACCGACGGCGGCCCGGTTAAGACAGATAATCAGGGCAATCAGATCAGGCCCACGCAGGTGGAGGTCTTTGACTGGCAGGAGGCATACTTCCGCGATGACATGGGTTACGTGGCTGAGCCGTATCAGTTTTATCTGGAGCAGGGCCGTAATACGATATCGCTGCAGGCCGACAATGAGCCCATGCTCATATCCGCCCTGAGCCTCAGGAGTGAAAAGGAACCCATCGCGTATTCTGAATATTTAATCAGGAATTCAGGCGGATCTTCGGGAACTTCAGCCACGTTCGTGCAGACCGTGCAGGGAGAGGATTCCACGGTACGCTCGGAGTCATCCCTGTATGCGAAATATGACAGGTCGTCCCCAACGACGGTGCCTAACAGCGTGACCAACACCATACTCAACTATGTCGGTGGCGAGACCTGGCGCAGCAACGGACAGTGGATAGAGTGGGAGTTTGACGTTCCCGAGGACGGGTTTTACAACGTCACGATCAAGGGACGCCAGAATTATTCAAGGGGTAGCGTTTCGGCCCGCAAGGTGTATGTGGACGGAGAGGTTCCGTTTGCGGAGCTTGCGCCGATTGAGTTCGAATACAAGAATGACTGGGAATACATGGATCTGGCTGATGCTGATGGGACACCGTTTGATTTTTATCTTACCAAGGGCACGCATACCATCAGGCTGGAGGCTACGCTCGGAGCCATGGGCGAGATACTTTCGGAGCTGGAGGATTCCACCTACAGGCTCAATCAGATATATCGTAAGGTGCTGGTATATACCGGTGCCAATCCCGATCAGTACAGGGATTACCGCATAGACACCACCTATCCCGAGATAATGGAAGCCATGGACCTGGAATCCAAGCGCCTCTACAAGATAGTGGATGACATGGTGGACGTGACGGGTCAGAAGGCTGACCAGATTGCCAGTGCCCAGACCGTTGCCCAGCAGCTGGAGAGATTCTGCAGGAAGCCCCAGAAGATCACGACGGAGTTCACCACCTTTAAGGATAACATCACTTCACTCGGTACCGCGTCCCTTAACCTCAGCGAGACCAAGCTTGACGTTGATTACATAGTCATCAAGGGAACTGAAGCGAAGGTAGAGCAGGAGCAGGCAAACGTATTCTCCAAGCTCGGACATGAAGCCAGATCATTCGTCGCTTCATTCTTCGTTGACTATAATTCGGTCGGGGACGTTTATGATGAAGCTTCCTCCGATGAAATAGTCAAGGTTTGGGTGCTCACGGGACGGGATCAGGGCACCATTCTCAAGTCCATGGTTGATGATTCCTTCACTCCGGACAGCGGGGTCAAGGTCAACGTGGAGATCGTAGATCCTTCGGCAGTGCTCAATGCCGTCATGGCCGGCAGGGGACCCAACGTGGTCCTGTCCATAGGAGCCGACCAGCCCGTTAACTATGCACTGCGTAATGCCGCAGAGGACATTACCCAGTTCGAGGGATGGGAAGACGTGATGTCTCATTATTCCGAGAGCTCATATGAACAGTACAGCCTTGACGGACACATATACGGCATACCCGAGACGCAGACGTTCAACGTGATGTTCTACCGCAAGGACGTCATGGAGGAACTCGAACTGGAGGTTCCCCGGACCTGGAAGGAACTCATAGAAGAACTGCCCACGATACAGGGCAACAACCTGTCGGTAGGCATTCCTACCGCGGCGGGGAGCTCACAGACCGTGTCCAGTGCGACCAACATCATGTCCAATTCACCGGATCTGTCCATGTATTTCTCGCTGCTGTTCCAGTATGGCGGCGACATGTACAATGAGGCGGGCACCAAGACGACGGTCGATACGGAGGAGGGCATCCGCGCGTTTGACGATTATGTCAGGTATTTCAACGATTACGGCATTCCGACGGTCTATGATTTCGTCAGTCGTTTCAGGTCAGGCGAGATGCCGATAGGAATCGCCGCTTATTCAACGTACAACACGCTGATGGTTTCCGCGCCCGAGATCAGGGGACTCTGGGACTTCACGCTGATACCCGGCACCGAGAGGACGGACGCTGCCGGCAACGTATACGTGGACAGGTCAGACTTCATCACCGGCAACGCCACCATGATGATAACCACCGAGGATGAGTCGCTTAAGCAGGCGTCATGGGAATTCATGAAATGGTGGGCGCAGCCTGACACTCAGATCAGGTTTGGCCGCGAGATCGAGGCCCTGCTCGGATCATCCGCCAGGTATGCGACCGCAAACAGGGATGCGTTCTCCAACCTGAGCTGGAGCACGGATGACATCGCCGTCCTTAACGCGCAGTGGGATGAAACCGTAGGCATCAGGGAGGTTCCCGGCGGATACTTTACGGGCCGGCACATCTCCAACGCGATCCGCAAGGTCATCAATGACAAGGACGATTCGCGAGAGACGATAATCGACTATTCGATCAAGATAGACGAGGAGATAACCAAGAAGCGCATTGAGTTTGGCATGGTTACTTATTAGGGGTAGATTATGAGCAGCAGTACGCCGGTTACGAGAGACAGCAGTTTTTTCAAAAAATACGTTGCATTGCGCAAGCATGAGGCAGGCATTGCCTGGAAGAAGATGAAGCTATCCAGGAACTGTTACCTGTTCCTGCTTCCGTATGCGGCGCTATTCACGATGTTCTACGTATTTCCGGTCGTAGCGTCGATCTATTACAGCTTCACGTATTACAACATATTGGAGAGTCCCAGGTTCATAGGCCTGTCCAACTACATCAGTCTGATACTTGAGGACGACATTTTCCTCCTGGGCGTAAAGAACACGCTGATGATAGCGATAGTGACGGGGCCGCTCGGATACATCATGTCATTCCTTTTTGCATGGCTGATCAACGAGCTTCCCAGGTGGGTCAGGTCGGTTGCGGTCATCGTGTTCTACGCTCCTTCGATAGCCGGCAACTGCTACGTGATCTTTTCGGTGTTCTTCAGGGGTGATGCGTACGGATACGTCAACGCGCTCCTGATGAACATGGGCATCATCGATACGCCCAAGCTGTGGCTGATCGATCCCAAATACATGCTGCCCATCTGTATGATAGTCATACTGTGGATGAGTCTCGGTACCGGATTCCTGTCGTTCGTTGCAGGTCTTCAGGGCGTTGACAAGTCACAGTTTGAAGCCGGATACATGGACGGAATCAAGAACCGGTGGCAGGAGCTTTGGTACATCACCCTTCCGAACATGAAGCCCATGCTGATGTTCGGCGCGGTAATGTCCATCACTCAGGCATTTGGAGTCTGCGACGTGACGATGGCCCTCTGCGGATATCCCAGTACGGACTACGCGGCCAGAACGATCGTCACCCACCTTTTCGACTACGGTTTTTCGAGGTTTGAGATGGGTTACGCCTGCGCGATCGCCACGATACTGTTCTTGATGATGATCCTTTGCAACAAAGCCATCCAGAGTCTCTTGAGGAGAGTAGGAACCTGATATGAGCAAGAAGAAAAAACAGGAGCTGGCCGAAGAGAAGCCTTACAGAAAAAAGCTCATCAAAAGAAGAAAGCCAAACAGATCCATAGCCGGAGACATAGTTCTGTACGTATTTCTGGCCCTGGTTGCCTTCATAATGGCCTTCCCGATCATTTACGCCGTGAGCAGCGCACTGAAGCCGCTGGATGAACTGTTTAAGTTCCCGCCGACCATATTTGCGCAGCACCCGACCACGGATAACTTTTCGGATCTGTTTGTCACCATGGGCAAGTCCTGGGTTACGTTCTCGAGATACCTTTTTAACACCGTGTTCATTACTTTCGTCGGGACGTTCGGACATCTCCTGGTGGCATCCATGGGTGCCTTCGTGCTGGCCAAGTACGAATTCCCCGGCAATCAGGCGTTCTTTAAGCTCGTAACGGTCGCCATGATGTTTACGGGATACGTTACCCAGATACCTAACTATCTGATACTTAACAAGCTCGGATGGATAGATACGTATTGGTCGATCATCATTCCGGCGTTTGCGTCGCCCATGGGACTGTTCCTGATGAAGCAGTTCATGGAGGGACTTCCGACGTCACTCATTGAAGCCGCTCATATCGACGGCGCCGGCGAGTGGAGGGTTTTCTACGGCATAGTAATGCCCAACGTCAAGCCTGCATGGATGACGCTCATCATCTTCCAGGTACAGGCGCTGTGGAACAACAAGGCATCGACCTATATCTATTCGGAGGAGCGCAAGACTCTCGTGTATGCACTGCAGCAGATCCAGAGCGGAGGAATAGCCCGTACGGGACAGGGCGCCGCGGTTCTGGTCGTGGTCATGATAGTGCCCATCATGATATTCATCTTCTCGGAGAGTCAGATACTGGAAACGATGGCAAGCTCAGGTTTGAAGGATTAATGCACATGGCTAAGATAAGATCATTCATTCCAAGAATCGCAACAATGGCGGGTGCGGCATTATTGGCCGTAATGATTCCGATGACTTCCCATGCATCCACCCATGAGCATGGTTATACGTATAATTATGATTTCTGGGAGGACGTGCAGGATTCGCCGGATTTCTATTCTCCGTCCAAGGTATTCACGTCCGTTGACCTGGGACTTGAGACGCCGCTCTTTAACCCTCAGGGACTGACCGTGGTCGGGGACTTGATGTATATCACCGACAGTGGCAACAACCGCATCATTGAGCTGGAGATCAATGACGTGGAGAGCCTGACGGTCACGAGGATCATTGACGAGGTCAAGGGAGCGGAACCTGCTACGTTTTCCAATCCGACCGACGTGGCCATTTCCGATGACGGCAACATTTTTGTCGCTGATCAGGGCAACAACCGCGTGATCAAGTTTGACAATGACTTAAATTACCTCATGACCTTTGACAAGCCCACTGACTCCGCGCTGGATGCGCAGCTGACGTTCCAGCCCAAGAAGCTGGTGGTGGATACGGCCGAGCGCGTGTACTGCATAGCCACGGGCATCAACAAGGGCCTGTGCAAATACGAGCCCGACGGAGTTTTCTCCGGATTTGTCGGTGCCACGCCGGCATCCTATGATTTCCTTGATTACGTGTGGAAAAAGTTCGCCTCGCAGGAGCAGAGGGCACAGATGGAAGCCTTCGTTCCCACCGAGTATGACAACATTGTGATGGATTACGAGGGATTCATATATGCGGTCACTTCGGCGGCCAGCGAGGAAGACCTTGACAGCGGAACGGCTGATGCGGTGCGCAAGATCAACCTGCTCGGCGATGACATCCTGGTGCGAAACGGTAATTATCCAGTGTACGGTGATCTATACTGGGGTAGCGGAGCGGGACACTCCGGACCGTCTCTTTTCTCCGACGTCTGCGTTTTTGACAATGACATCTACGTTTGCCTGGACAGGAACCGCGGCAGGCTTTTTGGATATGACGATCAGGGACGCCTGGTATTTGCGTTCGGCGGAAACGGCAACATGGACGGTTACTTCCGTAATCCCATCGGCATCGCCGCGTCAGGACACAACATGTTCGTGCTGGATTCGCTGGACTGTGCCATAACTGCGTTTAAGCCGACCGAATTCGGCAGCCTGGTTTATAAGGCGATAGAAGAGTTCGACGAAGGCAATTACGACCTGTCGGGCGAGACGTGGGAGCAGGTCATGAGCATGAACGGCAACTATGACCTCGCTTACATTGGCATCGGCCGTTCGCTTCTAAGGCAGGAAAGATATCATGAAGCCATGGAGTATTTTGAACTCAAATATGATGATGAGAATTATTCCAAGGCCTTTAAGCAATACCGCAAGGAATGGGTGGAAGACAACATTGTCGTCATAATCATCGTGATATTGGCGCTGTTCCTCATACCCATGGGCATAGGCAGGTACAAAAAGATCAAGCATGACGTCGACACTGCGGACATATTTTGACGAATGACAAGCATACGGGGTGACATTGATGTTAAGTGCGATTAAGAATAATGCCGGGTGGGCAAAATATCTGGATTCGCTTAAATTTGCGTTTTACTGCATGACGCATCCGCTGGACGGCTTTTGGGACCTGACCCACGAAAAGCGCGGAACGTACGCGGCGGCGAACACGATCCTGATCGCGACGCTCATCGTGAGGCTCATGAAGCTGAGATTTACGAGCTTCATCTTCATCACGGTTTATTGGGAGGAGATCAACGTTTTCCTGTATCTGGCCAGCATATTGCTGCCGCTGTCACTGTGGGTTCTGGGTAACTGGGGGTTAACCACGCTGTTTGACGGCAAGGGCAGGCTGGGCCAGGTATACATGGCGACCTGCTACGGCCTTCTTCCGTATCCGGTCATTCAGCTGCCGCTCATGCTCCTGTCCAACGTCGTAACCGTCGATGAGGGAGGTTTTTATTCGGTGCTGAGTGCCATCAGCCTGGTGTATGCCGGACTGCTGATCCTGGCGGCCATGGGACAGATACATGAGTATTCCGGTCGCAAAAACGTTTTGTTTGCGGTGGCCACGCTTTTTGCGATGCTGGTCATGGTGTTCATCATCCTGATATTCTTCAGCATGATCACTCAGGGCGTTTCGTACATCGTATCGCTTGTGAGGGAGATGCTGTTTAGGTTATGAGTTGGGCAGGTTTTCCGGATTTGGGTTAACCAGGGAATATTAAAGGATTTATTGCAAAATGGCTGAAACGAAAGAAAAAAAGGTTCTGACTGAAACCCAGAAGGAACGCAGAAAAGAAATGATCGATACCTTAAAGAGCATGATCTTTCCGACCGTGCTTCTGGCCATTATTGTGGTTTTGATCTTTGTGGTCGTAAATTATCAGAATAAGGAAACTGAGCCGGAGATCATACCGGTACGTGCTTATTCGGGAGAGGAGACTCCCGTCGTGCTGGAGAATGACTCGCTGAAACTGACGATGGATCCGTTGACGACGCAGTTTATGATAGAGAACAAGTCGTCAGGCAAGGTCTGGTATTCCAACCCTCAGGACGTCGATTCAGATCCGCTCGCCCTTGGCGACGAAAAGAAGCGCCTCAAGGCGACGATGCTGATGTCATATGCGGTGGTAAACGGCCTGGAAACCAACTTTAACAACTATGCGCAAAGCGCCGAAAACGGAACCTATGAGATCACGGCGGATGCAGATAAGATCCGCATCGATTACAGCATAGGCAACGTTGAGAAGGAATACGTCATTCCGCCCGTCATGACCGCGGAGGTGTATAAGCAGTGGATGTCCGCGCTCAGCAGGGATGGCGCGCAGCTGGTAGAGTCATATTACAAAAAGTATGACATTAACAAGCTCGGCAAGAAGGATGATCCGGATGAGCTGAGGGAGAAGTATCCGATCATAGATGAGACGCCCATATACATCCTGCGCGATACGACGCGTGAGAATACCAAGGGCCAGATGCAGACATATTTTGAGGAAGCCGGATATACCTATGAGGATTACCTCGAGGATAAGGAACTGGTCGAGTCGGAGTCAGCTTCGGACAAGCCGGTGTTCAACGTTTCCATGGAGTACAGGCTGGACGGAGACGATCTGGTCGTTGACGTTCCCATGGGAGACATAGAATATCGCTCGGACACTCCGCTGTACACGCTGACCATATTGCCTTTCTTCGGCGCAGGCGGATCCGATGATGAAGGATTCCTGCTCGTCCCGGAGGGCGGAGGAGCCCTGATCAACTTTAATAACGGCAAGACGTCCCAGAGCAATTATTATGCCAACGTTTACGGCTGGGACATGGGCCTGTCCAGGGACGCCGTGATTCACAATACCCGTGCTTATTATGGAGCGTTCGGTGTTTCCTGCGGTGATGATTCCTTCGTCTGCATGCTGGAGGACGGCAGTGCATATGCTTCGATACAGGCAGACATCGCCGGCAAGACTAACAGCATTAATTCGGTCAACGCCGTTTATTCCATGTGCTCGAGGGAACACTATGACGTGTCGACCGTGTCCGTTGCAGACGTATACGAGTATCTGTGGGAACTCCCCGATGAGACCATAACCCAGAGATACAGCTTCGTCGATTCCGGAGAGTATTCGGACATGGCCAAGGATTACGGCAATTACCTGTCTGACAAATATGGCTCATACCTGGAGGCGGACGCTGAGACGAGCGTGCCTTCGGCGATAGAGATAGTAGGAGCGATAGACAAGGTGAAGCAGATCATGGGCGTGCCCGTGTCCAGGCCGCTTAAACTGACGACGTACAATGAGGCGTACGAGATCGTTGCTGACCTAAACGACGCAGGCATGAAGAACATGTCAGTGCAGCTGTCGGGCTGGATGAACGGCGGCGTGAATCAAAAGCTCCTGAAGAAGGCCAAACCCGTATCGGCGCTTGGCTCGAGAAATGACCTGAATAATTTCGTTAAGTCGAGCGAAAGCCTTGGCGCCCGGGTATATCTGAACGGAATCACGATGTATGCGTTTGATTCCAACATCTTTAACGGATTTTTCTCCTATCGTGACGCAGCCCGGTTCATCAGCAAGGAACGCGCGGAACTGTATCAGTACAGCCACGTGACCTACGCGGCGAGGGAGTTTGCGGACAGTTATTGGCTGCTGCATGCCGACCTTGCGCAGAAGATGGCTGACAACCTGGAGTCTGCTGCCGTAAAGGCAGGTGCCGGCGTTTCGTTTGAGGACGTGGGCAAGGATCTGGCCGCTGACTATTACCGAAAGGATTTTACCTCCCGTCAGGAATCTCTTCGCAGACAGGAAGCTGATCTTAAGGAAATGTCGGATGCCGGCATCCCGATAATGGTGAACATGGGCAATGACTATGCGGCTCCGTATGCTGACATGATCGTAAATACCGACCTCCGTGGCAGCGAATATACGATCCTGGACGAATGCGTGCCGTTCTGGCAGATGGCTGTTCACGGCAAGGTCAGGTATGCCGGAGAATCACTGAACGTCTGCGGCGATCCGGAAACAGAATACCTGGAGAGCGTGGCCTATGGCGCCGGACTTCACTTTACTTTCATGAAGGCCAGCTCATTCGTGACGCAGAAGACCCTTTATTCGGAGTATTACGGCGCAAACTATGATTCCTGGCGCGACAGGGCGCTTGAAATGTATGCCCGGTATAATGATGAGCTGGGGTCAACGTTCGCCAGGGAGATGACGGGATATGACAACCTGACGGACAAAGTGTCGGTTACGGAATATGATGACGGCACCAAGGTATACGTAAACCGCGGTTACGTGCCGTACGCGGGAGATGACGGTGAAGTGCCTGCCAGGGATTTCATGGTGGTAAAGTAAGACAAAGGAGAGTTGTATCTGCATGAGCAGCGCGGAAGGTAAGATCAAACGAAAAAAATACGTAGGACTTCAGAAGCGTAAGGCGGTTTCCGGATATCTTTTCATAAGTCCGTTCATAATCGGCTTCCTGGCATTTCAGGTCAAGCCCTTCATACAGTCCTTGTGGATGAGCTTCAATGAAGTCCAGGTAGGATCGGGCAATTTTACGCTCGTATTCAACGGACTGGCGAATTACCGTTTTGCATTCAGGGTTGATCCCGAATATACCCGCATGCTCGTGGAACAGTTCACGAGGCTCGTCGTGTATTCACTGGGCATCATGGTATTCTCGTTCTTTGTTGCCCTCATGCTTAATCAGAAATTTGCGGGCAGGGCTCTCGTCCGTGCGATCTTTTTCCTGCCGGTAATCATGGCCAGCGGCGTTATCCTGGGCCTGGAGACGGACAATCAGCTGATGGCCAACATGCAGGCCATGGTGGAGGAGACCACGAGTAACGTCAGTATTACTTCCACCATTCAGACTGTCCTAAGAACAGCAGGCGTAGGCGTGAGGGCCTTTGAATGGGTGTTTGAGCTCATTGACAACATCTATGACGTGGCCATCGCTTCGGGCATCCAGATCATTATTTTCCTGTCGGGCCTGCAGACCATTCCCTCCAGCATGTATGAAGCTGCGGACATAGAAGGGTGTACGGCATGGGAGAGTCTCTGGAAGATCACGTTCCCCATGGTGAGCAACATTTTCCTGGTTAACTGGTTCTATACGATCATTGATTTCTCGATGCGTACGGACAACGAAGTCATTGAAAAGATACAGGAGGTGATGATCATCCAGCTTAAATACGGGCAGGCTTCCGCCATGGCGTGGATATATTTCCTGCTTGTGCTGGTATTCGTGGGCATTACTTCACTATTGATCTCGAGGGGAGTTTATTATTATGACTAAGGCCGGAATGAAGGAAAACAAAATAAGCTTCCTCGAAAGAAACCGCAATTCGGGCGGATATCTGCTGAGGAAAAAGGTGACTGCCGTTGCCGTTTCCCTGGCGAGGTTCATACTTCTTTTTGGAATGTGCTTCATGATCCTCCAGCCCATACTCAATAAGATATCCGTCAGCTTCATGACGGAGGCTGACCTGTATAACCCTACGGTCGTGTCGATCCCTTCGGTATTTTCCACGGAGAACTACACCATAGCATGGGACGCCATGAAGTATGGAAAGGGAATCGTGAACACCCTCGTCTATTCCCTGGCGATATCCGTGCTGCAGGTAGCGATGTGTACCATAGTGGGTTATGGCTTCGCCAGGTTCAACTTCCCGCTCAAGAAGTTCTGGTTTGGCTGCGTCATGGTAATGATCCTGATTCCGCCGCAGACCATATCCACGTCACTGTACCTGCATTTCAGGTTCTTTGACGTGCTCGGCATCATAAAGCTGCTGACCGGCAATACCATCAACCTCAGGAATTCAACGCTGCCATATTTCCTGATGAGCGCAGGATGTACCGGACTGAAAAACGGCCTGTACATATTCCTGATCAGGCAGTTCTTCCGTAATCTTCCGGGAGATCTCGAAGAGGCCGCGTACGTGGACGGACTAGGAACCTTCCGTACGTTCGTTCAGATCATGCTTCCCGAGGCCAAGCCGATCATCACGAGCTGTTTCCTGTTTGCATTCGTATGGCAGTGGACTGACGGCTTTTATTCCAGGATGTTCCTCGGCGGAAAGATCCTCCTGTCGACGTCGCTGGCGGCCCTGCCGGATTCGCTCACCAATTATCTGCTGAGGCTGTGGGGGCAGACGTCGGGAACCGTCGCCACGGGCTACATCAACATGCTCGTGTCCACGGGAACCCTGCTCGTAATACTTCCGCTTATCATACTGTACCTGTTTGCACAGCGCACATTCGTGGAGAGCATCAGTTCGACCGGCATTAAGATGTAGAAACTTGCCATTTTATGACACGTGTAGTATATTTAATGGCGTGAGTTATATGCCGCGCACCGCGGCGTATATAAATAGCCTGAAACGGCAAAGTATTTCACAAGGAGGATTATGATGAAAAGGATTGGTACTACCAAGAAGGTCGTAGCAGCCATGACTATGGCAGCCATGACCATGAGTGGTCTTGCCGGCTGTGGATCTACGGATACGGCAGAGTCCGCTCAGACAACCGAGCCTGCTGCTGATGCTGCCGCAGATACCACTGCTGAGGCACCTGCTGCTGACACCACCGAGGCTGCTGCCGACACCAGCGAGGCGGCCGCTGAGCCTGAGGAAGAAGAGGTCAGCGAGTATACGGTTCTTACCGATGCTGACGGCAACGTTTACGACCTGGGCGGAATGGAACTCATCATCCGTGACTGGTGGTCAGACGCAGAAGGCAACGCTCCCGAGCCTGCTAACGCTTTTGAGGAAGCAAGACAGGAGTGGAGAGAGTGGGCAGAAGAGACCTACAACTTCACCGTTAAGGAAGTCGGCATGTCAGGATGGGACACCACTCCCGAAGATTATGCTAACTACGTAACGGGCGGCGGAGATGACAATGCTTACGTATTCCGTCTTCGTGATGATGCAATGGGTGATGCTCTTGCCAACGGACTTATGTATGACCTGTCCACGCTTGACTGCCTTGACTTCTCCGATCCCATGTTCACCAAGAACAAGTGTAACGTGCAGTACACGATCGGTGGCGCCACTTACGCCATGTATCCCAACAATTCCGAGCCTCGTCTGGGCATCTTCTTCAACAAGAGACTGCTTACCGATGCCGGCATTGATCCTGATTCACTGTATGACATGGTAGCAGACGGCACCTGGACGTGGGATAAGTTCACCGAGTTGCTTGATCAGGTTCAGCGTGATACCGATAACGACGGACAGATCGACGTTTGGGGACTTGCAGCTAACGGAATGAACAACATCGCACCCGTTGCAGTAGTAGGCAATGGCGGCGCATTCGTTGGCAAGGATGCAAGCGGCAACTTCACCTATGAGCTTGAGAGCCAGGCTACCCTGGATGCACTTGAGTTCGTAAACAACCTTGGCGCTAAGTATTACTTCGTACATGAAGGTCCCGATGATGCATGGGATCACTATAAGGAAGAGTTCCAGAACGGAACCTGCGTATTCCTTGCAGAGGACACCTATTGCGGATATGAGGGCGGCATCGTGGAGACCATGGATGATGAGTGCGGATTCGTTCCGTTCCCCAAGAGCCCCAATGGCGACTACGTCAACGTTTGGTCCAACAACCCTGAGTGCATTCCTGCATGCTATGACGCAGAGAAGGCATGGAACATCGCTTTCGCCTGGAAGCTTTACAATCAGCTTCCTCCCGGATACGAGGATTACAACAGCTACCAGAGCAACTGGGAGAAGGGCATGTATGATTCAAGGGCCATCAACGAGATACTTCCCATGCTGCAGACTCCTGAGCACGGTACCGTTGTATATCAGGGAACCGTTCCTCAGCTTCAGCTTGGTTCCGACTTCACCTGGAACTTCAGCGCTACGAGCGTAGTTTCCGAGATGGTAGATGCCATTCGTGATACCTGGAAGGGTTACATTGATGATGCTAATGCAGCATTCAATAAATAATCCATAACAGGAAATCTGAAAGC
>CALGGH010000074.1 GCA_937916415.1 uncultured Lachnospiraceae bacterium
TCATTGCAGCGGCGAGGATGCCGCTCAGAAAAGTTTTGGTAAACTTTTTCATGTTACGTAATTCTCCTTCCATTTTGTTAAAAACGTGTTTTGTGGTTTTCCCGTGCGACGAAGGAATATACGAAGTTGATTTTTCTCATCCTTCTTCGTCCGGGGTGCGTCATCTATGTCAAACGGATGTTTTTCTGAGCCGTTAGCGAAAGGCTCATCGGTGTTGCTTCGCCTTTCTCGTAAGGGTTGGTTGAATATTGATGAGCCCTTAATTAACGGTTCATCATCCGTGTTGGTTTATATATGACATAGCTTTTTGCCTTGGTGGAAATATACGAATTGGGGACGTTTTCATCGCATGAAACTGCAACGGGCGACAGTTGCGAGATTTCTGCCGACGTATACGAATCGTATACGAAAAAGTGTGGATCAGAGGATTTGAGTCAGAGAGAGCGCAATTTTGCGGGATTTATGATAGCGCAATATACGAAAAAATACGAATGGGACGGTCCTCTGTCATCTAAAGAACCGTCCCATTGTTGCTGGATTAGTGCCAATATCGTTTGAGCTTGTTATAGAAGTTTTCATGTGTTCCGGCCATTATCACTATTGACAATACATGTGTAAATCCCGCGATTATGATAAATCTACCGTTACGGAGTGTATTTGTCATAGATCATATCCGCGTCAATCATCCAGTTATGACAAAACCTCCGCCTCGGGCCGTATTTTTCATAACCTGCATTACATCACGTTTCCCGGGAATCCTAAATACATGATGTAAATTCATGCTCATTGACGCCTGCATTACATCACGTTTCCCAGGAATCCTTAATACATGATGTAAATTCACGAGCCTGCTTCAAGGTCCGCAAGGCTTCGATACATTTTTCTCTCCATAAGCAACACAAACGTAAAAAGAGCGTTGATCATAAAGAGCCGTTCACCGGCCATGAAGAACCGCCGTCCCCTTGATCCCCTTGATCAAAAGTGATCAAAAGAACCGTCCCCCTGATCAAAAGTGATCAAAAGAACCGTCCCCTTGATCACATTGGTCCAGGTCGTTTACTACGCTCCAGACCATGGAGTCGGCGTCGGCGAAGCAGTGCGAGTAGCGGGAGAGGATGGTCTGCTGCGTGTCGCCGGACACGCGCTCGATGACGGAGATGGGGACGCCGCGCGAGATCAGGTAGGAGACGTAGGTGTGCCTGAATTCGTGACAGGTGTAGGCGGGCAGGCCGCAGGCTGCGCAGGCACGCTTCAGGGCCTTGTCGATGGGCGAGTAGGTCATCGTGAAGATTCGGTCGGTGATGATGCCTCCGCCGCTTAGGTGCCTGGCAATGGCCTCTGCATAGAGGGCGGCGGTCCGGGCAGGCAGCGGCACGTGACGTGACTTGTAGTTCTTGGGAACCTTGGTGAGCTTGAGCCTGGAGACGTAGGATTTGTTGACGCGCAGGCGGGTTCCCTCCACGTGGCGGCCGTTGTCTACGTAGCTGCAGGATTCCAGGTCCTCGTAGGTGAGCGCCATGGCTTCGCCGATCCTGATGCCCGCGTGGTACAGGAGGGACAACAGCAGCCTGTATTTGAAGCAGTTTACCGGATCAGCCCTGGGATCCTCGTGGCCGGCGAAGTACGTATCGAGGCTGTGATAGGCGGATCTGGGGATCGTGCGGTAGTCGCATTTTTTGGTCGTCCTGATGTTGTCGCAGTAGTCGAGGACGTTCTCGCGGATCAGCCGCTTCCTGTAGCAGAGGTTGATCAGCTTGCGCAGGGAGGCGTTGACGATGGCGATGGTCTCGTCACTGTAGCCCATGCTCCTGCATTTGGAGGCGAATTCGTAGTAAACGTCCTCATTGATCTGCGAGACGTCCATCTCCGGCGGCAGGATGCGGCATATGATCTTGAACTGTGCGTGAGTGTTGGCTATGGTCACGGGAGACAGGTTCTGGGCATTGGCCTTGGATTCCCACAGGTTCAGGGCGTCCGAGAGCGTCACGCCCTCCTCCCTGGGAGTGTCGTATTGCTCCCGCAGTCCTGCCAGCACGCTTAGGGCTTCGTCCATGGTGTCGACGTTGTAGGCCCATTTTTGGCGGTAGACGTTCTTTCCGGAGGCGGGGTCATAGGCTGTGTAGCACGCCTTGACGTCGTATTTCTCCGTTTTTTCGTTGAAATAGATTCCCTTGTGTTCGGTCCGGATCCTTTTTGGCTTCGTCATCATTGTCATGTTTTCCTCCTTCTCAGGGTGGGTTTAGGATCTGTGCAAAAATAAATTTACATATTGCTTGTCTTGCTCGCCGATAGCGTCTCGCCAAAATTGCTTACATAGCCCGCTATGCGCGCAATTTTGGCAAGCCACTCTCGACGGGAAATCCATCGCAATATTGTAACTTTATTTTTGCACAGATCCTTACGTTACATGACAATCTTATACTTGCAAGATGATCAGATTAATTATTGACAGTTCCTTACTTGAGAGATGTTTTTTTGCCATGGAACGGGCATTCAGCTCGGTTGTAAAATCCCCCCATATTTAGTACAATAAAAGAAATGTCCTGACGTCGTTGCGAATCAGCGGTGATCACGTGGAGTGGTTCGCCGGCGTCAGGCATTAGACCGATTATCGTACCGGATGGGGGAAGCATGAACGTCATTCTGTTGTCCGGCGGCTCCGGCAAGCGCCTGTGGCCGTTGTCTAATGACATTAGATCCAAACAGTTCATCAAGATATTCCGCGGTGAGGACGGCGAATACGAATCCATGGTTCAGAGGATGTACCGCCATCTGATCGCCGTGGATCCGGACGCGGACGTAACCATCGCCACGTCCAGGTCGCAGGTGTCCTCGATCAACAATCAGATAGGCGACATGGCGAGGAGCGCGAGCGGGACCTCGGGCAAGCTGGGCATCGGCATATCCGTGGAGCCCTGCAGGCGCGACACGTTCCCGGCGATAGCGCTGGCTGCGGCATATCTCGCGCACGAGCGGGGGGTTGATGCGTCCGAGGCGGTGCTGGTCTGCCCCATAGACCCATACGTGGAGAGGGATTATTTCGAGGCGCTGAAAACGCTGAGCGACCACGTGGCGGAAACGGACGTGCACCTGTCCCTCATGGGCATAGAACCCACCTACCCCAGCGAAAAATACGGCTACGTGATCCCCGACGGCCATGGCAGGTTTGCGGGAGTCACTGCCTTTAAGGAGAAGCCTGACAAGGAGACCGCGCAGGCATGCATCGACCGGGGAGCGCTCTGGAATGCGGGCGTATTTGGATTCAGGCTGGGCTACATGCTCGACAAGGCCGAGGAGATACTGGGCACTTCGGACTACCGCACGCTGTATGACACGTATGATGCGCTGACTAAGATCAGCTTTGACTATGCAGTGGGCGAAAAGGAACCTTCCATCGACGTGCTGAGGTTCGCCGGGGAATGGAAGGACCTGGGCACGTGGAACACGCTGACCGAGGCAATGGACGAGCCCGGCATCGGCCAGGCCCTCATGAATGAGACCTGCAGCAACGTGCACGTACTGAACGAACTCGACGTGCCGGTGCTCGTCATGGGATGCAGGGACATGGTCATAGCCGCCAGCCCCGAGGGCATACTGGTGTCTGACAAGGAGCAGTCGAGCTACGTCAAGCCCTACGTGGACCGGATCGGCGGACAGGTCATGTTTGCCGAGAAGTCCTGGGGAGAGTTCCGCGTCATCGACGTAGGCGAAAACAGCCTGACGATCAGGGTGACACTAAACCCGGGACATGAGATGAATTATCACTCCCATGAGCACCGCAGGGAGATATGGACCGTCACCGACGGACATGGTGCCGTGTGCGTGGACGGGGAAGTGAGGCGGGTCGGCGCCGGAGCCGTGATAGAGCTGCCGGCCGGAGTCAGGCACACGGTGCATGCCTTTGACACGCTGCGCATCATGGAGGTGCAGCTGGGTGCGGACATACGCACGTATGACAAAATAAAGAGCGACATAGCGAAGGACTGGTGGAAAGAATAATGCAGCACAGACAGATAGTGATAATAGGCGCCGGAGTAACGGGCGCATGCATAGCGAGGGAGCTGTCCAGGCGTGAGCTGGACGTGCTCGTCGTGGAGCGCATGTCGGACGTGTGCGAGGGCACTTCCAAGGCTAACAGCGGCATCGTGCACGCGGGATATGACGCCAGGCCGGGCACTCTCAAGGCCAGGCTGAACGTGCAGGGCAATGCGATGATGGCGGAGCTGTCCCGGGAACTGGACTTTCCCTTCAGGAACAACGGGTCGATGGTCCTCTGCTTCGAGGAGGATGGCATCGCCGCTCTGGAGGAGTTGAAGTCCAGGGGAGAGCAAAACGGCGTAAAGAACCTCGAAATCGTGAGAAAGGACGCTGACGGCGGCGCGGCGCTAAAGGAGCTGGAGCCCAATCTGTCGGATGACGTGGTGGCGGCTCTCGTCGCTCCCACCGGAGGCATAGTCGATCCGTTCCTGCTGACCGTGGCCATGGCCGAGAACGCCTGCGTGAACGGCGTCAGCTTTTCGCTGGACACGGAGGTCGATTCCATAGCCGGGAATCCGGACGGCCCAGGCTACGTGCTGGACGTGACCATGCATCCCTCCATACGGAACGGGCTGAAAGAAGACGCGAAGGACCGTATCGAGGCCGATCTCGTGATCAATGCGGCCGGAGTGCATGCGGACGTCTTTCACAACATGGTGTCCGGGCGTAAGATAAACGTCACCGCCCGCAAGGGCGAGTACTGCCTCCTGGACAAGAAGACCGGCGGATACGTGAGGCATACTCTTTTTCAGCTGCCCACTGCCATGGGCAAGGGCGTGCTGATCACGCCTACGACTCACGGCAACGTGCTGATCGGTCCCACGGCTGAGGACGTGACGGACCGGGAGACCATGAACACCACCGCCGAAGGTCTTGCCAAGGTCATCGCGACCGCGGGCAGGAGCGTGGATTCGCTGCCGTCAGGCGGCAACGTGATCACTTCGTTCGCCGGACTCAGGGCACATGAGGACGGAGGCGACTTCATCATAGGTGAGGCTGAGGACGCGCCGGGATTCATAGACGTGGCCGGCATAGAGTCACCCGGACTCTCGTGCGCACCGGCGATTGGCACCTACGTCGCAGAGATCGTGGATTCGATATGCCCCTCTTCCATGAAGGAGGATTTCGTCGCCACGAGGCGCGGCATCACGAGCATGGCGAACGCTGATGATGAGGTCAGGGCAGCGTGCATGGCCGAGAACCCCGCATATGCCAACGTGATATGCAGGTGCGAGCTCGTGACCGAGGGAGAGATCGTGGATGCGATCAACAGGCCGCTGGGCGCGACGACGCTGGACGGCATCAAGCGCAGGGTGCGCGCCGGGATGGGCAGGTGCCAGGCCGGATTCTGCACTCCCAGGCAGGTGGCGATACTCGCCGGGGAGCTTGGGACGGACGAGAGCGCCATCACCAAGAAGGGCTGCGGCTCGGAACTTTTGACGGGACATAACAAGGAAGCGTGACGGTCAATCGAAGCCATTGGCATGATGAAAGGTTTTTGACGCCTGACCTGCGGGGACATAAGATCCGACGCATGGGAAAGAAAAGACGGACGTATGAGAAAGAAAAAACGGACGCCTGGGAAAGAAAAGACGGACGCGCGGGAGTGGCGACATCGATAACGGACGCAGAGGAAGACTTACATGGATCACAAGGGCATAATCATAATCGGAGGAGGACCTGCGGGACTGTCGGCCGCGGTGGCAGCGCATGAGGCCGGCGTCAGTGACGTGCTCATACTGGAGCGCGACGAGCGGCTGGGCGGCATCCTTAACCAGTGCATACACAACGGATTCGGCCTGCATACATTCAAGGAAGAACTGACCGGTCCCGAATATGCCGCCAGATACGTGGCCAGGGTGGAGGAACTGGGGATTCCGTACAGGCTCTCCACGATAGTCGTTGACCTGACGGACCGCGCGCCGGGCAGTAATCATGAGGGCGACGGAGACGCGCATGGTCATCTCAAATACGTCACCACCATGGACGCGGAGGGAGGCATGACCGCCTATTCCGCGGATGCGGTCATATTGGCCATGGGCTGCAGGGAGAGGGCGAGGGGTGCCCTGAACATCCCCGGCACCCGCCCCGCAGGCATCTATACTGCGGGCACGGCACAGTACTTCGTCAACCTCGAGGGCAGGATGCCCGGCCGCGATGTCGTGATACTGGGATCCGGTGACATAGGACTGATCATGGCCAGGCGCATGACGCTCGAGGGAGCGCACGTCCACCTCGTGGCGGAGCTTCAGCCGTATTCGGGCGGCCTCAAGCGCAACATCGTACAGTGCCTGGACGATTACGGCATACCGCTGATGCTCAGCCATACCGTGGTGGCCATTCATGGCAACGCCAGGCTGGAGGGCGTCACCATAGCCGAGGTGGATGACAAGCTTAAACCCATCCCCGGCACCGAGAAGCATTATCCATGCGACACGCTGCTGCTCAGCTGCGGCCTGTTGCCGGAGAACGAACTGTCTTCCCAGCTGGGCGTGAACCTAAGCCGCGCCACGGGCGGCGCGGTGGTCAACGAGAGTCTCGAGACCTCCGTCGAGGGAGTGTTTGCCTGCGGCAACGTGCTGCACGTGCACGACCTGGTGGACTACGTGTCGGAGGAGGCCGCGGCAGCAGGCAGGCACGCCGCCGAATACGTTCAAAATGACACCCGGGGACGGAGTCAGGGCGTCAAAATGGATGAGACCATCGCGATCGTGCCGGACGGCGGAGTCAGGTACACCGTACCGGTGACCATTCGCCCCGATCACATGGCGGACCTGACCACCGTGAGGTTCCGCGTCGGCGCGATATATAAGGATGTGGATGTGACTGTATATGCGGACGATCGGGAGATACAGCGCCTGCACAAGAGGATAATGGCACCCGGCGAGATGGAGCAGGTGATCTTGAAGAAGTCCGAGCTTTCGGGCAAATCCGGCGAGCTGCGGTTCGCCATCGAAGCGTAAGGAGGCGGCAACATGAGAAAAAGCTATCTCAGTCTGGAACAGCGCATTCACAACGCGGAAGGCGCACAGGCGGCGGAGACTCTCCACGCCCGGCACGCCTACCTGCACGCCCGCGCCTTTGGCGACGAGGAATGGGGCCAGATCTGGTCCACCAGCGACGACACCTCCTGGGCCCACTCCTTCGGCCGTATGCGCGGTTTTGAGGAGGTCTGGTACAACTCCGTTACCACCTACAACTGGCGCGGCATGTCCAACTACCTCAACACCTTCGACCTCGTGCCCGAGATCGCCTACCTCACCGACTTCCGCAACCTCTCCGAGTGCGCGGTGCACACCCTGGCGACGGACATCGTCGA
>CALGGH010000075.1 GCA_937916415.1 uncultured Lachnospiraceae bacterium
CCAAATCTTTTTTAGATTTTTTGTCAACAACAGCCTCTACAGACTCTACGTTTTCTTTATCGTAATCGTTTGATTTTCCGATTTGATTAAGTCATGCCATTTTAGTAACAATTAAGAAATAAAAATTATTTTATCATTAAATGAAAACCATTTTCATCCTGACGTAATGTGTACACCCAAGATTCATGTCAGATTTCTATTGGATACTCATTCGCACCATCTGGAGTACTATACACGTTTTTCCCATCTACATCTTCAATATGAATAATCAATAATTTAGTTCTTCTCTGCGAATCATATCGGAAATTTATTGGAATAATACAGTCTCCGTTTGGAGTAAGTGTTGGTTCTATATCATTTCCTATTACTTCGAATCAAAATTGTTTTCCATTTCTATTTCAAGCTTCGAAATCAATCAATCCTCAATTTTGTAAATCTTGTTTTATAAGATGAAGATTATGCTTTGTAAGTTTCTTTTCTGATGTTTTATGAGTAAGATTTTTTGAAAAAGATTTCAAATCTGACAATCCACTTGATTCATCCGCAATCAATACAGATAAATCAGAGTCAAGTCATTTAAGGATATCATTTTGAGATGCTTTAATTCCTTGCACCTCTTTGTTGTCTATTTTTTTTGTCATCTGTTTATGAGGTTAAAGGATTAAATATCATTAAGTTTTAGGCCGTGTCATCCGATAAACATATGCAGGATTCTCACGGAGGAGCATCAGCATGATAATACAACACAATCTCCCGGCAATGAATGCCAGCAGACAATTCGGACTTACTAACCTCAAGCTCAAAAAGAACACGGAAAGGCTTTCTTCAGGATACAGGATCAATCGTGCGGCTGATGACGCGGCAGGACTGGCCATTTCTGAAAAGATTCGCAGGCAGATAAGGGGACTTACTCAGGCTTCCGCAAATGCTCAGGATGGAATATCTCTTCGATAAGATATCTGAAAGAACCACGTTTAATAATATACCCGTGCTTCAGGGCCAGAGAGACGGCAATTCTGAATTCGTTTACTATATGATTTACTTATGGTTAAAAAGATTGCGATTCGCGTAGATACTAATGAAAAGATAGCGACCGGGCACGTACTTAGATGCATGACCGTGGCGGACAGTCTCGTCCGGATGGGCGCGGAGACCGTGCTTGTTTCCGCGGATGAGGGGGTTGTGCCTTTTGCCCGTGGTCATGAGATCGGCGTCCACGTCCTGGGCACGGACTGGTCCGACATGGAATCGGAGACTGACGCGCTGATAGGGTATTTGAAGGCAGAAAACGTAGATGCCATGCTGGTGGACAGCTATGGCGTGTCGGCCCCGTACTTTGACAGGCTCCGCGAGGCCGGGATCCGGGTGGCCTGCATGGATGACCTCTGTGAGGAGGCTTATCCAGTGGAGGCGGTCATAAATTATAATCCGGCTGCGGTTTTCATGGAATATGAGAGATTGTACGTGGGGTCCGGCATTTCGCTTTTCCTTGGCGAGAGTTTCATTCCGATCAGGGATCAGTTTACGCAGGTACGGGAGTCTCTTGGGCGCGGGATCCTGGTCACCACCGGAGGAACGGACAGTCTCGGAGCGGCGGATGCCATAATACGGAGCATTCCGGAGGATTCTGACTTGAGCATCGGCAGACGTACCGGTGGCAGGCCTGGCACTTTCGACGGCATTCACCTGCTGGCGGGCAGGTACTTTGAGCCGACCGAATGCATATTGCGGGCCATTGAAACAGGCCCCGTGACGCTTCACAGGGACGTCAGTGACGTGGCATCCGTGATGGCACGGTGCCGTGTCGCGGTTTCATCAGCGGGCAGCACCCTGTATGAGCTCAGTGCCATGGGAATTCCCACGATCACCTTTACCATAGCGGACAATCAGATGCCGAATGCACGTTTTTTTGCCGGCATTTTGGGCGCGGAGGCCGGACCGGAGGCCTTAGGGGATGCTGATGCCGTGGAAATGAAATCCGGCGTGACCTCAGATGCTGATGCTTCAGCCGTCCGTACCGATTGCTACATGCCTTATGCCGGTGACTTTCGCACGGATCGCGAGGGATGCCTGCGCAGAGTTTGCGCTTTCCTGCGTGAGGCCGCATCCATGTCTGATGAGGAACTTTGCAGGCGGGGCAGCAGGCTGCGGTCCCTTGTGGACGGGCGCGGCGCCGATCGCATTGCGGAGATTTTGCTGGAAGTGTCCCGTAGATGAGAGATTCCGCCCTATCTGCGTGGTGAAAACTTTTCTGAGCTTAGGCACTGAGTCATTCTGAGGCATTCCCTTTCCCTATTTCGTTGATTTTAGCGACCTAATAGTATATACTTTTTGATGTTATGGACTTCACTAAGATGCATGGCTGTGGCAATGACTATGTCTACATAGACGGTACCCGGATCCACATGGTGCCGGAGGACAAACCTGATTTCGTGCGGTTTGTTTCCGACAGGCATTTCGGCGTTGGCGGCGACGGCGCGATATTCATCAATCCCTCTGACGAGGCCGATTTCGAGATGGAGATGTGGAATGCGGACGGCACCAGATCCGAGATGTGCGGCAACGGCATCAGGTGCGTGGCCAAGTACGTCCACGATCATGGCCTGACGGACCGTACTGACTTGAGGATCATTTCCGGCGGCAGCGTCAAGGAGCTTCGGCTGACGCTGGGAGCTGACGGACTGGTTGCAAAGATCCGCGTCGACATGGGCGAGGCGATGCTGACTCCGTCCGAAGTGCCGGTGAGCATTCCCGGATTTGAAGGGGACAGGGTCGTGTCGGTGCCGATTGAAGTGGATGCCGGTAAATCAACCGGACGCACAGAGGGCATTGAGCCGGGCAAGTCAGATTTTACATCTGAGTCAGCAACAGACAGGAAGAACAAACTAAGCATATCGATAACCGCCGTCTCAATGGGCAATCCCCACGCCGTCACTTACGTTGATGACGTATGGACGGCTGACGTGCATGGACTTGGTCCCCTGATAGAGCGGCATCCCTTTTTCCCCAACAGGGTGAATGCGGAATTCGCGCACGTGGTGGACCGGACGCATGTGGACATGCGGGTCTGGGAAAGGGGAACCGGCGAGACGCTGGCCTGCGGAACCGGAGCCTGCGCTACTGCGGTCGCCTGCATTTTGAACGGTCATTGCGACGACGTGGTGGACGTTAAGTTACCGGGCGGAGTGCTGACCATCGAATGGGCGGGCGAGGACTCACACGTGTTCATGACCGGCCCCGCGACCGAGGTATTTACGGGATCCATCGATTATGCCGGCAAATCAGGGCGGATTTATTGATTCGATTTTTTGTGAGAAGCGAGAAGAGCATATGACTAAGATAAACCAGAATTACCTGAAACTCCCGGGCAGCTATCTTTTTTCAACGATAGCCAAAAAAGTGGCGGCATATGCCGAAGCCAACCCGGACAAAAAGGACGACGTCATCAGGCTCGGCATAGGCGACGTGACGAGGCCGCTGACGCCGACGATCATAGCCGCGATGCATGATGCCGTGGACGAGATGGCGGATGAGGCGACGTTTCGCGGATACGCGCCGGACTTGGGCTATGAATTCCTGAGAAAAGCCATAGCCGACAACGATTACAAGTCCCGCGGCTGTGAAGTGGAGGCCGACGAGATATTTGTCTCGGACGGCGCCAAGTGCGACTCCGGCAACATCCAGGAGATTTTTGGAACTGATAACAGGATCGCCGTATGTGATCCGGTTTATCCCGTGTACGTGGACACCAACGTCATGGCAGGCCGCACCGGCACCTATGATGAAAGGACCGGCACCTGGAGCGACGTGATCTATATGCCATGCACGGCGGAGAACGGTTTCGCGCCGGAGCTTCCCAAGGAAAAGCCGGACATCATATACCTGTGCTTCCCGAACAACCCGACGGGAGCGACCATTACGAAGGATGCGCTGCAGAAGTGGGTTGATTATGCCTGCGCAAACTCCTGTGTTATAATATATGACGCGGCTTACGAGGCATACGTTTCCGAGGAAGGCGTGCCGCACAGCATTTATGAATGCGAGGGAGCCAGAAAGTGCGCGATGGAGCTTCGCTCCTTCAGCAAAAATGCCGGGTTTACCGGCGTCAGGCTGGGATTCACGGTCATTCCCAAGGATCTGACGGTCGAGGGCACGCAGCTGCACGCCCTGTGGGCCAGACGCCACGGGACAAAATACAACGGCGCTCCCTACGTAATACAGCGTGCCGGCGAAGCCGTATATTCCGAGGCTGGCAAGGCCGAGATCCGCGGGCTGGTCGCTTATTACATGAAAAATGCGGCCTACATCCTGAACGGCCTTAAAGAAGCCGGTTTCGAGGTTTCAGGAGGGATAAACGCGCCCTACATCTGGCTGAAGGCGCCTGACGGCATGACCAGCTGGGAATTTTTTGATTATCTTCTGAACAGGGTTCAGATAGTGGGCACTCCCGGCTCGGGATTTGGCCCCAGCGGCGAGACGTACTTTAGGCTGACGGCCTTTGGATCATATGAAAACACTGTGAGGGCGGTCGACAGGCTCCGCGGGATTTGAGGGGGTGTGGGATTCTTCGCTGCGCTCGGAATGACAGACGAAGGGCTGCACTCGGAATGACGGACGAAGGACAGCGCTCGGAATCCAATGAATTGCG
>CALGGH010000076.1 GCA_937916415.1 uncultured Lachnospiraceae bacterium
TATGTGAGGCTTGCCCGATGTATAGGCTATCGCCGTCGTTATGTAATATGTACCTTTTCTGTTCATGTTTTGTTTCTCCTATATGCTTGTATATATCTCCGGTCAGGCTCTGTTTATTCACAGGATAGGCCGAAGATTATCTGTTCTGTCCCATTACCGCGTCAATGGCCGCGATGCATATCCCTCGAAATCCGCCCTTTTCCAGCGCGTCCACTCCTCTGATAGTGGAGCCGCCCGGGGAGCATACCGCATCCTTGAGCGCTCCGGGATGTTCGCCTGTGGCTGACTGCAGGCTTGCGCTGCCTCGTACAGTGCCGCTTACCAGTTCATAAGCCAGCGCGCGGGGAATACCGTATTTGACCGCATCGTCTGACATAGCTTCTATATATATGTCGATGAATGCCGGTCCGCAACCCGTAATGGCTCCGCCTATTCCCATCAGATGTGCAGGAAGCTCGCGTACCATTCCAAGTCCGGAAAAAGCATCCATCACCTGCATTCGTTCCTGCTCCTCGAGCGTATATATGGCTTCAAAAAGGAAAATGCCGTCCCCTATCCGTGCAGGAGTGTTGGGCATTACGAACTGGATCCTGGCATCATCAGGCAAAACCCGGGCATAAGCCGCGAAATCCCATCCGAGTGCGATGGAGATGAGTGCCTTGCCATCCATGGCATCTCCCGCGTCGCGTATTACGGATGCAACCTGATAAGGCTTGCAGGCCATGATCAGCGTATCACATGCCTCGATCAGCTCGGCCAGCGACGCCATTGGCACGAAGCCGATCCTCTCCGCATTGGCCCGCAGCTTGTCCTGGTTGGGGGCATAAGCATATACGTCGGCCTTGTCAGCCACTCCCTGCGCCACGAATCCGTCGGCGATGGCCTGTGCCATGTTTCCCATTCCTATGAATCCGATCTTTTTCATCGAAAATCCTTTCCATCAATAGTATTTGGACATAATTAAATTTAGTATATCACGTTTTGCTCCCGGCCATGTCCCTTTTTTTTTCTGCATGTGCTATACTAAGGAACTGTAGCGAATTAACATAGTCATTTCACTTGTCTGCTTTCACGATATCTACATCAGAAAGCCTCGCCGGTCTCCGCTTCGCTACGGTCTGTGCTGAGCAAACGTCCACTGGACGTTTAGCACCCCGCTACGGCTACGTTTTCTTCTTTGCACATGAGCACCTGCCCTGCGTCAAATTGCAAAGTTATTTATGAACAGTTCCTTAACAGAAATAACAATTTTTTTTTCATGTTTGCAGACGATTGATCAAAATGCTTGATTTTGCGTTTGCGCAACCGTTTGTCTGCTTTCATAGTGTAACGCGAGTCCGTCTGTCTGTCAACCCACATATTTTATTTTGTCATCATGTTTTAATGAGTTGCGCACCAAGTTGTCCAAACTGTGGGACTGACGGTCAGGTTTTTCATTACTCGCGGTGCCATGACCGTCAATGGATCCTGAAGTCCTCGAACCGCCTGTACATGTCCTTGTAACGGAAGCGGATCATCTCATTTTTCTCCAGGACGTCCTTTTCGCTGCCGACGTACTGGCACCTGATGCAGTAGTATTCGTCCTTGTCCTTGTCATAGAACATGTCTATGTCCAGGTCCCTCAGGAAGCACGAAGGACATCTGTAGTTTAATCTGCCTTTTCCAGCCTGAGCCATGTGGATACCACCTCCTTATCCTTGATCTCCGTCGTATATCCGAGGGTAAACATGGGCGAAAAAGCGTAGCCCTCCCTGACGTATCCGGTTGACGCGTCCTTGTCGCAGCCCATGCTGACCTTGGTTTCGATCGGCGGCAGCACGCAGGACACGCTCTCCGCACCGTCCATCGATTCCTCCCTGCACTTGTATTCATAGGGAATGATCCGCTCGCCTTCCCGGCCGCTCACCTTCAGCGTGAGGCTCGTCATGTCCTCCGGATACTCGGTGGTGCCGTAGCATGCCACCATGTATTCATTGAGGGTCACGCTCCTGTCAGGATCGCTCATGGAGAGAACGTTTCTTTCATAAGTGATCTCACCGGTATCCTCGGTAAAGATGACCCGGGTCTGCAGGGTTACGGTCAGGTCCTCGAATTCGATATCGACCGGCTTCAGGGTCAGCACTCGCTTCTTTTTGCCATCATCGATGACTTCCTCGCTAAATTCCGCGCTCGTACGGCAGAGCGCCAGGTCGACCTCCTCGCCGTTGCAGCACAGCTTGGCGGAGCGGATGGTTCCCTCTCCGGCATAGTGGGTGAAGTATCCCGCCCTGTATTTTTCCTGGATCAGGAAGGGATACGACGCATCCTGCACGTGGGGAGTCCCGATGCCCACCGGCCAGTACAGCTTGGCGGCATAGGGCCGCAGGTCCACCAGGGCACCGCCCTGATACATGTTGACGCAGGCCCTCATGTAAGGGTCGCAGTACCAGAACAGCTGCTTGTCCGACCCGTACAGGATGTCCCTCCAGAGGGCGCATTCGGGTTCGGTGTAGGTCTTTTTGGAACGGAAGTAGTCCGCGAACTCCGACATCGTCATGTCCGTCAGCTTGCCTTCCTTCTTGAGCTTGCCGTAATAGGCCATGCCGTCCTCATAGGATTTCTTCAGCAGCTCATAAGGGCATTCCCATCGTCCCATCTTGTTCAGCCATCCGGGGCCGACGAACATCATGTTGTAGGAATAGCCGTCGTTGTACTTCTCCAGCGACCTATACTGGTCAACGAGGTTGTACAGGTAAGGGTATTCCCAGGTCTTGGTATCGTAGATCATGCCCCGCAGCACGTTCTGCGGATGCGTTCCGAAGTTGGATCCGTTGCCGTCGTAGCACGCGATCAGGTCCCTGGACAGATGGGGGATCGCCACGATGCCGGCATCCTCATCCTCATTGGCCGCAGGCGCGTGCACGTTCTGCCTGGAAGGTATCCATGGATTCCACGGGCCTCCGTCCAGTAGCGTGTACCACGAATTGTTGCAGGTATGGTAAGCCTTGGGGCCTTCCTCCCAGCAGGTGGCCACGGCGCACTTGACGCTCGGGTAAGTCTCCTTAATATAGTTGATCAGGTCGGCATCCATGTAATAGGATCCGGTAGACTCCGGATAGAATCCGAATATCTCCTTAAACTTGCCGAACACGTCGTCAACGATGGACTTTTTGTCTTCCATCGAGAACATCCAGATGCAGAAGTCCCTGGTCTTGTACTTCTCCCTGAATTCGGTACAGGGCAGGCCCAGCAGCGAAAGCGCTATCTCGTCGCCGTACTTCTCGTGATGTTCCCTGGCGATCTCCACGGCCTCCTCGTTAAACAGGCTGGCATAGGTCATCTGGATCGTGGTCTTCAGCCCGTTCCTGTGCGCGGTCTCCTGCTGGAACTTAAAGATGTCCAGGCTCTCGGTGAGCAGCGCCTTGCGGCCGATGTCCTCGGCCTTGCCATGTCCGGTCACCTTTTCCGCGTATTCGGGAACCATCTCCGGACGATGGATGATGTTTACTGCAAATTTGTCCATTTCTCTCCTTCCTTATTTTTGTTTGGCGTTTTGTCATTTATGCTTTTTGTTATTTATGCTTTTTGTTATTCCGGCGTTTTGTTTGATTTACATAATCTTGGTAGATTCCTTTATGGCCACCTCGTAGTCGAGCAGGGTGACCGGCGCGGTCATCCTATCGTCTATGAGGTCAAGCAGCGTGCTGCAGGCCGTGATCCCGAGCTTTTCGACGTTGTACTTGAGAGAGGTGACCTGCGGCTGATGATGCTCCAGAAGGGATGAATTAAAGAACGAAGCGACCCTGATGTCCTGAGGGATCCTGACGTCTCTGGCGACCAGTGCGGTCAAAATGGACTCACATATCGAATCGTCCATGCCGATGATGCAGTCCACGTTGCCCTCAAGCAGCGCGGCCACGATCTTGTCGATCACGAAGGGGCCGTTCACGTCCATGAAGACGTTGCTCTCATCCGGTTTCATCTGCGCGCGCTTGTGTCCGTCCAGGAATCCGTTCAGGCGGTTCTTGTTGACTATGTAGGTTGAATTGCCTCCGATGAGGGCGAGCCTCTTCAGCCCCTTGAGCAGCAATATGCTCGTCAGCTCCGCGCAGCCCTCGTAATCATTGTTGTCCACCTGAATCACTCCGGGCACGTCGGAGGATCCGATCGTGACGAAGGGCACGTGATTGTCCGTCAGGTATGCTATGGCCCTGTCATCGGTATAGGTTCGTCCGAGCAGCATGCCGTCGACCTTGTGGTTCTCCACCAGCCTGATGATGCCGGATATGTCATTGGAATCCACCATGGATATGAACACGTCCCTGTTCATCCTCATGGCCATCGAGGTCACGCCCCACAGACAGGTCTGGAAGAACGGCATGTCCACTATGTCATAGTCGCTCGGCATGGCAAAGCCTATGTTCATGGTCCTGGACGTGGCAAGACTCTGCGCGATTGCGCTGGGCTTGTAATTCACGTCGTTGGCATAAGCCATCACGCGCCTCCTCGTGGAATCCGATATCCTGCCCTTGCCCGAAAGTGCCCTCGATACGGTGGTTTTGCTGATGTTTAATTCCCTGGCGATGTCGTCTATGGTCATGATATTGGTACGCTCTCACTTTTTGATGGCATTATTCATGCGAACCATGCGCAACAGCAATGCAGCCGATCAGTTAATCGGACGGCGAAATTCGGCATGAAATCTACGTATCTCATTGCGCAACCGTTTGTTCTTATTAGATGATAACACCCTCCTTCAAAGCCGTCAACCATATGTTGCGCATTTCATCGCTCACAAGTTGTACTTTTTTTGCTCATTTTCGCCACTCATTTCGTGACCCGGGCGTGATCTGCGAACCGGGCAGGAGAAACGTAATCGCCCCCTGCTCGCCCATGAGCCGGCCAACAAAAGCCCCCTGGCCCTGTGCCTCATGTCCGGTACGGTACGGCCTACGCTCTCAATCGAGCAGGTGGAAGCATCCCGGCAGATTGTCTCGATGGGCATCAAATGTGCGCTCGTGCAAGCACGTCGCACGCTTGACGGCCTTATCGCGAAAAAAACGTGGCGGTTTGATCCCCCCCCCGCCACATTTTTTCGCGCTTGTTCAAAGCACCATGATTCATTTACGAAGAGTCATCGCCAGATCAACGGTATGTTCGTCAACTCCGGACTTGATTATGTCCTCACGGCTCTCTCCCTTCTGCAAACGGTTAAAAGCCTCAATAAGCTGGTTCTGGCCTTCTTCCCTGCCTTGTGATATTCCCTGTGATATTCCTTCTGTTAGTCCTCTATTATGGATTACCTGACTCATGCCGGGCATGGACTCCACCTCCTTTACGATCTCCGGATTGGAACTAGCGTAGCGTTTCAATGACTTCTTTACTTAAAACGCCATCTCACCGGCTGCGATAACGCTTTGTGCAGTCTCTTCCCGCATGCAAAAAACTCCTCTCGTCACTTGATTTTACAATAAATCAAGCAGTGGTGGTGATTGTCAATCCGATGAGCGGAAACATGCTTTAGAATTTCCGGGTCGCTAAGATCAGTATTCGCTGGCCTTTTCCTCGCCGTTCATGACGCGCAGGCCGCCCTGTGCAAGTGCCAGGAGCTCGTCCTCTCCGGGATATACGGTGAAGGGTGCGATCCACTCGCAGTTGTCCTTCAGTGCCCGTACGACCACCTTGTCATAGGCGATCCCGCCCGTGACGATGATCTGGTCAACCTTGCCCTGCAGCACGCAGGCCATGGAGCCGATGTCCTTGCTCATCTGCATGATGAACGCGTCCCTGGCCAGCTTTGCGTCGGCATTGCCCTCTTCCACCATCTTGTCTACGTCGCGCATGTCGTTGGAGCCCACGTACGCATTGAAGCCGCCGTTGCCGACCAGCTTCTTGTATACTTCCTTCTCGGTGTACTTGCCGGAGAAGCACATCTTCACCAGGCTGCCCACGGGCACTGCACCTGCCCTCTCGGGCGAGAATGCTCCGTCTCCGTCCAGGGCGTTGTTGATGTCAATGACGCGTCCGTGTTTGTGAGGGCCTACGGACACGCCGCCGCCCATGTGTACGACGATCAGGTTCAAGTCTTCGTAGTTCTTGCCGATCTCCTTGGCGTAGCGCCTGGCCACGGCCTTTTGGTTCAATGCATGGAAAATGGATACCCTGGGCAGCTCCGGCACTCCGGAGAGCCTGGAAGCGGGCTCCAGCTCGTCAACGACGACGGGATCGACTATGTACGAAGGAACTCCGATGGAATCACCGATCTCGCGCGCCAGGATGCCGCCCAGGTTGGATGCGTGCTGGCCGCTCACTCCGACCTTCAGGTCATTAAGCAGTTCATCGGTCACGGGATAGGTGCCGCCGGGAATGGGCTTTAACATCCCGCCGCGTCCTACGACCACGTTGAAGCTTTTTAAGTCCACGCCCTTGGATTCCAGGAACTTCACGATGATGTCCTTACGGAAATCCTTCTGATCAACTATCGTCTCGTAGCGGGCGATCTCCTCGGTGGAGGGACGCAGGGTTTCGTCAAACACGAGGGTCTCGTCCTCAAAAACGCCTATCTTGGTTGACGTGGAACCGGGATTGATGATTAATGATTTGATCATGTCTTTTCCTTTCTCATTTGGATCCCTCACCGCCGCCGGCATGGCCTGACGGCAGCAAGGGGATGCGTGCCGTTAATTTTTCATGCTCTCGGCAACCACTGCCGCCAGCGCGATCGAATTAACCTTGGTCTCACAGTTGTCTGACCTGGACGTCAGTATTACGGGAGCCTTGGTTCCCGTGATGATGTTTCCGTTCTTCATGTCAGCCATGTGGACTATGGCCTTGTATACCAGGTTGCCCGCATGTATGTCGGGGAAAAGCAGGATGTCGGCATCTCCGGCGACCTTGCGTCCCAGGGCGCCCTTTTCCTCTGCAGCTTCCTTGTACAGGGCGATGTCGAGCGAAAGAGGACCGTCAACTATGCAGCCGGTGATCTCTCCCTCCTCATTGAGCCTGGTAAGCTCTGCGGCTTCAACGGTGGTCTCCATCTTGGGATTAACGACCTCCACGGCCGCCAGCGGGGCTACCTTGGGAGTCTCTACTCCGCAGGCCCTGGCGATGTCGACGGTATATTTGATGATCCACTTTTTGTCCTCAAGGGTCGGATAGGGCATGAACGCCACGTCCGTCAGAAACAGCAGCCTGTCAATGCCCTTGATCTCAAACACGCATACGTGTGAAAGGGGCGAACCCGTGCGGAGTCCGACTTCCTTGTCCAGCACGCTCTTCAGGAACGACTTGGTGTCGATCAGTCCCTTCATGTACATGTCAGCGGTGCCGTCATGAACCAGGGATACGGCCTTCAGGGCGGCCTCCATGGGATCCCCCACGTCAATGATCTCATATTCGTCCATGTTCATGCCCAGATCTCCGCCTATCTGACGGATGGCGGCTTCGTCTCCGACCAGGATCGAATCCGCGATCCCTCGCTCCTTGGCTTCCTTAACGGCTTCAAGCACTGCCTTGTCCTGTGCCACTGCCACCGACAGTTTCTTGGTGCCGTACTCTCCGAGATGGGTCAGCAATTCATCAAAACTCTTACTCATGTTTTCCTCCGATCGTAAATTGTGTTAGTAGGGGGGACGATCCCCGATAGATTATACTCCCGATCCCCAGATAATTCTATCCCAGAATCTCGCGTACCGTGGAAGCAATTCGATCATCCTTGCATGCGGCAAAGAAATACTCCTCAAAATGCTCTCCGGCAAGCGCACCCTTCACGAGTTCCCTGTCTGCTTCCTTAAGGATGTCGCAAAGGTCGCGGTAGGTGACCTTTTTGACCTCGTCCAGGATCTTCTTGTTGCGCTTCTCGGGAACCGCACGCTCCCTGGGATATCCCTGTCCGCTCTCCTCGCAGAACAGCTTTTCAAAGATGTACTCCAGGTTAAGGTCTCCGCCCCATCCGAAGCCTTTTGCAAAAGGAATGGCGATGGCATTGCCGTCGTTGATCTGGGCAAAGGTATACGCATCCAGCGGATCCTCTACGTGTCCGCAGATGACTCCCGGGAACGAATTGCATGCCAGCATCGCGCCCTCTCCCGTGCCGCATCCGGTAATGACGTAATCGGCGGCGCCGGAATTAAGCAGCACTGCCGCCAGGAATCCGATCTGAACGTACGTCAGCTGACACTCGTCCTCCGCGGAATACATGCCGTAGTTCACGACCTCATGCCCCATGGGTTCCACGACCTTCCTGAGCGCGGCTTCGATGATCCCGTTTTTGGCCGCCTGGCTGTTTTCGTTGATAAGTGCGATCTTCATTTTAGTTTCCTCCTAATATTACACAAAATCCATCCGATCAATTTCCTCAAAGCTTTTAAGTCCGCTGAGCGCATCATATGCCTGCACGCAGCATGCCCCCGTGGCTGCCGCGTACCTCATGCATTCTGACAGCGCTTCGCCATTCAGCATGGCGGTCAGGAACGCCGCGATACTGGTATCGCCCGCTCCGGTCCCGGAGCGCACGATGTCCGCCCTGAAGCACGGCTGGTGTCCCGCTTTTTCCCTCCAGGCCTCTGTATCCAGCCTCAGTTTTCCGCCGATCTGCTCGATTCGTTCCC
>CALGGH010000077.1 GCA_937916415.1 uncultured Lachnospiraceae bacterium
TGTCCTTGGAGATCTTACCGAGCATCTGGTAGACGATACGACCTGCGCCGATATTGGTGTGGCCTACTTCGGAATTGCCCATCTGTCCGTCGGGAAGACCAACATCGAGACCGCTTGCGCCGATAATAGTGTTAGGGCACTCAGCCATATATTTGTCAAGATTAGGCTTCTTTGCTGCGGCAATAGCATTGCCGTATGTATCGGGGTTATAGCCGAAGCCGTCCATGATAATAAGTGCTACGGGTTTCTTTGACATAAAAATTCTCCTTTAAAGATAAGTTTAAATATCTATATGTGCCGACAAATGCCGGTCACGCAATAAACGTACTCCCCTTTCGGGAAACACGATTTCTGCCGTTAGTTAGTTAGTTATGGTGCTCATGACCAGAATAAAACCGGTCCGGACGCACAGTCATTAAGCAGATAGCCCACATTACTGTGCTTAGATGATATTTTCGTAAAAATGTCAAATATAATATTTTGCAGTACATCAAAACAATCAAAATTATCTGAAATAAGTTTTGTACCGCTCATAAAGTTACTGAATAATTTAGAAAGAGCAAAATTGTCGAAAAATATACATTTTAGTTTTATCAAAAGTTTTGTAAAGCACAAAGAATGTAATTCATCAAAAACAGATCACTGTTTAGATAAATACAAAATAAAAAATCGATCAATCGATATATTTATTCTCCCGACTGTATAAAGCAGTCGGGAGAATAAGATATATCAGATTTATCAGCCTTCTACAGCTGCCTGAACGATTGTGTTGAAGTCAGCAGCCTTCAGTGAAGCACCGCCGATGAGACCACCGTCGATGTCAGGCTGTGCAAGAAGCTCTGCAGCATTGCCTGCATTCATTGAACCGCCGTACTGGATAGTTACAGCGTCAGCAGTTGCCTGATCATACTTCTTAGCAAGCTGTGCACGGATAAATGCACATACTTCCTGTGCCTGATCAGGTGTAGCAGTAAGACCTGTACCGATAGCCCATACAGGCTCGTAAGCGATAACTACGTTCTTTACCTGCTCAGCAGTTACGTCCCAGAGATCAAGCTTGATCTGACGAGCGATAACTTCCTCAGTGATGTTGCACTGACGTTCCCACTTGAGCTCACCAACGCAAACTATAGGCTTGAGACCTGCAGCCAAAGCAGCAAGAGTTCTCTTGTTTACTGTTTCATCTGTTTCAGCAAAGTATTCTCTTCTCTCTGAATGTCCTATAATAACATATTTAACGCCTGCATCGGTAAGCATGTTAGGTGAAATTTCACCCGTATAAGCACCGCTTTCTTCAAAATAAAGATTTTCAGCGCCGATTGCTATATTTGTTCCCTTACAAGCTTCAACAGCAGGAATAATATCAATGTCCGGTACGCAGAAAACAACGTCTACATCGTCATTTTTTACGAGTGGCTTTAATTCATTAATAAGGGCAACTGCTTCAGATGGAGTTTTGTTCATCTTCCAATTGCCGGCAATTATCTTTTTACGCATAATAAATTGACCTTCACCTTCTAAAATATAGTTTTATTTATCGTCAGCAGCAACAACGCCAGGAAGTTCCTTGCCTTCAAGGAATTCAAGAGACGCACCGCCACCTGTTGAAATATGAGACATCTTGTCAGCGTAACCTAACTGATTAACAGCAGCAGCACTGTCACCACCACCGATAATTGTTGTTGCGCTTGCATCTGCCATTGCCTTAGCAACTGCAAGAGTACCCTTTGCAAGTGTAGGATTTTCAAAAACGCCCATTGGTCCGTTCCAAACAACAGTCTTAGCAGACTTAACAGCGTCTGAGAAAAGTTCGATTGTCTTAGGTCCGATATCGCAGCTCTCTCTGTCTGCTACCATCTTGTCAACATCACATACTAATGTGTCAACTGGAGCATCGATTGGGCTTGGAAACTCAGCGATTGTTACAGAGTCAACAGGAAGAAGGAGCTTCTTGCCAAGCTTGTCAGCCTTCTCCATCATTTCCTTGCAGTAATCAAGCTTCTCATCATCAACCAGGGATTTGCCTATCTCATAGCCCTGAGCCTTGAGGAACGTGAAGGCCATGCCTCCGCCGATGATCAGCGTGTCGCACTTCTCAAGCAGGTTGTTGATGACGTTGAGCTTGTCAGCAACCTTGGCGCCGCCAAGGATCGCAACGAAGGGACGAACGGGATTCTCAACGGCGTTGCCGAGGAAGTCGATCTCCTTCTGCATCAGGTATCCTACGGCATTGGTGCCGCCCTTTTCGGTGATGTATTTGGTAACTACGGCTACGGAAGCGTGAGCCCTGTGTGCGGAACCGAAGGCATCACATACGTAGTCATCAGCCAGGTCAGCCAGTTCCTTGGCAAAAGCCTCTCCGGCATCGGTGGGCTTGGTCTCTTCCTTGCCGCGGAAACGGGTATTCTGAAGGAGAACCACGTCTCCGTCATTCATGTCGTTAACGGCCGCGGTAGCTGCCTCGCCGGTAACGTCATAGTCAGAAACGAAATTAACGGGCTTGCCGAGCTTCTCCTCAAGTGCCTTGGCAACGGGAGCAAGCGACTCCTTCTCGTTGGGGCCTTCCTTAACCTTGCCCAGGTGAGAGCACAGGATAACCTTGGCGCCATCGCCGATCAGCTTGTTGATGGTGGGAAGTGCCGCCCTGATCCTGGTGTCGTCAGTGATCACGCCATCCTTGAGGGGTACGTTGAAGTCGCACCTGACCAGCACTCTTCTGCCCTTTGCGCTGAAATCATCAACGCTTTTTTTGTTCAATGACATTTCGATGTCCTCCTTAAAAATTTAATGGGTTGTTTCTTACAAACAGTATCAGTATAGCACAAAGGAGTGCCAAATACATCAATTTTATCTCCAATATTTCAGCAGATTCACGCAAACGGGGGGACAGGCAAAACGCCCGTCCCCCGTCAAATCACGTCTTTACTTTCGGATCAGCCGGAATTACTTAAGCAGGCTTCCGAAGTGCTTGATGGTACGTACCATCTGAGAGGTGTAGCTGTTCTCATTGTCATACCATGAAACAACCTGTACCTGAGTGGTGCCGTTGTCAAGAGGCAGAACCATGGTCTGGGTTGCATCGAAGAGTGAACCATAGGTCATTCCTACGATATCGCTGGAAACAATCTCGTCGGTGTTGTATCCGAAGCTCTCGTTTGAAGCTGCCTTCATGGCATCGTTGATCTGCTCCTTGGTTACGTTGCCTTCAACCACTGCGGTAAGGATGGTGGTAGAACCGGTAGGAGTGGGAACACGCTGAGCAGCGCCGATGAGCTTGCCGTTCAGTTCGGGGATAACGAGTCCGATGGCCTTTGCAGCACCGGTAGAGTTGGGAACGATGTTAACTGCTGCTGCACGTGAACGTCTCTTGTCGCCCTTCCTCTGAGGTCCGTCAAGGGTCATCTGATCGCCGGTATATGCATGGATCGTGCACATGATTCCGCTCTTGATCGGAGCGCAGTCATTAAGTGCCTTAGCCATGGGTGCGAGGCAGTTGGTAGTACATGAAGCAGCGGATATGATCTTGTCATCAGCGGTAAGTGACTGATGGTTTACGTTGTAAACGATGGTAGGCAGATCATTGCCTGCAGGAGCGGAAATGATTACGTGCTTAGCGCCTGCATCGATGTGCGCCTGAGCCTTGTCCTTGCTGGTGTAGAATCCGGTACACTCAAGAACGACGTCTACGTCAAGATCCTTCCAGGGAAGATCTGCTGCCTTAGCTTCAGCATAGATGGTGATCTTCTTGCCGTCTACGGTGATGCTGTTCTCATCAAACGAAACCTTGTCTGCCAGGGCATATCTGCCCTGCGTTGAGTCATACTTAAGAAGATGTGCAAGCATCTCAGGGCTGGTAAGATCGTTGATGGCCACGATCTCAAATCCCTCTGCTCCGAACATCTGTCTGAAAGCCAGACGACCGATACGACCGAATCCGTTAATTGCTACTTTTACTGCCATTTGAGATTCCTCCTAAAATATTGAAATATTACTATATGCAAACCGGTCTCCCGGTCACACGTCAACGCTAAACATTATACAATCTTCGTCTTTATAATTCAATAATCTTTTTATAAAATGTAGTGGGATCCTTCGCCATTGGCTCGCCGCAGCCGGGACTTAGGTCAGGATGACACCACGGAATGGGATCCTTCGCCATTGGCTCGCCGCAGCCGGGACTTAGGATGACACAGCCTCTTACAGCTTCACCTGTACCGGAATGCGCGCGTCATATATGGTGTAATACTCGAATCCGGCTTCGATGAGCACCTCTCTGGCCCTGTCCAGGCCCCTGCCGACCTCTTCCACGGTATGCGCGTCGCTGCCGACGGTGACTAACTCTCCCCCGAGCTGCCTGTATCTCTTCAGGACGTCGGTGCAGGGATTGAGTTCCTTAAGTCCGTACTTGATGGCGGCGGTGTTGACTTCCAGACCCTTTTCCAGGTCGATGATGCGCTTCAGTATCTTGTCCAGCAGGTCGCTGTATTTGGCATAGGAGTAATCGGCATCCAGCGTCCTGCCCTTGCGAACCACATAATCCAGGTGTCCCACCACGTCGAAGTTCGAATACGACCTGAGATTCTCATAGACCGCCTCGAAGTACCTCCTGTAGGCTTCCTCGTCGCTCCTGTCCTCAAAGTAGGCGGGATCATATACGTCCATGCCGTCAACCACGTGGATCGATCCTATGATGAAGTCAAAGTCATGATCCTTGGCAACCTTCACGTTCTTTTTGTTCACCTCGGGCTGAAGGCCAAGCTCAAGCCCAAACCTCACGTTTATGTCATTTACGTAATTATTTCTCACGGAGAGCAGGTGATACAGATAGGAATCCACGTTGCACTCAAAGTAACCCTCCGGGCACTCATCCGTTATGGGAAAGTCCAGGTCCATGTGCTCGGTGAACGCTATGTCCTTCAGGCCCAGCGAGATTGCCTTTTTGATCATTTCCTCCATGTCGGCCCCGGAATCTCCCGAAAACGACGAATGAAGATGAAAATCAGCCTTAATGCTCATAATCCCCTCCTTTTTTTATGCGATCCAATCATTCCTCAAATGCCCTCTCCTGCGACGACCCGGGGAAGCATCCGGCCTCGTCGCGCTTTAGCTCGGGCACTTCCTCTATGGCCTCCTCGCCGGTGACTCCCAGCAGGTATGCCGTCACGGGCGATATCTCCCCGTAAACCTCATTGGGGAAGGTCGTATACACCCCGTTTACCTTGGTGAAGGTCCTGAACATCAGGTCATCGGCACAGAGCGAGGCCAGAGCCTCATACGTCTCGTCAGAATAGATGCCAGCGCTTGAATACATGTCCTCGGCGCCAAACAGATGCAGCAGTTCGTGCGCATATACCGTAGGAGTCTCATAAGCGTAGTCGGGCGAATACATGTCCTGCAGGTACAGTATCGATGTCTCGTTCCACGTGCTCTCCCCGTCCTCCAGGCAGTGCATCTCCGAATAGGAGCAGCCCTCGTGGGGCACGAGGATCAGGAATGCAATCGAGTCCGTGTCGTACTTGAGCATCAGGTCCCTGTACGGCACCTCATTCATCCAGTCGTCGGCCAGCTCATTGATATGTATCTCTTCCTTGAGCATGACGTAGGGGGAGATGCTCTCATACAGCCTGATATCCTTCCTGAGGTCAGGGTCCTCCGACCAGTCATATATGAGATTGCAGTCGACGTCATACTTGTCCGACAACTCGTCCCGGAGGAAGCTGAACCCGACGTTGCAGAGATTGAGGGCATATTCCCTCTCCTCCTCCGTCCAGAGATCCTCCTCTTCGTCTATGAAGAGGCTGACGACCACCGTCGGCTTCCACACGTAGGACGCGGATCCGGTGTTTCTGGTCCTCCAGTCCCTTTCGGTCTCATAGCCCGGCAGGAACTCCTCCTGCCCGGCATCCTCTTCCGGCTCCTCGGTTTCCGGTGACGTCCCTGCCTCCCCTGCCGGAGCTTCCTTATCCCTCTCCCGGTACGGAACGCTCTGCGCAAAGCTTAGGTCGTCATTTTCCAGTGCCTCCTCGACTTCATCCCGTGAAATGACCACGTCCGGATCTATCTGCTCATATCCATCCACGGCGTCAGCGGCGCGGCCCGCACATCCCGCGAGCAGTCCGCATGCCACAAGCAGCGCCATGCATTTCGCACGATCCAAATATTTCATGCATCCTTCTCCAAACGTCCGGCAAATGCTAAATGCATTGACTTATAAATCATCAGCTTTTTTTGCCAAACAATCATTTAAGTTATTTACATCCGATTACGTTTAACTTTATAATAAACTCCGTCATGCTGTTGCAGCCTTTGAATTATACCATATATTGATGCATGATGGTAAAAAATTACACATTTAGGAACCGTAAGTAAATTTCTTGAAAAGTTGCGAAGGATAAACGTTCAGGTCATTTTGCAACGGTTCCTTAGGAACTGTTCAGAAATAACTTTTAAATTATGCGATGGATGCTTTTTTGATTG
>CALGGH010000078.1 GCA_937916415.1 uncultured Lachnospiraceae bacterium
CTGCGTCAGAAAGCCTCGCCGTAGCACGCTACGGCTGTGTTTTCTTCCTTGCTGTCGGAAAATCATCCTTCGCAATCGATCAGTTAATTCATTGACAGCTCCTTATCTTTCATCCAGTACCAGCGTGACGTGGCTGGTACGCTTCTCTATCCTGTAAGCTCTGCCCTGAGCACGGGGCCTGATCCTCTTCATCGTAGGTCCCTTGTTCGCATAGCACGCTGCCACATAGAGATTCTCACGGTTCATGCCATTGTTGTTCTCCGCATTGGCGATGGCGGACTCAAGCAGCTTCTTAATGAGGGATGACGCGTATCTGGGATTGTATTCCAGGATTCCAAGGGCTGTTTCTACGTCCTTGCCGCGGATGGCATCCAATACGAAGCAGGCTTTCTGCACTGACACTCTGGCGTACCTGAGCGTAGCGGAGGGTCTTAAGTCTCTGTTTGCTTCATTTCTCTCTCTCTTTATTTGAGATCTATGTCCCTTAGCCATAGATTCTGCCTCCTTTACTTACTAACAGTTTACTTTACCTTGGATTTGCGCTCATCCTTGTCGTGGCCCCTGTAGGTCCTGGTTGATACGAACTCTCCAAGCTTGTGGCCAACCATGTCCTCAGTAACGTATACGGGCACGTGCTTCCTGCCGTCGTGAACAGCTATGGTGTGTCCAACGAAGGAAGGAAATATTGTGGAGCGGCGTGACCAGGTCTTAATTACTGACTTGTCGCCGGATGCATTCAGTGCATCGACCTTCTTGAGCAGGCTTTGATCTGCGAAAGGTCCTTTTTTGAGTGATCTAGACATAACTCTCCTCCTTATTTAATCGCCTTGCCATCGCGTCTTCTTACTATCATCTTGTTCGATGCTTTCTTCTTCTTGCGGGTCTTAAGTCCCAGTGCGGGCTTGCCCCAAGGAGTACACGGGCCGGGACGACCGATAGGAGCCTTACCTTCGCCACCACCGTGAGGATGGTCGTTGGGGTTCATGACCGAACCGCGGACGGTAGGACGGATGCCCATGTGACGCTTGCGTCCTGCCTTACCAAGGTTGATCAGGTTGTGATCTCCGTTGCCGATTACGCCAACCGTTGCACGGCACTTGATCGGAACCATTCTCATCTCGCCCGAAGGGAGACGGAGCGTGGCGTACTTGCCTTCCTTAGCCATTACCTGAGCAGAGTTGCCGGCTGACCTTACCAGCTGGCCGCCCTTGCCGGGCAGAAGCTCAATGTTGTGAACGAGCGTACCTACGGGGATGTTCTCCAGGGGCAGGCAGTTGCCGTTCCTTACCTCGGCCTCGGGACCGTTCATGATCTTCATGCCATCGGTGAGTCCCTCGGGAGCGAGGATGTAAGCCTTCTCGCCATCCGCATAGCAGATGAGCGCTATGTTGGCTGACCTGTTGGGATCGTACTCGATGCCGATCACCTTTGCAGGAATGCCATCCTTAATTCTCTTGAAATCAATCTTGCGATAAAGCCTTCTATTGCCGCCGCCGCGATGTCTCACGGTAATCTTACCCTGATTGTTGCGTCCGGAATTCTTCTTTAAGGAATAAGTGAGTGATTTCTCAGGCGTCTTCTTGGTGATCTCAGAGAAATCAGATCCGGTCATATTCCTTCTGGAAGGCGTATACGGCTTATATGTCTTAATTCCCATTTCTTCCTCCTTAGTGAATCAAATCGATTTAGAGTCCTGCAAAGATCTCTATATCCTTGCTGTCTTCCGTAAGCGTAACGATTGCCTTTTTGGTCTTGGCCGTCTTGCCGTATACCATGCCGCGTCTCTTGTTCTTGCCGACCCGGTTCATGGTGTTGACCGTCTTAACCTTGGCTCCGTCAAACATCTTTTCAACAGCTTCCTTGATCTGACTCTTGTTGGCTTCGGGATGTACCAGGAAAGTGTACTTCTTCTCAGCCATAGCATTCATGCTCTTCTCGGTAACAACCGGTTTGAGGATCACGTCATAATATTGAATCGCTGCCATTATGCATACACCTCCTGAATCTTCATCACGGCATCCTTGGTAACTATCAGCGTGCCGTTGTTTACTACGTCATACACGTTCAGAGTGCTTACTAGCGAAGTCTGAACGGTGGGAATGTTGCCTGCGCTCTTTACGACCTTGGAATCAACCTCGTCCATGACGATCAGGCTCTTGCCCTCTACGTTCAGGTTGTCCAGCACTTCTATCATCTTTTTGGTCTTGTACTCATCAAGTTCAAGCTTGTCGAGTACGATGAGCTTTTCGTTGGCAACCTTGTCGGTCAGGGCGCTCTTCAATGCCGCCCTCTTTTCCTTACGGTTCATCTTGAAGGAATAATCCCTCGGTACGGGAGCGAATACCACTCCGCCGCCGGTCCACTGGGGAGCCCTGATGGATCCCTGCCTTGCATGACCGGTACCCTTCTGTCTCCAAGGCTTGCGTCCGCCGCCGCTGACCTCCGAACGGGTCTTGGCCTTTTGCGTGCCCTGACGGTTATTTGCGAGCTGCTGTACTACAGCCATGTGCACGAGATTGGAATTGATCTCTACACCGAATACGGAATCGTCAAGATCGATCTTGCCGACTTCCCTGCCTTTCATATCATATACTGATACGCTTGCCATTCCTGCGTCCTCCTTTCGCCTTATGCATTCGCCCTGGTCGTTTCCTTGATCGTGACCAGTGCTTTTCTGGGGCCGGGTACGGCACCCTTCACGAGAATCAGGTTCTTGTCGGCATCTACCCTAACTACGGTCAGGTTCTGAACCGTGACCTTCTTGCAGCCCATGTGACCGGGCATTCCCTTGCCCTTGAACACGCGGCTGGGGGATGAGCAGGCACCGTTGGAACCCTGATGGCGATGGAACTTGGAACCATGAGCCATGGGTCCTCTGTGCTGACCCAGTCTCTTGATGGTACCCTGGAATCCCTTACCTTTGGAAATTGCGGTAGCATCTACCTTATCTCCGGATGCAAAAATGTCTGCCTTGATAACATCACCGACTTCAAATTTATCGGTTTCTTCGAGGCGGAACTCCTTGAGGTGCTTGAGCATCCCCGTGCCAGCCTTCTTCAGGTGACCCTGCTCAGGCTTGGAGAGCTTCTTTTCGGCTACTTCTTCATAACCGAGCTGAACTGCGCTGTAGCCTTCCTTTTCTTCCGTCATCTTTGCAGTAACCACGCATGGGCCTGCTTCAATGACAGTCACAGGAATGACTTTGCCGGCTTCGTCAAAAATCTGAGTCATGCCGACTTTTTTGCCAATAATGGCTTTCTTCATTCTATTTCCTCCTATCGGTTATTGGTTACCTAGCATGGCTCGTCATTGGGAAACGGCCGGAGGCTGGCAACTTAACCCTTCCGCATACGCAAGCTGCGGAAAAAGGGTCAAAACAAAATAATTAATAAGGTAGACAGATCAGAGCTTGATCTCAATCTCGACGCCGGCGGGAACTTCAACGTTCATCAGGGCTTCAACCGTCTTCTGGGTCGGGCTCATGATGTCGATCAGGCGCTTGTGGGTGCGGCGCTCAAACTGCTCGCGGCTGTCCTTATATTTATGAACAGCACGAAGGATGGTCACGATCTCCGTCTTCGTGGGAAGAGGAATGGGGCCGGAAACCTTAGCATCGGTGCGCTTTGCTGCTTCTACAATTGTCTCCGCTGCTTTGTCAATCAGCTGATGATCGTAAGCCTTGAGGCGAATACGAATCATATTTTTGCCAGTGGTGTTTGCCATGTTTTTGTTTCTCCTTTTTTCGTACGTTTTGATTCTGCGTACGGATGGGGAAAATTTCATACACACATCCGTGCGTATCAGACCAGGTCTAAAAAACAAACCGGCTCTTATGGCCGGTCATCCTCTGCCCTGCGATATACGCCTGCATTTATGAAAGACCCCAGCCGCCCGATTGCGTGCCCTGACCGGCAGGACACCGGACATACTCCACGAAAGTTACCTCGTTTTCACGAGCAATCTCCCGCTTCATCGCATAGCTTACGCTCTGCGCAAGCTTGTATATATTA
>CALGGH010000079.1 GCA_937916415.1 uncultured Lachnospiraceae bacterium
CATTGCCTGAGTCTGAAGTGTCATAGAAGAGACCGTCGGATGCAAAGATCACGTGGCTGCCCGTGGCGACGACGTAGTCGCCGTAGGCGTGATCCCTGCAGAAGTCCTCCAGCGTGTAGCACGCCGGGCAGGTGTTCGGCAGGATCCGCCTCTCGTAGCCGTGCTCGATCAGGTACGTCTCCCACGCCGCGTTGTCGTTCGGCATGAGTCCGAGCTGAAATCCGTGCCGGCACAGCTCCTTGTACGTGTCGTCCCAGTTCATGTCCAGGGCCAGCGTAAGCGCCCTCACTACGCAGTCCGAAGTGTCGCGCCCAAACGGGTTCGGATTGTAATATCTGAAAGAACTCTTCTGACCCATGTGCGCCATCGCCCCTGCCTTTCTTAATCCCGGTCTCCACTAATAATTTTATGGTCGCCCCACATCCCCAACAAGGCAGTCATAGGGCAGGTTTAGGACATGGATAGGACAGATTTGGGATTTGCACATCACTCCACAAACGATTGTTCGATATAAAAGAATTGCATAATATGGTATAATTTTTAGCGTGTATTATGGTTGGACAATTCATATCAAGGTGATTGTGAATAGTTCAAGTGAACACAATAAACTGCAAGAGAGACCAGCTATGAAAAAACATGTAATACTGCTTATGCTATGTGCTCTTGTCTTATCTGCTTGCGGATCGTCAAAGACAAGTGTCGAAGATGAGGTGTCAAGGGCTCTTTTGGAAAACGGGATCACCGTAGAGTCTCTGGATGATTTAGAAAAACCACGGGATGATGCCGGTAATTCCGGCATGGATACGGATACGGAGCCGGTCAGGGATAAAGACGGAGATAATGCTGTGTCCGCTGAAGACACATTTTACAATGACCAAAAGGATTCTGCAAAGGATACACTTTCCGACAAGTCAAAATCAGTAACCGATATAAAATATGAGAATCCCTATTTGGGTACGGCCAGTACCGCCACCTCATACAGGATAGACTTTGAAATTCAGACGGATTCCGGAGTAGCCGGCATCACCTGGGGTGCCACCAGAGAGCATGCAGGCGAAGCTAAGATCAATACCGATAAGATAAAGGCGAATGAAAAGGATGAATTTTATATAGCTGCCTTTGACTGTACGCGTGAGATCCCGAGGTTTTATTTTGCCAGATACAGGGATGGTTACGTTTTTGATGAGTCATATACAAATCTGGATTTTATGTTTCCGGAGATGGTAATGTTTACGGACGTACAGCAGATAGTCGAGATCAGCGTGAGCGGCATGGGCGCCACGGTTTATCTGGACAGCTACAAGGTATGTGATTTAGAGCTTGATTCCCCTAAGCCCGTCGGCCTGATAGGTACGTGGATCTCCAACGGGGATTATCATGCATATATTGACAATGTCTTTGTCGCCGAGGGCTCTGAGGGTGACGGAGACTGGATATATTCGGATGATTTCAGCGGCAGGGCAAATCTTTTTTCTCCTAATTTCAAAACGATCAGTGGCAGATTGTACGCTGAGGACGGATACTATACGACGCTGAAAAATGACGGGGCATGTTGTGCGGGATGGCATGAAGTGATAAAATGTAAGCGTGTGTGAATTGTTCGGCACAAGACGTGTATTAAATAGGAGGTTTATGAGATGGCTTGTTTTACGGTATCTGTCGTAGAAGCGGTTGCGGTTACCGCGGTACAGAAGCATATTGAGAAAAAGGAGCATGCCGCTGCCGAGGTTTCGGGAGTTCCCGCAGAACCTACGGAGGCTTCGGATGAGACGGTCAGCTGGAGCACCAAGCTCAAATGGCTGTCCTTCATGCTGTGGGGAGGTGCGGCGCTGCTAGCCTTTGAGCACCTTTGGCATGGGGAGATCACTCCCTGGTTCCCGTTCCTGACGGCGATGTCCAACGCTGCGGACAGGGCGGAGATGTTCCATGAGATTGCCACTGTGGGAGCGTGCATGGCCGTGCTGACCACCGTCATCTGGCTGGGCATATGCAAGGCCGCCGACATGATCGTCAGGCGCAGGTCTGCTTACGCCGACGTTCACGAAGCGTGAGACGGGAGGTGCGGACATGACCCTTTTGATCACGGTTTTTGCGGCGATCATATCAACCATGGCATGGTACGTTCGTATCGACCGGGGCGACATGCAGCTCGGATTTTTAAGCCTCATGTTTTGTGGCGCATCCATCATGTGGTTTGTGGATGCCGTCTTTGAGTACGCAGAGCTTGGAGCGGAATATTTTACTCCCGCCATGGAAGACATGATGAATGATGCTTTTCTTGGACTCTGCGTGGTGGCCCTCGGCCTCGTCATCTGGATGGTCAGGCTGCTCATCAGGGATCCCGGGGGCAGGCTGAGAGGGGCACTTGTAAGGAAATCCTGATGACGCGCATCATGTAAGATTACAACTTAAAGCTACTTTATCCGGCCCATGGCGGAAAAGGATAAAGTAGCTTTTGCATTGAGGACAATCGCGCATGGGAGGATGGCATGGCATATGGAATGAGCGAGGCAGGCGAGCTGATACTGCGGGCCTGCAGGGAACTAAAGGATGAGAAACTGATAATCAGGACGTGGGGCAACGTCAGCGCCAGGCTGAGCCGCGACCTGATACTGATCACGCCGAGCGGACGGGATTATGACACAATGACCGCGTCCGATCTGGTCGTGGTCAACATGGACGGCAGGCATGAGGGAGACGTGCCGCCGTCAAGCGAGACCGGAGTGCATCTGGCGGCCTATGCGGCCAGGCCTGAGGTAAATTTCGTGATACACACGCATCAGCCCTATGCATCCGCCCTCAGCGTGCTGGGACTGGACGTGAAGCTTGGCGAGAGGGTAGCCGAATCCGCCAGGGCACTGGTCGGACAGGGCATAGTCTGCGCCGATTACGGCCCTAACGGCTCCAAGAAGATAAACAAGGCCGTGGCGGAGTGCCTGGAGGAGCATCCCGGCACGGGACACGTCCTGATGCGCAATCACGGAGTGCTGTGCATGGGAACCGGCTACGAGCACGCATTTAAGGTCACGCACGTGCTTGAAGCCCTTTCACACAAAATATTTGATTATTACTGCAACGACGTGATACCCTTAACGGAGCAGATACGCAGGTTTAAGGACGAGCATGCCGAGGGAGACGCTGCAGACAGGGCCCCTGCTGACGAAAGCGCACGGATCAGGGTGGTGCAGAGCGTTCCGGATGACGTCGAGGGTTCCGCGGAGCACGTCGGACAGTGGATGCTCCACGTCCGCACTCCCTACGTTCATGAGATGAGCAGGCGGGATGCTACGGTCAGGGCATATCTGGATGATTTCGCGCAGATCGCCGGACCGGCCATCAAATGCGTGTCTGCAGGCGCAGACCGCAGGACACTCATGAAGGCCATGGGAAGTGCCAGTGCCGTGATGAGCGAGAACAATGGCGCGTACGTCACCGGAACCACGTATGATGAGGCACTCTGCGTAGCGGAGGTTCTGGAAAAGGGATGCATGGCCGCCTACCTGGGCACGATCCGCGGAGTCAAGCCGTTGGGAACGCTGGACGCTCAGATGAACCGATATAAATACGTCAGGAAATATTCCAAATTAAAAGATGCCGGAACAGGGCAGGAGGAGGACAACGGTAATGGAAGAAACAATGAAGGATCTGGAGAAGGAGCTTGAGGAATCCTATAAGCAGCTGGAGGAAGACGTGCAGGAGCCCGCGCCCCTCACGGAGGAGGAAGAGGCCGAGCAGAACGCATGGACTTACCTCAAGGAACTGAAGGCTAACGGTGACACGGTCAAGATGAAGGTCAAGGAAGCCGTTTCGGCCGGCATCGTGGGCACCGTGGAGGGGATCAGGGCCTTCATTCCGGTTTCCAAGATCACGAACGGTCACGTGGAGAGCACGGACGAATGGGTCGGCAGGACCATAGAGGCCGAGATCATCACGCTTGACAAAGCCAATCACAAGCTGGTTCTCTCGGGAAGGGCCGTGGCTGACAGGAAGGCCGACGAGGCCAGGCAGGCCATACTCGGAGAAATGAAGGTCGGCGACGTGGTTGACGGCAAGGTAGAGTCCATCAAGAACTATGGAGCCTTCGTCAGGATGGACAACGGCCTGGACGGACTCGTTCACATTTCGCAGATATCGCAGAAGAGGATCAAGTCGCCCCATGAAGTCCTGAAGGAAGGACAGCTGGTCAGGGCCAAGATCACCAAGATAGAAGACGACAGGATATCGCTGTCCATGAAGGCACTTGAGGATCCGCTTGAGCCTGAGGTGAACAAGGTGGACACTTCCGCCTACAGCGACAGGGGTTCCATAGGCACGAGCCTCGGTTCGCTCCTGGCAGGCCTCAGGCTTGACTAGAGGGTGAAGCATCATGAAGGAAATAAAAGGCGGCGTGTGTGCCGCACTGGGGTTTAAGGCATCGGCCATTGCTGCCGAGATCAAGTACAGGGGCCGTGACGACATGGCCATGGTGTATTCGGAGAGTCCGTGCGTGGCCGCCGGAACCTTCACCACCAACGTGGTCAAGGCTGCGCCGGTCAAATGGGACATGAAGGTCGTGCATGAGCGCGGATCCGCCAGGGCAGTCGTGGTAAACACCGGCATAGCCAACGCGTGTACCGGAGAGGAAGGCATGCAGGTGGTCAGGTCGACCGCGGAGGCCGCGGCCGTGGCGCTGGGCGTGGAGTCCGGGGAAGTCCTGATAGGCTCGACGGGCGTTATCGGCATGCAGCTTCCCGAGGAAAAGCTCACTGCCGGAGCGGGCAGCCTGGCAAAAGCGCTGGAGAGAAGCCCTGAAGCCGCGAACAGGGCGGCACGGGCCATCATGACCACGGACACTCACGAAAAGGAGATCGCCTATGAACTGGAGATCGGAGGAAAGACCGTGCGCGTGGGCGGCATGTCCAAGGGCTCGGGCATGATCCATCCCAACATGTGCACGATGCTCGGGTACGTCACGACTGACGCGTGCATTTCAGGGGAAATGCTCCAGAAGGCATTGAGCAGCGTCGTCGTGGACACCTTCAACATGATATCGGTGGACGGTGACACCAGCACCAATGACACGCTGATCGCACTGGCCAACGGCCTGGCCGGCAATGAGCGCATAGATTCCGAAAACGCTGACTATGAGGCATTTTATGGGGCACTTAATGCGGTATGCCTGCACCTGGCCAAGGAGATGGCAGCTGACGGCGAGGGCGCCACCAAGCTGATCGAATGCACGGTCCGCGGCGCGGACACCAAGGAGAGCGCCCGTACGCTCGCCAAGTCGGTCATAGGCTCGTCACTGGTCAAGGCGGCCGTGTACGGATGTGACGCCAACTGGGGCAGGGAATTGTGCGCCCTTGGATATTCAGGGGTTATGTTTGATCCCGAAAAGGTCGATATGTATTTTAGGACGGGAGATCACGAACTTCTGATTGTCAGAAACGGGATCGGCTCAGGATATGACGAGGAGGAAGCGTCACGGATGCTGGCCTCAGACCACGTGGAGATCATAGCGGACATGCATGCCGGAGATGAGAGCGCGGTTGCATATGGATGTGATTTGACGTATGATTATGTCAAAATCAATGGTGATTATCGCTCCTGATTTGGTATAATGAAGGAGATCAGAGATGATTATTTATCGAAGCGCCAAGGAGGTAAGTGAAATGAATATGGGGCCGATCATTGCGAAGGAGATCGGAAGAGCGTCGTGTAGGGAAAGAGTGTAGA
>CALGGH010000080.1 GCA_937916415.1 uncultured Lachnospiraceae bacterium
CCCCGTGATCACCTGTACATTATTTTTCGCGATTAAAATCCACGGCTCCGGCCGCGAGGCGCTTGTGCTCGTCATCGATGGCCGCATAATAATCAATGGTCGTGTTGACGTTTTCATGGCCGAGAACGTCCGCCACGAGCCTGATGTCACCGGTTTCGCGGTAGAGGGCAGTGCCATAGGTGCTCCTGAGCTTATGTGGCGTGATCTTTTTGCCCGGAACGACCATTTTAGCGTATTTTTTGACCAGATTCTCTATGGCATCGACGCTGATTCTTTTTTTTTGGATGGAGAGGAAAAGGGCCTTTTCACCGTCTTTTTCAGGTATCATGTTGGCCCTTTCGCCGTTTATGTAGGTATTCAGGGCCTCATTTACCTCATCGCCGAAGTAGATTACGTCCTGCCCTCCGCCTTTTCTAACAATTGTTAAAGAATTCACAATCAGATTGACGTCCGCCACGTCAAGTCCGGCGCATTCAGACACGCGGATGCCCGTATTCAGCATCAAAGTGAGAATCGCAAGGTCCCGTTCACGCGTTATTGCGGCAAATTTAAGCTGCCTTTCAGACATCTGTGAATTGCCGTATTCAATGGCGTTCAATATGGCCCGGACCTCATAATTGTCCATTCGGATGATGTTTTTGTCCTTTTTTAGGACCGGTAACTTGACCAGCTGCATCGGATCCTTGGGTATGTATTCGTGTTCATACAGATATTTGAACATTCCGCGTAAAGGACTCATTTTACGTGCGATCGCGCGTTTGCCGTTTTCGTGAGACTCACCTATGGAATTGAACTCCAGGTACCTCTGAAATTCGACCATGTCTTCGGACGCCAGGTTCGCCAGGTCGTCTGTATTGATTTTTGGGATCTCCCTGGCGGCGAAATATGGGTTGCGTTCCCTCAAAAATCGAAAAAAAGTCAACAGGTCATAACTGTATGCAATGAGCGTCCCTGGCTGTGCCGAAACCTGTTTTTCATAAATATAATCACGCGCAGGCTGCGGGAGTTCCGTCAGAAGCTCCTGAAGCTTGGCTTTCATGTCATGATTCTTGCCCTTATAATACTCGGAATCCTTACCCATATTGTAAAAAAGCCTTTCTTGCAAAACTCAACATATTGTGGCACCTGACCACTCTTCCTACTATATGCGATACTATCTATCGGATAAACTGATATTTAACCGATAGATTCGTATGGCTTTATACTACTCTTTTCGAGCCGGTTTGTCAACATGTTTGTCAACGGTTTTGTCAAGTTTGTCAACGGTTTTGTCAAGTTTTGTCAAGAAGACCAGACCTGATTCTTTTACTGCATTTTTACCGCTGCAATGCATTTTTGCCGGTGGAATAATCGATGTCTATGCCCGGCTGAACGTTGTATGCGAATACGTGGAAACAGACGCCGGATCCGTCATCATACAATGACAGTGCCTCCATCTCGACGCCGCGTGCCAGCAGCTCGTCACCGACGTAATATGGGGTAACGCGATACAGCACGCTCCCACGAGGCTCGTCACGGAGGTAGTTGATGACCTGCATTTCATACGGCAGCATGCCCTCTATGTTAAATGCCCTCGTGCCAGTGATCAGATTGTCCGGATTGTCGGTCTGGCCGGTGAGCGCGTATGCTATCAGATGGCACCTGTTGTAGAGATATGGAGGATCCGAATCCACGATGCCCGGATATTTGGCCTGATGCCAGCCTGACGGCCGGATCTGGGGATCAATTGACGGCCGGTCCTCCCTGGGCATCAGGATTTCAGTGAGGCGTGCACTTGCGCCGCGGCATCTGCCCAGTTCATCGAGTCCTTCATACTGCTCTTCCACGATCTGCTCCACGTCCGCCAGGGTGAACGCCGGCTTGTCATCACTTAATTCAATGGAAATGGAGCCGGCATATTCCGGGATTGCCCCCGGATCAGCATAAACCAGGGGCATGGAGGGCGAGTCTGCATTTACGCCGGTAATCGTAGCATTGCCGGCAGAACCACTATCCGAAGCAGCCGTAATCCCTGAGTCCCCGGATCCCTTGAGACTATTAAAAAGCGCCGATCCCGGCAATGACGTGCCCTCATTTCGAACCAGCAGCCATGCGGCAAAGGTCAGCACAAACAGCATGCCCAACGTCAGCATGATGCTTAACATGACGTTGGGCACTGATCTTTTATTCTTTTTATTCCCGGATTTGGGTTTATTGACTTTGCTGTCTACTTTACTATTGACTTTACGCATCCAGCTTGGCTGAGGCATCCTTTAGCAGTTGAATTATTGGCAGGTGCTGCGGGCATACGCCCTCGCACTGTCCGCATGCGATGCACGCCGAAGCCCTGCCGCAGCCGACGTTGATGAGGCCGTTATAATATGCCTTGGGCCTAAACTCCTCATTATAGAGCGTCATGGTATTTATGGCCTTGAACACGTCCGGAATGCTGATCTTCATTGGACAGCCGTCCACGCAGTAGCGGCAAGCCGTACATCCGATCTGGTTGATGTCGAGCATGATACGCGTAACCTCTTCAACCGTCTTTAATTCCGCATCGGACAGGGGCTCAAAATCGGTGAAGGTAGAGATGTTGTCGTTCATCTGCTCTTCATTGGACATCCCCGACAGAATGGTCATCACTCCGGGGAGCGAACCAACGAACCTTAGCGCCCAGGACGCGATCGACCTGTCAGGACTTATGGCCCTGAACTTATCCTCCAGCTCCGGCTTCAGCGACGCCAGCGTTCCGCCCTTGACCGGCTCCATGATTATCATGGGAATCTTTCTCTGCTCCAGGATCTTATGTAACCTGCCGGAACTAACTACGGGATTATCCCAGTCCGCATAGTTTAGCTGAATCTGGACGAATTCCGTTTCGGGATGCTCGTCAAGCACCTTTACAAGCAGTTCCGGACTGCCGTGGAATGAGAAGCCAAAGTGCCTGATCTTGCCCTCAGCCTTCTTTTGGATGCCCCAGTTGAAGCAATCCAGCCTTTCATAAGTTTCCAGGTTGCCGTTTTCGACGGAATGAAGCAGATAGAAATCAAAGTAATCAACTCCCGCCCGGTCCAGCTGTTCATTAAAAATGCGGTCGCGGTCCTCTGCCTTTTTGAGTTCCCAGGCAGGCAGCTTGGTCGCTATCATGAAGGAATCCCTGGGATATCTCTTTACCAGTGCCTCCCTGGCCGCCACTTCCGACTTACCGCCGTGATACACGTAAGCCGTGTCAAAATAATTCATGCCCGCCTTCATGTATGCATCAATCATCCGGCATGTCGCCTCGTGATCGATGCCATTGTCATTCTGCGGCAGTCTCATCAGTCCGAAACCAAGTTTAGGCATTACGTTCAGATCAATCGTCATAAATCCCCTCCATTAATTCGTTTTTTGATAAAAATCCGCTATTACCTTTTCTGCCGGTTTGCCGTAAACGCCGTATCCCTTGTCCTTATTGGCTTCACTTAATGAATGCAGCCTGATGCACCAGTCCCATATAAAGAATCCGGATACGAAATCCCTTCTTGATGCCGCATCAAACATGGTCTCATACCATCTGGCCTGTTCTTCGGGGGCGGCATCACCCCTGATGCTCCAGTCATTGGGAACCATGGATGAACCAACGGCAGACTTACATCCCGCTTCGGCAAAGAAGAACGGCTTGTTGAACTTCTTAACTACCGCCTCTATCCTGTCGAGCTGTCTCTCCCAGTCATCAATCGGATAATAACCGCTGGAACATATGCAGTCCAGGCAGTCCCACCACGTAACGTTGTCTTCCTGGTATTTGTCAGTATTATACGTCACCGGACCTTTATATGCCTGCCTGACGTCGGAAATGAGCTTTCTCCATTCCGTTTCACGGTGCTCGGTCTGAACCATCTCACAGCCCGTAATGAACATGTCTGCGCCCATTTCCTCGGCTATGTGCGCAAAATGCAGCTGAAAGTCTGTATAAGCCCGGAACCAAACTGACCACTTGGGCTCACACGGCACGTCCTTGTCAAAAAAGCAGACATGTGCCCGCCAGGTGCCGTTTTTACAATTGACGGTGGGCTTTAGGGCGACCTTGAGGCCTCTGGAATGAACGTAATCGATCATGCTCCTCAGCTCGTCGTCTCCGATGGTTGCGGGCGAAACGTAATCTATCGTTTGTGACTGCGGCGTGTCCTGCAGCCCGTTCGGAACCAAAACAACGTAGTTGGCCGAGGTTCTCTCGATCAGCTTGTCGAGGCTGTTATATGCCTGTTTCTTTTTAAACGAGCCTGCGGGCGCGAATGCTCCGAACGTTACTCCCTTGACGTACTCCATCATCTTTCCTTTCCACCAGCTTAATGGTCTTCCACTTGCCCTGGCCGTATCTGATCAGCGAGGCTATGCCGGTAATGAACCAGGTAAGCGCGGTTGCCAGCCATACGCCCCATTTACCGACCGAGGGAATGATCGTCAGCGTATTTGAGAACACGATGCGTCCTGCGACCTCCACGCAGCCGTTTATCAATGAATAGGTCGCATCTCCCGCTCCGTTCAGGAGACCCCTTACTATATATATTATGCCAAGAGGAAGATAAAACCAAGACGTTATACTGAATGCCCGCGTTCCGAATTCGATGACCTCAGTTTCCGTAACAAACAGCCTCATGACGTCGTTGCCGAATACGTTGAGCAGTATCAGCATGAAGGTGCTGAATGCGGCCACAATCACGAATGCGCGGCTGAATGCTTTTTTGACCCTGTCAAGCTTGCCTGCGCCCATGTTCTGTCCCGTAAAGGTCGACAGCGCCATGCCCACGGAATTATAGGGCTGCTGAACCAGCTGCTCCACCCTGGAGGTAGCCGTGAAAGCCGCCACGACCACGGATCCGAAGGTATTGACCACGCTCTGTAGCGCAACGCACGAAATGGCTATCAGCGATGACTGCAGCGCCAGCGGAATGCCCAGGCGGTAGCATTTGGAAGCTATGATACGGTCAAACTTCATCTCCTCCCTGCGTATCTTGAAATATGGATTGTTTTTGATCGCAAAGGTGAGGCTCCCGGCTGCCGAAAGGACCTGGGAAATGATCGTGGCATAAGCCACTCCCCTGACTCCCATGTTAAAGTTGACGACAAGCACCAGATCCAGCACCACGTTGATGAGGCTGGCCATGATGAGGAACATGAGCGGGGTCTTTGAATCTCCCAACGCCCTGAGTATGGCGGACACGCAGTTATAAGACGCAACGCCTATGATGCCCATGCTGACTATCTGCATGTAGGCCACTGAGTCAGGCAGGATGTTGGCGGGAGTCTTAAGCCAGGTCAGCACGGGCTTAGCTAGCATCACTCCCAAAAAAGACATCAGTACCGCCGCGGACACTATGATGTATATGGAATTAAAGATGGCCTTTCTCACGCCCTGATGCTCTTCTGCTCCGAAATGCTGTGAAATGACCACTCCAAGACCGCCGGTCAATCCCACGCAGAGCGAAAAGAACAGGAAACTTAAGGAACCCGTGGCTCCAACGGCCGCGAGCGCATCTGCCCCCACGTACCTGCCCACGATGATCGAATCCACCATGTTATATACCTGCTGAAACATGTTGCCTATGAGCATCGGAACTGCGAAACGGACCAGATGTCCCATTTCACTGCCGTGCGTCATGTCACTTACGTATGTCTTGCTCATTTTTTCATCTCCCCGCACGTCATCGTTTGCGACGCGCCAAAAATCGTCCTGCGACGGATTACGGCTGCCTTAACTTTTTCACAATGTCAGGCTCAACCCTCATTAACAAAATAACAATAGAACACAATTGAAATAAATGATATAATAAATCATTCAAGTTATTGAATAAATCTCTCGTGAATGTTATTTTTGCTTGGATTTCAAGAGGTTTTTAATTGTAAATAATAATATTATTCTATTTGTTGACAGAGGAAGACGGGATGAATTATCTGTACGAATACAGCGATACGCTGAACAGGCCATATGAGGTTTTTTTGTTCGATACGTCAGAACGGGAGTTTCCGGTACGTCCTCACTGGCATCACTATGCGGAGATCCTGTACGTGATCGAAGGCAACATGATCGCCAGGGTCAATGAACGGGATTTTTTTATGAAGGAACATGATTTCATTTTGTTCCATAGCGAGGACATACACTCATTGCTGGCATGCTCCATGGATAAATGCATTTTCGTGGGGATCAAGTTTGACGTGACCAGGCTCAACGTGAACACTCAGTCCTGTCCCAAGCTTGCCACGCTGCTAAAGGCGGCCAGGGACCAGCATGCCAGGGCATTTTTTGAAGATGACGAGGAAGAACTTGGGCTGGAATCTTTTTTCATGGAGTCACTGAAGGAAATGAACGAGGCATCCCTGGGTTACGAGGTGGCCATCCACTCCAGGCTGTGCCTGACGTTCCTTAAGCTGATACGCATATGGCAGGACGAAGGGATCAGTTTCGATGACCTGACAGACTACATCTCATCGACCGAGACTACCATGTCCAACGTCCTGGAATACATAGACCAGCACTTTGAAGACAACCTAAAGGTCAGGGACCTGGCCGCCATGTGCGGCATGAGCTACTCCAATTTCGCCAAAAGCTTTATGAATGCATACGGACGATCCTGCAAGGATTACCTGGAAATGGTCAGGGTTGAAAAAGCCGAGGAAATGCTTAAGTTCACGGACCGGTCATTAAGCGACATGGCCCAGTACCTGGGGTATTCCGACTCGAGCCATTTCGTCAGGGAATTTAAGAAACACAAGGGAGTCACGCCGGGAAGCTTCAGAAAATAAGACCATTCAGTACAGGTCATGAACGTCCTGCTTTTCCCTGTAGTCTTCGGAGGAATTATACCTGGTAACAAAGTTTGTCCTGCCTTTTTCGGAACCGGGGGCAGGCTTGATTTTTTTCAGATAGGCGTCATGGTATTCCTGCACCGAATCAAAGGTCTTCTTGCGGCGCTTGCGGGTGCGCCTGAACATGAAAAAATATATGACTGCCACAAAGATCGCGGTCAGGATCAGGGTTTTGACTATGTAACTCATGATATCTCTCCGTCAGCAGAGTCCGCATCAGCCTTTATGACGACGTCATCCACGTCATCATCTTCCAGGATTTCTTCCTTCGAAGACCTGTGCTTTTTTTTAATTCCCATGATCTCCAATATGCTCCGTGCCTTCACGGGGACGTATTCTATGAAGCTGCCGTCCTTTTCTATGCTTCCAACGTTTACGTACGGAGCCGTTTCCTGCGGCAGGGCCTTATGCCTGAGCCTGCGGTTGATCCTGTACCTGACCAGGGCATATATCACGCCGAAGGTCGGCACGCCGAGTATCCATCCGGCCACCCCGAAGAGTCCGCCGAACACGGTGATGGCGAATATTACCCAGAAGCTCGACAATCCCGTGGAATCGCCGAGTATCTTGGGACCTATCACGTTGCCGTCAAGCTGCTGGATGATGAGTATGATGATCACGAAATACAGGGCTTTCAGCGGATCAATCATCAGGATCAGCAGGGTCGAGGGAATTGCGCCTATGTATGGTCCGAAGAACGGGATTATGTTGGTCACGCCCACGATGACGCTGACCAGTATCGCATAAGGAATGTCGACCACGCTAATGACCACGAAGCACAGGATCCCGATGATGAATGAATCCACCAGCTTGCCCGACAGGAATCCGATGAAGGTTCTGTGCGTGTACCTGACGCCCCTGATGAACTTGTTGGCTTCCTTGCCGTCCATCAGGGCATAGACGATCTTTTTGGCCTGCCCCGACATGAGTTCCTTGGAATTCATCAGGTAGATCGAGATGATCATGCCCAGGATTACGTTCAGCGTGGTCTTAAATACCATGACAACGCTCAGCGAAACGAACTTCAGTATGTTTTCGGCCTGCGGCAGCACGGTGTTCTGCAGGAAGCTGACCACTTCATCATAGATCATGTCCAGATACTCGTTGATCATCGCCTCAAGATCCGAATTGTCGCGGATCAGCCCGTCAATGAATACCTCCAGGTTGTTAGCGTATCTCGGCAGCTGGTAAATGATGTTGCGGATGCTGTTTATGATCTGTGGAATTACCAGCTGGAAAAAGAGAAACAACAATCCGAGGAATATTCCGTAGGTGACGAGGATTGACCAGCCGCGGCGGTGCTTCTTACGCTTGACGGTCATATCGGCTCCGGTTTTTTTATACAGCCATCCTACCCAGTGCAGTTCGACGAAATTGAGGACCGGCGTAAGGATGTAGGCCAGCGTCACGCCGTTGATCACGGGACTCATGATGCGCAAAAAGGACCTGATCAGCCCCAGAATGGTCGAAAAATTAAAGATCACGTATATCGCAAGAGCCGAAGCGCATACCGTGATGAATGCCGTGAAGCCTATTGCCGCATACTTATTGTCCTTGAATAATTTGTTCATGTATCTATTGTACCACCATTTGCCTAAGTTCGGGGATGAATCAAAGCAGTCCCGCAGCGAATTCGGCCTGACTGACGCTGTCTCCATATGTACGCCGGTCAATTTTGATCAGGTCGCGTTCGCGGTTTAACCAGGTCAGCTGCCTTTTGGCATAATGTCTCGAGTCTCGCTTGATCAGCCTGATTGCCTCATCCGGGTCATGTTCTCCCCTCAGGTAAGACAGCATCTGCTTATAGCCTATGCCCTGCATTGAAGTCATTTCCGGAGTGCAGCCCATGTTCATGAGTCCGCGTACTTCGGCCTCGAGTCCGGCTTCGATCATTCTGTCTACACGGGCATCTATCCTCGAATAGACCGCTTCCCTGTCGTCAGCGATCACGAGATAACGATAATCATAAGGGCTGATCCTTTCCCGCTGCTCGCGGTTATGCTCTGAGATCGGCCTGCCGTTTTGACGTGCGAATTCTATGGCGCGGATGACGCGTTTGACGTTGTTGGGATGCAGTTCGGCTGCCGCTTCAGGATCAAGCCCCTTCAGCAGGCCATGCAGTGCTTCAGGACCCTGCTCATCCGCAACAGACTGCAGCTTTTGACGCAGCTCCGCATCTTCGCCGCCTGACGTAAAATCGACGTCATATAAAAGGGCCTGTATGTAGAATCCCGTGCCGCCAACCACGATGGGAATCCTGCCCCTGGAATATATTTCCTCGCATGCCGCCTTGGCGCGGCTCTGAAAATCATACACGTGAAAGGGCTCGGTGGGTTCGATTATGTCTATCAGATGGTGCGGAACGCCCCTCATTTCCTCTGCGGTGATCTTGGCAGTGCCAATGTCCATGTGACGGTATACCTGCATGGAATCAGCGGATATTACCTCTCCGTTCAGGCGAAGGGACAGTTCAACGCCCAGGTCTGACTTGCCTGAGCCCGTGGGACCGGCGACTATTATTATTTTGGGTTTTTTATCTCTCATACGATCCGGTGGAATCTCTTGTCGAGCGCGTTTTTGGACATGGTGATTATCGTCGGACGGCCATGAGGACAATTATATGGATTCTCCAGCGTCAGCATTTCGTCCAGCAGGGTTTCCACTTCTTCTACAGTCATGCGGTTGTTGCCCTTAACCGAAGCCTTGCAGGCCATCGTGGCGATCCTCGTGCGCACTGAATCAGGCGTCTCGCCCTTTTTCATGTCCAGCAGGTCCGTGACTATCTCACCGACCAGTGACGCGGGATCATTGCCGAAAAGGTCCATGGGCACCGAGCGTATTGCGATCTCATGATCACCGAATTCGTCGATCCTAAAGCCCATGTCAGCGAAATATTCCAGGTTTTCGGTAACTACCTGCATCTCGCGGTTAGACAGCGTGGATACCACCGGCGGCGAGATCATCTGGGAAGGGATCTCGCTCCTGGACGTGATGCGGGCCATGAAACGCTCAAAATTCACCTTTTCATGGGCCGCATGCTGGTCCATCAGCATGAGCACGTCTTCGTATTCCATCAGCCAGTAGGTTCTGAAAACCTGGCCGATTATCCTATATTTACGGCGTGCCTCAGGCGACAGCACCCTTTCGTCATTCAGGAAGCTGGCCTGCTCGTATTTGCCAGCGATGCGGCGGTACTCGTCTGCCAGTTCGTCATGCATCGGAGCCGCCTCGTCGGGACTAACCATACCTGAGACGGGTTTAGACGGTACGCCGGATGACACTCCGGCTCCGTCCCCGGGTGTCATTTCCTCGGTAAAGATGGTCTCGTCATCATTAAACCTTACCGAAAAACTGTAATCGGAGGAGGTCGTGGCGGTACCATCCGCGTCGGATGAAGACGGGTCTTTGGCGTTTTCAGCCTCGTTTACGTTCTGAATGCGGTTCTGTTCGAAGGATTCGGGCAGGCGAACCTTTTCCGCGACTGACGGTGAGGCTGTCCTGCCATCTCGCTGAGCGTTGTAGTTTACGGCCGCGTCATCGAGCATCTCGCGGCTCCTCAGGGCCTTTGCGACCTCTTCGACGATGAAGTCGGACACTTCCTTTTCGGAACTGATCCTGACCTCCTGCTTGGTCGGATGCACGTTCACGTCCACGAGTTCAGGATCGAATTCCATGTTGAGCACGCAGAACGGGAACTTATGCTGCATCAGGTATTCAACGTAGCCTTCTTCGACGGCCCTTGAGATCAGCGGGCTCTTGACGTACCTGTGATTGACAAAGAATACCTCTGACGCGCGGTTTGACCGGTTGATCGCTGGCTGTCCGAGATATCCGTACAGATGCATCGACAGCTCGTCGTTCGTCACGTCGATCTCGCGCAGGTTGGAGGCAGTCTCCTTGCCAAAAATCCGGTATATGACTTCCTTCAGGTCGCCATGTCCGGACGTCGAAAACTTGACGGAGCCGTTGTTTATGAACTGAAATGAAATCTCCGGCATGGACAGTGCCATGTGTTCCATCACGTCGGCGATCAGATTTCCCTCTGACATGGCAGTCTTGAGAAATTTAAGCCGGGGCAGCGTATTATAAAAGATATCCCTGACTATAAAGGTGGTACCCGCCGGTGCTCCTGCCTCCTCATACACCGTCTCATCTCCGCCCTCTGCAGCGAAATGTATGCCATAAAGGCTGTCCGGGGTTTTGGTCGTAAGCTCAACCCTGCTGACGGCAGCGATGCTGGACAGTGCCTCTCCCCTGAATCCAAGCGTGGTCAGATGGTGCAGGTCATCGCTGTCGCTTATCTTGCTGGTGGCATGTGACAAAAAAGCCCTTCGCACCTGCGACGAATCGATGCCGCAGCCGTTATCGGTGACACGTATCGATTTCATGCCTCCGTCCCTGATCTCCACCGTGATGATCGTCGCTCCGGCATCTATTGAATTCTCCACCAGTTCCTTGACTATGCTGACCGGCCTTTCCACGACTTCGCCGGCTGCTATCTTGTCTATCGTGTTGTTGTCGAGTATTCGGATCTCAGTCATGAGTACGTCATCCCTTCCATCTGTTCTTGAGCATGTTCTGGAGCCTGTACAGTTCGTTCAATGCATCGATCGGGGTAATCGTAGTTATGTCAACCTCTTCAAGTTCCTTCAGGATGCTGTTATCATCTACGGCGTCAAACAATGACATCTGGCCGAGATCCACCTCATCATAATGATGATCTGATGCCTTATCCGTTTTTCCCGCGGTCGATACTTCTATGGACCGAAGCTTTGCGGTCAGATCGTTATCGGACAGTTCAGCAGATATCTCCTTTGCACGGTCTATGACCATATCCGGCACTCCTGCCAGCCTGGCCACCTGTATGCCGTAGCTTCTGTCTGCGCCGCCCTTGATTATCTTACGCAGGAATACTATCGAATCTCCCTGTTCCTTAACGGCTATGCAGTAATTATGTACGTTTTCTATGCGTCCCTCCAGCTCCGTCAGCTCATGGTAATGGGTGGCAAAGAGAGTCCGCGCTCCCAGCAGCCTCTTGTTGCTGATATGTTCGATCACGGCCCAGGCTATGCTCATGCCGTCGAAGGTTGAGGTACCCCTGCCTATCTCATCCAATATGAGGAGTGAATCCGAAGTGGCGTTTCTCAATATATTGGCAACCTCATTCATTTCCACCATAAAGGTAGACTGTCCGCTGGAAAGATCATCGGATGCCCCGACTCTGGTAAATATCCTGTCAGTAATGCCTATATGCGCACTTGTGGCAGGCACAAAGCTTCCCATCTGCGTCATGAGCACGATGAGGGCCGTCTGTCTCATGTACGTGGACTTGCCGGCCATGTTCGGTCCGGTGATTATTGCCACGGAATTTCTTTTTTCATCCAGATAGGTGTCATTTGAGATAAACGGAACGTCCGGATGCAGCTTCTCGATCACCGGATGCCGGCCTTCCTTGATCTCTATGATGCCGTCATCCGTTACCTCCGGACGGACATAGTGATTACGCTCCGCAATAAGACTCAGGTCCGTATAGACGTCAATCTGAGCTATGGCCTTGGCAGTCTTCTGCATGCGTGAGATGTTATCGGATAACAGAGTTCTCAGTTCGACGAAGAGTTCGTATTCCAGAGTATAGAGCTTATCCTCGGCATTTAAGATAGTATCCTCCAGTTCTTTAAGCCTGGCATTGGTATATCTTTCGCTGCCGGTCAGGGTCTGCTTGCGGATATAATCCTCGGGAACCTTGTCTGCATAGGAATTGGTCACCTCAAAATAATACCCGAAAACCTTGTTATATTTGATCTTCAGGTTTTTGATGCCGGTTCGCTCACGATCATTCTCTTCGAGTTCGGCAAGCCACTTGCGTCCGTCGGTCTTGGCGTTTCTGAGGGTGTCCACGTCCTCACTGTATCCGGTCTTGAATATGCCGCCCTCGTGTACGGTGATCGGCGGTTCATCCTCTATGGCGGCATCGATCCTTTCACACAGGTCAGCCAGCGTGTCAATCTCCTCACAGATATCTCCTGCGGCCTGTGATCTCATGTCGGACAGTATGCCTTTGATCGCCGGAAGATACTGCATCGAGCTTTTGAGGGCCAGCATGTCCCTTGGATTGATGGTACCGAGGCTGATCTTGGCGATCAGTCTCTCTATGTCATAAATACTGCCGAGATACTCCCTCAGCTCGTCCCTTTCGATGGCATTAGCCGAGCATTCACTGACTATGTCCAGGCGGTATTCGATGTCTTCGATGTTGATAAGCGGCTGCTCGATAAACCTCCTCAGCAGCCTTCCGCCCATGGCGGTTCTGGTCGCATCCAGTACGCCGAGCAATGAACCGACCTTCAGCTTATCCCTCATGGTTTCCGTAAGTTCCAGGTTACGCCTGGTAGAGGAATCAATCAGCATGTATTTACTGGTCACGTAAGGATACAGGTGCGTAAACTGTACAAGGTCGTTCTTCTGGGTTTCATACAGATAATCAAGCAGGGCGCCTGCGGCGCAGACTCCGACGTTAAAGTCCGCGACTCCCATTCCGATAAGGCTTGATACGTGGAAATGCTTGAGCAGCAGTCTCTTGGCGTGATCTTCATCAAAAAGCCTCTCATCTACCGATGATACCGAAGTGTTATATTTGGTCTTCAGCTCCGTCAGGTCAAAACCGCTGAGCAGAAAGGCTTCATTGCAGATTATCTCGGAGGGCGTATATTTGCTGAGTTCATCCCTTAGATTGGACAGATGCTCAAGCTCGGTCAGATAATAATCGCCTGTAGTCACGTCCGCGAATGAAAACCCGATGCAGTTGTCCATATACAGGATCGAAACGATGTAGTTATTCTTCTTGCTGTCCAGGGATTCCACTATTGGGTTGGTTCCGGGCGTCACTACCCTGACGACCTCCCTTTTGACCAGTCCCTTGGCCAGCTTGGGATCCTCGACCTGTTCACATATGGCTACCTTGTATCCATGGTTGACTAGCCTGGCCATATAGGACTCAACGGCATGAAAGGGCACTCCGCACATGGGAGCCCTTTCCTCCAGACCGCAGCTCTTGCCGGTCAGCGTGATCTCCAGCACCTTGCTGGCCTTGAGCGCATCATCAAAAAACATTTCGTAGAAATCACCGAGACGATAAAAGAGGATGCAGTCGGGATACTCCGCCTTGGTGCTCAGGTAGTTCTGCATCATGGGAGAAACCTGTGATGAGAGTTCGTCATAATTGTATTTGTTCTGTTCCGTGTCCGTGTTCATTGATCCAAAAAGTAATTTATGCCCTTGCCATTGCGCCTTGAAAAGTCATGCCTCCGCGGCATTTGTTCTCGATCCCAGGAAATAAAAACCGCGGCATTCCTCAAGCCTTACTTCATACATGCGTCCGATCATGGACTCATCGCCCGGGAAATGAACCAGCAGGTTGTTGGACAGCCGTCCGGTCACGAGTCCACCGTCATGATCAGACAGAGTTTCGACCAGGCAGACGTCCGTTTCGCCCTCGTGACGGGCGCACGATTCCCTGGCTGTCTCCTGCACGACCTTCAGCACCCTGTCGAAATGGTCCTTCATGGCCTCGTCAGACAGCTGCCCCGGGAAACCGGCCGCGGGCGTGCCCGTCCGCTTGGAATACTGAAACGTGTATGCATTGTCAAAACCGGCCTGTCTGATCAGGTCTATCGTGTCTTCGACGTCCCTGTCCGTTTCGCCGGGAAATCCCATGATGAGGTCGGTGGTTATCGAAATGTCCGGCATCGCGCTCCTGATCCTGGATACCAGGTCAAGGTAACGCTCCCTGGTATAGCCCCTGTTCATCGCCTTTAAGAGAGCGTCAGATCCGGACTGCACCGGCAGGTGTATGTGCCTGCATATCTTGTCTGAGGCGGCACAGACCTCTATCAGCTCGTTCGACAGGTCCTTGGGATGTGAAGTCATGAACCTGATCCGGCGTATTCCTTCGACCTGCTCAACCTGCTGAATAAGCTTTGCGAAGCTAATGGGCTCGTCGAGGTTTCGTCCGTAGGAATTGACGTTTTGCCCCAGCAGCATGACCTCGATGACCCCGTCGTCCGCCAGCTTGCGGACTTCATCCAATATCTCCTCCGGAGCACGGCTCCTTTCCCTGCCCCGTACGTACGGAACGATGCAGTAGGTACAGAAATTGTTGCAGCCGAACATGACGTTCACGCCCGACTTGTAGGAGAATTTGCGTTCAACCGGCAGTTCCTCTACTATCTGGTCAGTCTCCTGCCACACGTCGATCACCATCCCGCCGGGATTCTGAAACAACGTGCACATGAGCTCCGCGAATTTAAAAATGTTGTGAGTTCCAAATATCAGATCCACGAAGGAGTAGCCGGTCCTGATCCTGTCTATGGCGGTCTGCTCCTGCATCATGCAGCCGCACAGGGCTATGCGCATGTCAGGGTTGCCCTTACGCAGGTTCTTGACGGCGCCCAGACGGCCGTATACGCGCTGGTTGGCATTGTCACGCACCGAACACGTATTGTAGAGGAGGAAGTCAGCGTCCTTCTCTTCCTCGGTTTCATCATATCCGGCTGTTTTAAGGATTCCGAGCAGCTTTTCGGAATCCCTGGCATTCATCTGACATCCAAAGGTTACGACGCACGCCTTCGGAGCATGCCCGAGCCTCATGGCAAGGTTCGTCACGTACCCCTTAAGTCTCTCTATATACATAATTTGACGGCGGGTCTCCTCGCCGTCATTTCTTGAACTGTATTCGTCAGGTCTCATAAGCGTATCTTTCTGCTGCAGGCCAATGCAAGTGATCCGGGGCCTATGTGGCATGATACCGACAGGCTTAAAGGATCCACGTTTATGTCGTCATATCCCGGAAAAGCTTCCATGACCTGCTGCTTGTAATCCTCGGCAATGGCCGAATTGTAGGTATAAGCGATGTCCAGATGCATGTTGTCAGGGCTGTCCCCGCCCATTCTTTCATTCATGTCCTTACGGATGGCGTCGATCATCTTGCCGCGGGCAACGCTCACGGTACGGGCCACCGAAAAGGCATCCAGCTTTTCACCCTGTATGGTCAGCACGGGCTTAATCTTGAGAGCCGTGCCTATGGCTGCCGCAGCAGGAGTAATCCTGCCGCCGCGCTTGAGATAATACAGCGTGTCAAGCATGATGTATATGCTCGATTCGTACTTTACCCGTTCAAGATGCTCAGCGATCTCAGCCGCGCTCCTGCCTGCATCACGCAGCTTGACTGCGTCATATACGGAACGCTTCTGCGTGACGGATATGCGCTGATTGTTGACCACGTGCACGCGCCCGCCGTAATCCTCCGCCATCATCCTGGCAGACGAACACGAGCCGGACAATCCGCTGCTCATGGGCATGTGTACGATCTCATCATAGTCATCCAGCAATCCGTCCCACAGTTCGGTAACGTTTCCAAGGGTGGGCTGGGACGTCCTTAAGTCGGTGCGCGTTGACAGCACCTCATAAAATCTCTGCTGAGATATGTCTATGCCCTCGTAAAAGGTATCGCTGCCGATTATGACGGGCATCGGTACCACAAACAGGCCCTCAAAGGCCGATGCCTTTTCGGGCAAGATGCCACTGTTTGAGTCAGTGACTATCGCAATCCTGTTCATATATGATTCCTCGCATCACTATATATGAGCGTCGCTCCACATGTTGTGGACATATCTATAACATATTACTATATTTTGGGTACAAAAGCAATGCTTTAATGGCTCGATAATGCAAGCTTATAAACCATTTTTGATAATGTCTTAATAAAGCATTATAGTGAACGACAAATTATTTTTGTCGTTCACTATAAGACATGCATCGAAACCGCATGCGCAAAGGCACTGTACGGCATAAGCTTCTTCCTTGACAAAACGTCATGTCATGTTTTTATGTCAGAATAAGATTTCCGTATTCATTCCCTCTCCGGCGGCTCACGTTTTAGCTCATAAGCCCTGCCACGTCCTCGCGGGCCCACGTGATCAGTTCTGAGTCTTGATAGATGTCTCCGATCCTGAAGATGACGTCTCCGCTCTGACGGATGCCGAAGATGTCCCCGGGACCCCGCAGTTCCATGTCCTTGGAGGCGATCTCGAAGCCGTCGTTGGAATTAAGCAATATGTTCAGACGCTCCCTGGACTTGTCCGAAGCACTGTTCATCATGAATATGCAGTAGCTCTGCTTGTCTGACCGGCCGACGCGCCCGCGCAGCTGGTGCAGCTGTGCCAGTCCGAAGCGTTCCGCGTTCTCCACGTACATTACGGTCGCGTTCGGCACGTTCACTCCGACTTCCACCACAGTGGTCGACACGAGCACGTCTATGTCTCCGCGGGCGAATTCGTCCATGACCTTGTCCTTGACAGTGGATTTCATCTGCCCGTGAAGAACCCCGATGCGCACGTCCTCCGGCATCACGATCCTGAGATTCTGCGCATATTCCGTCACGTTCTCGACTCCGGGCAGCTCTCCGGCTTCGACCTGAGGACATATTATGTAAACCTGGCTCCCGGCATGCACCTCATCGATCACGAACTTATACGCGGTCGGCCTGTATCCCGTGTCCACCACGCAGTTCTTGATGGGCAGCCGGCCGGCGGGCATGGTATGAATGGTACTGACGTCAAGGTCTCCGTACAGTATCATGGCCAGCGTCCTTGGTATTGGCGTCGCTGACATGATGAGCACGTGCGGAACCTCGCCCTTTTGCATCAGGGCCTCGCGCTGCAGCACGCCGAATCGGTGCTGCTCGTCCGTGACCACCATGCCGAGCCTGCTGTATTCCACTGCTTCCTGAAAGAGCGCGTGCGTGCCTATGATGAGGTTCGCCTCACCATTGGCGATGGTCTTCAGCACATCCTTTCTGATGGAACCCTTGACGAGTCCGGTCAGCAGGACGGGCTTAAACGGAAGCCCGTATTTCCCGGTCATTTCCCTGATGGTGTCGTAATGCTGCACCGCCAGTACCTCGGTCGGTGCCATGAATGCTCCCTGATATCCGTTGCAGGCCGCCATCAGCAGGCTCAGCACGGCGATTATCGTCTTGCCCGATCCCACGTCGCCCTGAAGCAGCCTGAGCATGGCGTTTCCGCCGGTCAGGTCGGCGCGTATGGCATCCCAGACTTCCGCCTGGTCGGGCGTCAGCGTAAACGGCATTCCTTCCAGCAGCCTGCCGGTCTCCGCAACCTCGATCATGGGATAATTGGACTTAGGCCTCATGATGCCGCGGTCAAGCATGTGCAGTATGTATTCGTAGAATTCCTGATATGCGAGCCTGTTTCTAGCCTCGATCAGCTTATCACGGCTCTGAGGCATGTGGATGTTCAGTATGGCCTCGTGAAAAGGCATCAGTCCGCGCCTGGCAATGATCTCAGCCGGAATTCGGTCAAAAAGGGGCGAACCCTGATACGTGAATCCTGCCGCCATCTCGGCTTCATATGCCTTGCGGATGGCCTTTTGTATCGCGAGGGACGTCAGTCCCTTGGTGGTGTGATATATCGGCTGATCGGTGTCCGACAGTGCCTCGTACTCTTCGATTTTGTACTTACGGGGATTGTTAAACGACAGTTTTTTGCCTCGCAGCGTCGCACGGCCGCGAAACACGCATTCCTCTCCCTTTTTGATGGAATTCCTGAGATAGGGAGCATTGAAGTACACCACGTTCATCTCATCCGAACCGTCAGTCACGTTGAACGACAGTATGCTCATGCCCCTGACGTAACGGATGGCCGGCGAGGACAGCACGTGCACCCTCACCGCGCAGACGTCGCCCTCCTTCATCTCATTCAGCATGATCATCGGACCGAAATGGTCGTAATCCGCAGGATAAAAGTTCAACAGGTCGGCGGTGTCAGTGACGTTTAATTTAGAAAAAAGGGCAGCAGTTTTTTCACCGATGCCCTTTATGCTCGTTATGTTCATATCAAAAATTTTTACTCAACCGAAATGATGTATGAGTAAACCGGCTGTCCTCCGGCCTGCAGCTCGACGTCGACTCCGTCAAACCTGGCCGTCAGCGCATCCACGAGCGCTCCGGCAGTCTCCTCGTCCACGTCCTCGCCGTAATAGACGCTGATGAGCTCCGAATCGTCACTGATCATCTGAGTCACCATGTCCATGGTCACTTCCGTTTTGTCAGGTCCGACTGCGAGGATTCCGGCATCGCCGATTCCCATGAAGTCGTTTTCGCGGATCTGCTTGTCATCGATCACGGTGTCCCTGACCGCATACGTCACCTGACCGGTCTTGACGCAGCCAATCTGCTCTGCCATGACTTCGGCATTTTCCTTGACCGAGACGTCAGGAGTGTACGAGATCATGGCCGTGATGCCCTGAGGAACCGTCTTGGTGGGGATCACGATCACGTCCTTGTCTTCAGTCATGTTGGAAGCCTGCTGAGCAGCCATGATGATGTTCTTGTTGTTGGGCAGGATGAAAATGTGGTCGGCATTGATCTTGTCAATGGCATTAAGCATGTCCTCGGTAGAGGGATTCATGGTCTGGCCGCCCTCTATGATCATGTCGACTCCGAGACTGGAGAATATGTCGCTGAGTCCCTGTCCCGCTGATACGGCTATGAAGCCCGTGTCCTTGCGCGGCTCTTCGGGAGCCTTTTCAAGTGAGGGCGACTTGGCAGACATCACCACTTTGATGTCGGGATGCACGTAAGGCTTGCCGCTGACGGACATGTTTTCAATCTTGACGTTGTCGAGCTGTCCGTATTTGATTCCGCGCTGGATCGCGTTGCCGGGATCGTTGGTATGCACGTGAACCTTGACTATGTCGTCATCATCAACGGCTATCACGATGGAATCGCCGATGGATTCAAGATAATCCTTAAAATCCATCTCCTTCTTGACGTTAAAGGTGTCCTTGAGATGAATGAAGAATTCCGTACAGTAAATGTATTTCAGCCTCACGGGTGCTTCCATCATGGCGGGCTTTTCTTTCTCTTCAACCGCAGCTATGGCAGTAAAGTCCACTTCCTTGCCCATGAAGGCGTCATATGCGCCGTGCAGCACTTCCATCAGGCCCTGTCCGCCTGAATCCACCACGCCGGCCTGCTTGAGCACCGGCAGCATGTCCGGAGTCTTCAGCAATACCTCGTCGCCGTACTTGATCGATTCCTCTATGATGACCTGCAGGTCGGTTTCGCCGGAATCAACGAGTTCGGAGACCTTCTCGCTTACGGCCTTGGAAACCGTGAGGATCGTACCTTCCTTGGGTTTCATGACGGCCTTGTAGGCGGTCTCCACTGCCTTGTCACAGGCCTCGGCCAGCATGCCCGCGTCCACCTCGCCGTCGATCTTTTTGACGACCTTGGTAAATCCGCGGAAAAGCTGTGAAAGGATGACTCCCGAGTTTCCCCTGGCACCCTTGAGGGAACCTGAGGAAATGGCCTTGCACAGCGTCTCTATGTCAATGTCTCCCGTGGAATACAGTGCTGACACGTCATCAGCTGCGGAGCAGACCGTCAGGGTCATGTTGGTGCCCGTGTCACCGTCGGGAACCGGGAATACGTTCAGTTCATTTATGATCTCTTTTTGAGATTCAAGTCTCCTGGCGCCGGCCACGAACATGCCGGCCATCAGTTTTGCATCAATAGATGTCACGCTCACGATGTCTCCTCCTAATCTCAGTCAATGACCCTGACGTCTTCTACGTAGACGTTGATCTTCTCGACTTCTATTCCTGCGAATTCTTCCACCTTGTACTTAATCTCGCTGATTATGTTGTTGGACACTGCCATGATGGAAACTCCGTATGCAACAACAATGTGCAGGTCCAGGGTCAGCTTGTTGTTCCTGAGCGTCACGTTCACGCCGCGGTTCAAGTTATCCAGCTTCAGGAGCTTGACCAGTCCGTCGCGTACGTTGATCCCGGCCATGCCGACCACGCCAAAGCATTCAGAAGTGATGGCACCGGCATATTGCGCGATGACGTCGCTCTGGATTTCGATGTTACCAAGATGCGTATCCATTGAAGATTTCTTCATGTCATTCATTCCTTTCATGAGAATACTTTTAACATCAAAGTACTTTCGTTATTGTACCATTCCATATATGAAAATAAAAGTGAAAAATAAATAATAATTTCTTGCATTTAGCGGAAAATGATGATAATATATGTCTGTTGCGTTTTGATTAAGGACATGAAAAGGGAGGTCTCATCATGGCAAAGTGTGATATATGCGGTAAGGGCGCTCACTTCGGCAACAGCGTCAGCCATTCTCATAGAAGGTCCAACAGAATTTGGAATTCCAACGTTCAGCGCGTAAAGTGCAAGGTTAACGGCGGAAACAGGAGAATGCATGTCTGCACTGCCTGCTTAAGAAGCGGTCGTGTTGAACGCGCTTGATCCAACTGATGAAACATTGACAGGAGGTGAAAATCACCTCCTGTTTTTTATGCGCACGGCGCGATCATCCTATTCCTTCGCTGCCAAGCTTGCCCTGCAGGCGCTCGTACTCTATGGTGATGGCCTTGAACAGTCCCTGGTCTCCCGCCATGTTGTCGGGATGATATATCTTCACCAGGTCCTTGTACCGTTTCTTGAGCATCAGAGGATTGGATATGCCGCAGAACAGAGTCTTGGCTACGGGCGCTCCGTATCCGGGAACGTCATCATCCCCATAGTAAGCCGTCTGGGCTTCCTTACGCATGCGGTCTGCCTCGAGCTCCCTCCTGGCCTTGTCCAGGTCTGCGAATCCCGCCTTCAGTATGTCCATCTTTTTGTCAAAGAACTGCTGCTCCTGCTTAAGGCGCTGACGTTCCCTGGTGACCTGACCCGTAAGCATGTTCATCTCGTCCCTGAACTGGGCACGGTCCTTGATGAACTTCTCATTGCGGTCATCTATCTCCTTTGCCTTCTCGGCAAGCTCCTTTTCGTATGCCTCCAGGCGCTCGCGTTCTTCCTCGAGCCTTCTCTCAACCTCCTGAAGCCTGACGTTTTCTTCAAATAGCCAGTTTTTGGATTCGGTGTCAGGGACGCTCTCCGCCATCTCACCGGCAGGCTCATCATCCGTCTCGATAACTGACGCGTCATCTGACTCAACGGCTGACACGTCATCTGCAACTGTGGCTGACGCATGATCTGCCTCAATGACTGACATGTCATCTGCCGCCGTGACTGACATGCCATCCTGTCCTGCGGCCATCACGTCATCCGGATCATCAGC
>CALGGH010000081.1 GCA_937916415.1 uncultured Lachnospiraceae bacterium
CTGGCTTCGGATCAGTCCGAGGCCACGAGACTGGGACGGCTCCTGGACAGGATGGAATATTATTATGATACGTATGAATACGTTGATGATGATCCGAATGAACCGCCGACCTTTAACACCGTGAGCATCTTGGATACCGACATCCTGGACACTGACGACATAGTGGCGGTCGAAAGATTTGCGTTCTGCAGCAATGCCTATGGAGTGGCAGCCTGCGTGGAAGGCGGAGACAAGGTAGTGAGGGGCGTGCTGGATTCGGTTGGAAGCACCCTGCCGGTCGGCAGCTCCCATGGCGTGACGGGACACGGCACCTTTTGGGACCTGTACGGATCCTCCGGGGAACCGGAGACAATTACCTGGAATGAAGACGGCAGGCCGGATGCGGAATCGGCGGGATTCCTCATAGAGTCCGGGGACGGATCGGGCGACCTGTATTACTATGATTCGTCGCAGGAATCAATTTCCGCGCTGGACATGTACAAGTCCGCGCTCAGGGCAAATAAGGTTGACATAATAACCATCGGCTACCTGAACAACCTCTATGACCTGCTTACCGATCCCGAAGGGCTTGAACTGGTCAGGGCAAACCTCAATGCGGTCTACGTCACCGGCGGAAGCCTCAAGGGGCTGGGAGACTGCAACTTCGACACGTCGGCTGAACTGCTGAAAATGAGCATATACGTCACAGACACACTGCGTGACTTAGGCATATATACCGTGTATCTGACCGGTGACCTGGGCGGGGTCATGAACACTCCGCCGTTTGACGCAAAGTGTGCGCAGGCCTTCGCGACCGTGGCCAGGGATTCCACGCCGTCATGGGACGTGTTTTCTGTCTGGACGTACGTTAACCGGGCAAACAACCCGCACGTGAGCATAGTGAGATCCGCGCTGTTCATTAAGCCGGATTCTTCCAACGTTTTTGTGGATGGAGCGGACTGCAACGCATACAGGGTGGTTAAGCTTTCGCCTGACGAGGTCATCCGGCGCCTTTTGTGATTTGCTTTATCCTACACTTTGGGATATTATTTAATTTGGCGTGGAAATACATCCACAATATTCAATTAATCAGACAAAATATAGCTAGGATTAAGGAATCAGGGAAATGGCATCAAAACTCAACAAAAAGCCCGTGACCGGCATGAAGGACATACTTCCCGGGGAGATGGCGATAAGGGAGTACGTGTGCGGCGTCATCAAGTCCACCTACGCGGAATTCGGCTTTACGCAGATAGAGACGCCATGCGTGGAATCGCTGGAGAACCTCAACTGCAAGGCGGGCGGAGACAATGAAAAGCTGATATTTAAGATCATGAAGCGAGGAGAGAAGCTTAAGCTTGATGAGGCCAGGGAAGAAAATGATCTGGCGGACGGTGGACTCAGATATGACCTGACGGTTCCGCTCGTCAGATACTATTCGGCACATTCGGCCGAGCTTCAGAGCCCCTTTAAGACGCTTCAGATCGGCAACGTATGGAGGGCGGACAGACCCCAGCGCGGCAGATACAGGCAGTTCATGCAGTGCGACATAGACATACTTGGCGATGCCACCAATCTGGCTGAAATAGAACTGATACTGGCCACTACCACGACCCTTGGACGCATCGGATTCAAGGGCTTTGAGATACGCATCAACGACAGGCGGATCCTGCGTGCCATGGCTGCAAGCTGCGGCTTTGAGGAAGACAGGTACGACGAGATATTCATCATACTTGACAAGATGGACAAGATCGGCACGGACGGAGTGAAGGCCGAGCTGAAGGAAGCCGGATTTGATGCCGGCGCGGTGGAGTCCTACGTCAGTCTTTTTGAGGACGTGCTTAAGGCCGATGATCCCGTTGAATACTGCCTGAACAGGCTGGAAAAAGAGATCGATCCGGAGGTCTCTTGCGGATTCAGGGAGATCATTGCTTCGGTTGAGGCCACCAAGGGAGATCACTTTAAGCTCGTATTTGATCCCACGCTTGTGCGCGGCATGAGCTATTATACCGGCACGATCTTTGAGATAGCCATGCCTGAGTTTGGAGGCAGCTGCGGAGGCGGCGGAAGATACGACAGGATGGTTGGCATGTTTACTGGGCAGGAAGTGCCCGCATGCGGCTTTTCCATCGGATTCGAGCGCATCGTGCTGCTGCTTATGGAGAACGGCTTCAAGGTTCCGGGAACGGAGGACAGGACCGCATACCTGCTTGAAAAGGGACTGCCGTCTGACAGGCTGAATGAGGCCCTTAAGGCAGCTGAGGCGGAGAGGGCTGCGGGCCGTCAGGTCCTGGTCGTTCGCATGAACAAGAACCGCAAGTTCCAAAAGGAACAGCTGTCCGCGCAGGGATATAACGAGTTTAAGGAATTCTTCAAAGAGGCGCTCAAGTGACATGAAGAGATCGGAAATCGGCGGATCCCTGATCCTGTTGCTGACTGCCGCCGTTTGGGGAGTGTCATTCGTGGCGCAGAGCGCCAGCATGGAATATATCGGTCCGTTTACGTTCAGCGCCATCAGATGCATGATGGGAGCGCTGGTTCTGGTACCCGTCATCATCGGCGTGCGCGCATACATGCTCAAAAGGCCTGATAAATATGCGGGTTCGCCGTTCATTCACATATTTGACCGGGACACGGTGATGGGCGGACTATTAAGCGGACTGTTGCTTTTTATCGCATCCAACCTGCAGACCATAGCGCTCAAGACCGCTTCTGCGGGCAAGGCCGGATTCATCACGGCGATGTACATCATCATGGTTCCGATCTTCGGGCTCTTTCTGCACAAGAAGGTTGGCCTGAACGTATGGATCAGCGTGGCTTTGGCGGCAGTCGGACTGTATCTGCTGTGCATGAAGGACGCGCTTAAGTTTGCCGGGGACGACCTGCTTCTTTTGGCATGCGCGGTATTTTTTGCAATACAGATACTCGTCGTGGACAAGTACGTGGAACATGCCAACGGCATAGCGATGGCGGCAATCGAGTTTGCGGTCTGCAGCCTGCTGTCCGCATTGGTAATGTTTGCGTTTGAGTCGCCGCAGTGGACGATGATAAGTGAATGCATGGGGGCGCTCCTGTATGCTGGACTTGGCAGCTGCGGCGTTGCATATACCCTGCAGATCATCGGACAGCGCTACGTGGAACCTGCCACGGCAAGCCTGATCATGAGCCTGGAGAGCGTGATCAGCGCGATCAGCGGAGCCATTATGCTGCGCCAGATGATGACAGGACGGGAGATAGCCGGCTGCGCGCTCATGTTTATAGCGATAATACTTGCACAGTGGAGTTTTAAAGAGGGACGAAATGGCTGACAACAAACTGGATGAACTGGCGAACAGATTTGCCACGAACAAGGACAACAACGACTTTAGGGAATTCATGGAATTGGTAGAGAATTCCAACGTGTTCGTGCCCGCGGAACTTCCCGAGAACGTCACGGACAGCATGAGGGAGGCAGCCAAAACCGGACAGGCAATGCCCATAGACAAGGATAACCAGCCGAGAATATGTCTGCTGGCCAAGAGCGACGGGGCCAAGGTTTTCCCGATCTTCACCTCACGTGAACAGATTCCTAAGGAAAAGATGCCGCCGGCCGTCATGAACATTCCCTTCAGCGCGGTCATCGGCATGCTCATGGCCAACCTTGATACGGAAAACGTCGTGTCGGAGATAGCCGTTAATCCCTTTACCAATGGATTCGTGCTCAATAAAAACCTGATAGAGCTGGTGGACAGGAGATACAAATCAGGCGCAAATAAGGGCGATGCCGAAGGAAATACCGTGCGTCTGACCGAACCTCAGTTCCATGCGCTGGTTCACGTAAAGATGACAAGGGAGCTCCTGCCGGCGAAGATATTTGAAAACTCTGAGGGCGTGCTTTCGGATCTCAGGCTGCAGAAGGAGAAATACGTGATTGACGCGTACAGGGCCGCGTATCCCCAGGGCACCAAGGTTCCCTACAGGGAGGAGGACGTGGCCGTCATGTCATTGCAGATAGAGGATGACCTGGTGATCACCAGAATTGACCTGCCGGAGAAATATACCCAGGAAGGAAGTCCCGTGCGCATATACGTCACCGAGGAACCTGGCAGGATCAATTACTTTTTGGTAGAAAAGGGCAGCAAGGAAACGCCGGCAATGATCGCGCGCGTCGACTCCGACGGCTCGCACGTCAAGCTGGAGGAGGCACCGGACAACGGAGCCGAGATAGAGGCGATAATGGGGCTTCTTAAGCCCTCATGACCCATGAGCGCAGATATGTCAGTAAGCAGGAACAGGATCAAATGCATATTATCCGTCGCCTTGACGTGCGTGACGCTTCTTTTGGGCTGCGGTGAAAAGGAAGTGACCGGGGAGACCGGTAAGTCGATTCTTTCCGATGGTTCCCTGGAGGCAACCATCGTCAGGGATTTTGACGAATCACTGTACAGCGTGTCAGAGCTGGAAGCGATGATGAATTCCGAGGTCAGCGAATACAACGCTTCCCATGGCGCGGGTTCCGTGAACGTGGTCAGCGTAGGATGTGAGAACAACAAGGTGACCGCGGTAATGAACTATGAGTCAGATGAGGCCTACAGTGAATTCAACGGCCGTTTCTTTACGCACGAAAGCTATGACGAGGCCGTTGCGGACGGAACGATCAAGGTTTCGATGCGTGACGCGGCGAACCTTGAACAGGTTGACGCCGCCGACATATCCGGCGGGGATAAAATGGACGTCATCGTTACGGATGAAGTCGGATACCTGACTTTTCCCGGAAAGGTCAGATACATTTCTGACGGCGTCCTGGTGATCACGGGCAAACAGGTCCTTGTATCAGATGAAATGGACGGACTTGCATATATAGTTTATTCCAGAAAATAAAAAGTTTAAGGAGATCGCTATGGAAAAGACAATGGAAAAAATCGTGGCCCTTGCCAAGTCGAGGGGTTTCGTGTATCCCGGATCGGAGATATACGGAGGCTTGGCCAATACCTGGGATTATGGCAATCTGGGCGTTGAACTCAAGAACAACGTCAAGAAGGCATGGTGGCAGAAGTTCATACAGGAGAATCCCTACAACGTGGGCGTTGACTGTGCCATTCTGATGAATCCTCAGACATGGGTTGCCTCCGGACACCTGGGCAGCTTTTCCGATCCCCTGATGGACTGCAAGGACTGCCATGAGAGATTCAGGGCGGATCAGCTCATCGAAAACTTTGCGGCTGACAACGGGATCGAGCTTGAGAGCACGGTTGACGGCTGGTCGCATGAGGAAATGGAAAAGTTCATCGAGGAAAAGAACGTTCCCTGTCCGTCGTGCGGCAAGCACAACTTCACGGGAATCAGGGAGTTCAACCTGATGTTCAAGACCTTCCAGGGCGTCACCGAGGATGCCAAGGACGTGGTTTACCTGCGTCCCGAGACCGCACAGGGCATATTCGTAAACTTCAAGAACGTACAGAGGACCTCCCGCAAAAAGGTTCCGTTTGGCATCGGCCAGATAGGCAAGTCCTTCAGAAACGAGATCACTCCCGGAAACTTTACGTTCAGGACCAGGGAATTTGAGCAGATGGAGCTTGAGTTCTTCTGCAAGCCCGGAACCCAGACCGAGTGGTTCGAATACTGGAGAAAGTTCTGCTATGAGTGGCTTCTTTCACTCGGACTGAAAAAGGAAAACCTAAGGCTGCGTGATCATGATCCCGAGGAGCTTTCATTCTACAGCGATCATACGACGGACATAGAGTACGCGTTCCCCTTCACGGACTGGGGCGAGCTCTGGGGCATTGCTTCCAGAACGGATTATGACCTTACTCAGCATCAGAATACCTCCGGCGAGTCGATGGATTACTTTGATGATGAGACCAATGAAAAATACATACCCTACGTCGTTGAGCCTTCGCTCGGAGCAGACCGCGTGACGCTTGCGTTCCTCTGTGAGGCATATGACGAGGAGATGCTTGACGCCGAGAAGAACGACGTGCGTACCGTGCTTCATTTCCATCCCGCCATCGCTCCCGTCAAGATAGGCGTGCTGCCTCTTTCCAAAAAGCTGAACGAGGGAGCGGAGAAGATATATGCGCAGCTGTCCAAAAAATACAATTGCGAGTTTGACGACAGGGGCAACATCGGAAAGAGATACCGCAGGCAGGATGAGATCGGAACGCCATTCTGCGTGACGTACGATTTCGATTCCGATGAGGATCACAAGGTTACCGTGCGTTTCCGCGACTCCATGGAACAGGAGCGCGTGGCCATAGATGAGCTGGATGCGTTTTTTACGGATAAATTTGATTTTTAAGAGTGAGGATATAGCATGATGGTTTCCCGAACCGAGGACTAACGGGCCGCAGGGAGGGAAATCCATCATGTTTTATCCCGCCATCATGGACTTTGTTTATCCGCAAGGCACCGTAACGGGAAAGAGAAAGATAATATAGAAAAAGTAGAGAAGAGATAAGATTATGAAACAGTTTACGTCAAAGGAATTACGAAAGAATTGGATCGAGTTTTATGAGAAGAGAGGTCATGTTAACGTCGGGGCGGTATCGCTGGTTTCCGACGGCTCTACCGGTGCGATGTTTAACGTAGCCGGCATGCAGCCCATCATGCCCTATCTTTTGGGCAAGCCTCATCCCCTGGGAACGAGACTCTGTAACGTTCAGGGCTGTGTTCGTACCAACGATATCGACGGCGTAGGCGACAAGAGCCATCTTACCTTCTTTGAGATGATGGGCTCTTGGAGTCTGGGTGATTACTTCAAAAAAGAAAGATGTCAGTGGAGCTATGAACTTTTGACGGAAGTTTTTAAATTCGACAGAGATCATCTGGCTGCAACCGTTTTTGAAGGTGACGAAAACGCACCCCGCGACGAAGAAGGCGCAAAGTACAGGATAGAATCGGGCTTTAAGCCGGAGAACGTTTTCTTTTTGCCCGCCGAGGACAACTGGTGGGGACTCGAATACGGACCTTGCGGACCGGACTCCGAGATGTTCTATGTTTCGGATGCAGAGCCTTGCGGACCTGATTGCAAACCCGGATGTCACTGCGGAAAATATACCGAGATAGGTAATGACGTATTTATGCAGTACGACAAGCAGAAGGACGGGACGCTTCTTCCGCTTGCCAGGAAAAACGTTGATACCGGTTGGGGACTTGAGAGAAACCTTGCATTCCTTAACGGTGTTGATGACGTTTATCTTACCGATCTGTTTACGGGCGTTATCGCACGCATCGAGGAAAAATCGGGGATAAAATACGGTTCCGACGAAAAGGCCACAAGGTCCATGAGGATCATTGCCGACCACTTGAGGACCGGAGTCATGCTTATCGGCGACGAGGCAAAGCTTCTTCCGTCAAACAGCGGTCCCGGATACGTGCTCAGAAGACTGTTAAGACGTGCCGTAAGACACGGACGTTCACTTAACCTTTCGTTGGATGACATGCTCGACGTGGCAAGCGTTTATATCGATGACGTTTATTCGGACAGCTATCCTCTCCTTACTCAAAACAAGGATTTTATTCTCAATGAACTTAAGAAGGAGATAGTCCGTTTTGAGGCAACGCTTGAAAACGGCATGAAAGAGTTTAAAAAGATCGCTGATGAAAGAAAAGCATCGGGATCAAAGGAAATTGACGGCAAATCCGCTTTTTATCTCTACGATACGTTCGGATTTCCTTATGAGCTGACGCTTGAAATGGCCGAAGAAGAGGGCTTAAGCGTAAGCGAATCCGGATTTAAGGAATCAATGGATGCGCAAAAGAAGCTGGCAAGAGAAAATTCCAATTTCTCGCAGAAATCCGATGCGAGCATATTTGATGAGCTTGACGAATCCGTTAAGAGTACGTTCCTTGGTTATGATGCACTGGGATGCGACGGTACGATAGTTGCCATGGCAGGCGGTGATTCGCTCGTATCTGAGTTAAAAGAAGGCGAAGAAGGTTCCGTGATCACGGATAAGACCACGTTCTACGGTACGATGGGTGGTCAGGTAGGCGATATCGGAAAAATCCTGGGACGTGACGGATCGGTATTTAAGGTTTCGGAAACGATCCATGTTGCAGGCGGCAGGACCGCACACGTAGGTAATGTTGTTAAGGGCACGTTTAAGCTGTCCGATAAGGTTTCACTTAACGTAGACAAAGAAAACAGAGCTAAGACTTGCAGAAACCACTCTGCAACACACCTCCTGCAGGCAGCCCTTCAGGAAGTGCTCGGAAAAGACGTACGTCAGCAGGGATCATATCAGGATCCCGATAGGACGAGGTTCGACTTCAGCTATGGCGGGGCCATGAACGCAGATCAGATAAGCAGGGTTCAGGCTATTGTAAATGCTGAGATCGCTGAGGATATTCCCGTTACAACGGACGTCATGAGCATAGACGAAGCTAAGCAATCCGGTGCCATGGCACTGTTTGGGGAGAAGTACGGTGACACGGTCCGCGTGGTTTCCATGGGAGATTTCTCCAAAGAACTCTGCGGCGGTACTCACGTATCGCATACCGGTGATATCAGGAACTTCAAGATAGTATCCGAGAGCGGCATAGCAGCGGGCGTAAGACGCATCGAGGCCATTACCGGCGACAACGTAACGTCGTATTACGAGGGACTCGAGAAGAAACTGGAGGCGGCAGCGGAAGCAGCCAGGACCAGTCCTGCCGACCTGGTCAAGAAGATAGAAGCCATGCAGAAGCAGATCAAGGAACTGGGATCGGAGGTTGAATCGCTTAAGTCCAAGGCTGCCAAGGAAGCGCTTGGAGACGTGACGGATCAGGTTAGCGAGGTAGGAGGCGTCAAGCTCATCGCCACGGCCGTCGATGGCGTGGACATGAACGGATTGCGCGAGCTTTCCGACCGGCTTAAGGAAAAACTGGGAGACGGCGTCGTCGTGCTGGCATCAAATGCGGATGGCAAGGTCAGCCTGGTGGTTTCAGCCACGGATTCAGCCATTGCCAGGGGCGTGCATGCCGGCAACCTGATCAAGGCCATAGCTCCCAAGGTTGGAGGAGGCGGAGGAGGCCGTCCGAACATGGCTCAGGCCGGAGGCAAGGATCCCTCGGGCATCGAGGCGGCACTTCAGGAAGCCAGGGCCGCGCTTGAGGGTCAGTTAAGTTAAGAACATGATCAAGGATTTGCGTTTTGACCTGCCGGTCGGGAGCCTGCTTCTCTGGTGCATTTTTTACGCCAGGATCAAGAGCCGTTACATGATGAAGCACCCGGAGAAGTATTCGATCCAGGATCGCTACGATTTCGGCATGAAGGTCATTGAGAAAATAAAAAAAAGAGCCAGAATCGAGACGCTGGTTTTTGGCAGGGAAAACGTGCCTGAGGATGAAACCGTGGTTTTCTATGCCAATCATCAGGGCAAGTACGACGCGCTCGGAATACTGGGATCTATGAACAACGTCCCTTCCAGCGTTCTATGGGAAGAACGAAGGGCAAACCGTTTCCTGGCACACGAGATGAGCTTTTTGGTGAATGCGGTCCTGATTGACCTGGAGAGCATGAAGGGCAAGGCCAAGGGCATAATTGACGCCATTGTGATGATAAAGAGCGGAAGCAACATGCTCATTTTCCCTGAGGGCAGGACCAATCCTGTCAAGGGCAACGCGCTGGGTGAATTTCAGTCCGGGTGCTTTGCCTGCAGCCTGAAGACCGGAACCACCATCGTGCCCGTGACCATATGGGATTCATATAAGGCAATGAACGGCAACAGAATATTTGATCACGTCACCACCCAGGTTCATTTTCTCAGGTCAATTCTCTATGAAGAGTATAAGGACATGTCCAAGCAGGAGCTTTCGGAGCTGATCAGGTCCAGGATCGCCGAGAAGCTTGA
>CALGGH010000082.1 GCA_937916415.1 uncultured Lachnospiraceae bacterium
CTCCGCGGCTTGCTCCGGAGAACCTGCCGTCGGTAATGAGTGCCACGGTGGATCCCAGTCCCATGCCCGCGATTGCGGACGTAGGGTTGAGCATCTCCCTCATGCCGGGGCCTCCCTTGGGGCCCTCATATCTGATAACCACCACGTCGCCTGCCACGATTTTGCCGGACTTGATCGCGTCGATCGCGTCCTCTTCGCACTCAAATACCCTGGCGGGCCCCTTGTGTACCATCATTTCCTCCACGACGGCCGATCTCTTGACCACGGATCCGTCGGGAGCCAGGTTGCCCTTCAGCACGGCCAGTCCGCCGGTCCTGGAATAAGGGTTGTCAAGAGGCCTGATGACCTCGGGATCCTTGTTTACGGCATCCTTGATGTTTTCCCCGACGGTCTTGCCCGTGACGGTCATGCAGTCGAGGTTTAAGAGGCCTATGTCTGACAGCTCCTTCATCACGGCATACACGCCTCCTGCCTCATTCAGGTCCTCCATGTAGGTGGGACCTGCGGGTGCCAGGTGGCAGAGGTTCGGAGTCTTCTCCGAAATCTCGTTGGCATAGGCAATGTCGAAGTCAAAGCCTACCTCGTGAGCTATCGCGGGCAGGTGCAGCATCGAATTGGTCGAGCATCCCAGGGCCATGTCCACCGTAAGGGCGTTGATGATGGCCTCCTTCGTCATGACGTCCCTGGGCTTGATGTCCTTCTTAAGCATGTCCATGACGGCATATCCGGCCTTTTTGGCCAGCTTGATCCTCTCGGAATATACGGCAGGTATGGTGCCGTTGCCCCTAAGTCCCATTCCCAGTGCTTCGGTAAGGCAGTTCATTGAATTGGCGGTATACATGCCTGAGCAGGATCCGCAGGTGGGGCAGACCTTGGCCTCAAATTCCCTTACGTCCTCCTCCGTCATCGTGCCTGCCGAATATGATCCGACCGCCTCGAACATGCTGGATAAGCTCCTCTTCTGTCCCTTCACCCGGCCTGCGAGCATGGGGCCTCCGGAAACGAACACCGTGGGCACGTTGATCCTGGCTGCAGCCATCAGGAGTCCTGGCACGTTTTTGTCACAGTTGGGAACCATGACCAGCGCGTCAAACTGATGAGCGAGTGCCATGCACTCCGTCGAATCGGCTATCAGGTCCCTCGTAACCAGGGAATACTTCATGCCTATGTGTCCCATCGCGATGCCGTCGCACACTGCTATGGCAGGAAACACCACCGGCACTCCTCCGGCTTCGGCCACGCCCTGCTTGACGGCGTTAACGATCTTGTCCAGGTTCATGTGGCCCGGGACGATCTCGTTGTAGGAGCTGACTATGCCCACCATGGGCTTGTTCATCTCTTCCTCGGTAAAGCCCAGCGCGTTAAAAAGTGACCTGTGCGGGGCCTGCTGCATTCCTTTTTTGACGTTATCGCTCTTCATTGCTTCTCCTCCGTTTGCTTAGGCACTGTAAACAAATAACTTCCTAATCTGCTTGTCTGAATTTCCATGTGA
>CALGGH010000083.1 GCA_937916415.1 uncultured Lachnospiraceae bacterium
CCCCACTGCTGCCTCCCGTAGGAGTTTGGGCCGTGTCTCAGTCCCAATGTGGCCGTTCACCCTCTCAGGCCGGCTACTGATCGTCGCCTTGGTGGTCCGTTGCACCGCCAACAAGCTAATCAGACGCGGGTCCATCGTATGCCGATGAAATCTTTTCGCACTGAACCATGCGGTTCCGTGCGCATATGCGGTATTAGCAGCCGTTTCCGGCTGTTGTCCCCCTGCATACGGCAGGTTGCCCACGCGTTACTCACCCGTCCGCCACTAAGCGCCGACAAGAACTCGTTCATAGCAAGCTATTCCCTCGTTCAGCGTCAGCGCCCCGTTCGACTTGCATGTGTTAGGCACGCCGCCAGCGTTCATCCTGAGCCAGGATCAAACTCTCGAATGAAGTATAAATCTTCGCGTCTCCGCCATCCGGGCGTCGACACGCGCTCGATTTATCCTTGAATCACGTCACGTGATTCGATGGTTTGTCCCGGAACAAAACCTTCTGGCTTCATTTCCGAATAATGAGTCGTTTTTTATGGAAGTTGTCTCTTCCGCTAAATGAAAATTTTCTTAGAAATCTTCAAGGTCGCACTGCTTTGAAGTTATGTTAATAACTATTCTTTCAAGGTTCTGCTGCGCGTTATATGCATCCCGGACGAACGCATCTTTTCAACGGCGCAAATGGTATAATATCAAAAAGGAATGCCCTTGTCAACGATATTTTCACTTTTTCCTCAAGATATTTTCGCTTTTCCCTCAAGAAAACAATATGAAATAATTGTTCAAAGGTGACCCTCGTGGACGGAGTCAGGGTGTCATTTCCCCAGGAGGGCGTTGTAGACGTCGCGCCTGGACATGCCGCGGTCGGCGGCAACCTTTTTTCTGGCCTCCTTTTTGTCGAGACCATCCGAGAGATACATGTCCAGATGTTCATTCAGGGTCATGCTCTCCCATCTGCTGCGTTCCTCGGCCTTCATTTCTTCGAGGCTGCGGCCCTCCAGGACCAGCACGAACTCGCCGCGCGGCTCGTTGCCTTCATAGTAGTCCAGGGCCTCGCCCAGGGTTGTGGGCGTGACGGTCTCGAACTTTTTGGTCAGCTCACGACAGATCGTGACGCGCCTGTCGCCGAGGGCGTCGAACAGTTCCTTCAGCGTGCGCACGAGATGATGCGGCGCTTCATAGAGCACCACGGTCCTGTGCTCGGTCCTTAGGTCAGCGAGCACCTCGGCCTTTTCTTTTTTGTCATAGGGAAGAAAGCCCTCGAAGGTGAACCTGCGCGTCGGCAGTCCCGACAGGGTGAGGGCCGTGATGCAGGCGCAGGGGCCGGGCAGGGACGTCACCGGTATGCCCGCCCTTTGGCATTCCCTGACGAGCACCTCTCCGGGATCAGAGATCGCAGGAGTGCCGGCATCCGTGATGAGAGCCACGTTCCTGCCGGTGCGCATCACGCCGATCAGGTACTCCGCCTTGTCATATTTATTGTGCTCATGATAGCTCGTCATCGGCGTGCCTATCTCATAAGCATTCAGTATCCTTATGCTGTTCCTGGTGTCCTCCGCGGCTATCAGGTCGACCGACTTAAGCGTTTCAATGACACGCAGCGTCACGTCGCTCATGTTGCCTATCGGAGTCGCGCACAGATATAAGGTTCCGGTCTGATCAGAAGCCATAATCCCTCACCATTTCCTCGGAGTATACGTTTGGAGCGTCAAAAACGATCAGCGGCTTGTCCACTTCCATTCGCGGCCTGCCTCCGCGGACCGCCTTTATCAGCACCATGTTTGGTTCCTTGTCCACGTACGGGTACACGAGCCGCATCTTTTTGGGTTCCATTCCGTGAGTTCTGAGGGTACAGATGATCTCGGCCAGTCGAAAAGGCCTGTGAACCATGTAGAAGCTGCCGCCGCTCCTGACCAAGTGTGCCGCGGCACTTACCACGTCATCCAGGGTGGCGCATATCTCATGCCTGGCCATGGCGATCGCCGGATCGGGATTGACCAGCCCATGATCCGCCGTCATGTAAGGCGGATTGGACGTCACCACGTCAAAAGAAGCTGCCTTAAAAATGCCGGCAGCTTCCCTAATGTCCCCACGTACTATGTCTATGCGGTCTTCCAATCCGTTCATGCGGACGCTGCGCCTGGCCATGTACGCCGCATCTTCCTGTAATTCAAGACCCGTCAGATGAGCCGCTTTCGTTTTGGCTGACATCAGTATCGGTATGATTCCTCCGCCGCATCCTAAGTCCAGGCAGTCAGAACCCTCCGGTGCCACGGCAAAGCCCGACAGGAGCACTGCGTCCATCCCGAAGCAGAACCTCGCGGGATCCTGAATGATCCTCAGGTCACTGAGTTCGAGGTCGTCGACGCGCTCGCCGGGTTTGATAAACGTTTCTCCCCGGTCATGTTCCCCTTCGCACGTCAGGCCTGTCAGGTCCGGTTCGTGATCATGCATTATGCCGTCCCGGGAGCCTTCGTCCGGATGACGTTTACCAGTTTCAGGCATCCGATCCTCCCTGTCCGACCTGCGCATTCGCATCACCCGGGATGGGTGCGCCTTCGCCGTCACGACGTCCTCTTCCGCCCCTTCTCCTGTTTCTGTTGCCGAAACGGTTATTTCTCCTCTCGCGGTTCTGATCATCTTCACGACCTTCGCCAGAGGCGTTTACGTTCGCATCACGATCCTGCGACGCATCCCTGCCACGCGCTCCCTCGCGATTCTGGTCACGGTTCTCGCGGTTCTGGTCACGATCACGGTTTTTTGCTCCGTCGCGGTTTTCACGATTCTGGTAGCGATCCCTGCTTCTTTCGCCGTCGCGGTTTTCACGATTCTGGTCGCGATCCCTGCTTCTTTCGCCGTCGCGGTTACGATCACGGTCCTTATTCCTGCCGCCCTCGCGATTCTGATCGCGGTCACGATTACGGTCGCGGTCCTTATTTCTGCCGCCCTCGCGGTTCTGGTCACGGTCACGTCCTCGCCCGCGGTTTTTCTCACGGCCTTCCCTGAACCTGCCGCCCTGCTCGGATTCGTTGTTCTTCTTGAGCCTGTCGCGTACGCTGAAGCTCATCAGGTCCTCGGTGTCAGAATCAGTATCAGCCTCAAGCGCGGCCACGTCTTCGGGTTCGAGCGCCCTCAGCTGTTCCATTTCCTCGGGAGTCAGTTCCAGCTTGCCCCGCTTCCGACGCTTCTTGAACCTGATGTCATCGGCGCCGTACTCCTTGAGTTCCTTGTCGTCTCCGGACTGGACCAGCACCCTCACGATCTCGCGGAAAATGTCCACGTTCTGAACGATTCCCCTTTCACCGGCAACCGTGGTCACGTAATCTCCGGGGCTGGGCAGCTTGCGGTTCTGCTCCTCGTATACTTCCTCCTCATTGGCGAGACAGCACATCAGCCGTCCGCATACGCCGGATATCTTGGTGGGATTGAGCGAAAGATTCTGCTCCTTGGCCATCTTGATGGACACCGGCACGAAATCCGAGAGATAGCTGTGACAGCACAACGGCCTGCCGCATATGCCTATTCCTCCCAGGATCTTGGTCTCGTCCCTGACGCCTACCTGCCTGAGCTCTATGCGAGTCCTGAATATGCCCGCCAGATCCTTGACCAGATCGCGAAAGTCCACCCTGCCGTCGGCAGTGAAATAAAAAAGAACCTTGCTGTTGTCAAAGGTATATTCCGTATCTATGAGTTTCATTTCGAGGCCGTGATCACGGATCCTCTCCTGACATATCTTAAAGGCTTCCCTCTCGCGCACCCTGTTGTCAAGGGACTGTTTGTCGTCCTTTTCGGTGGCCACGCGGAGAATGGGCTTGAGGGGAGCGACTATTTTGTCATCCTCCACCTCGTACGGATCGTTCACGCACGTGCCGTACTCAATGCCCCGGGCGGTCTCAACTATGACGTGCATTCCCTTCGACAGTTCAAAACTTCCGGGCGCAAAAAAATAAATCTTTCCCGCATTGCGGAACCTTACTCCAACTACGGTATTCATGATCTATTCACCTCTGCCTTTCGGCGTCAAAACATGACTTTTTTATTAGCTGAATTAATCAGCACGTAACAGTATATCACGAATTTTCCCTGATGGTAAGCATCAGCAGTTCCATGGTCAGGTCAAAGGACACATTGGCCCGCAGCCTGCGTCCCGCGGTATCGATCGCCTCGATGATGGTCTCGATGCCCTCGTAGGTGCTGCGTCCCGCCACGTCGCGGATGTACTGGATCTCATCATGGAAGATCAGCGAATCCCCGTCCTTGGTCGCCTTAAACATTAACACGTCACGGTACCACACCGCAATGATGTCGAGATAATCCGTGATCTCTAGCTTGTACTCGCTTATCCGCTTAATCGCGGCCGATGCCTCGGCTATATCCATGTCATGGATGTTCCTGAGGAGCGACAGCGCGTCATGACGGATGTTGTCGAACTCCTCGCTGAGTGCCAGCAGCCTGGCCTTGCCCACGTTGCCTCTCGCAAAGGCTATGCACAGGTCAGCCTTCTTGGTCTCTATGCCGAGCTCGTCCGTAAGGTATGCCCTCATCCGGGTGTCACGCACCGGTTTCATGTTGAGCGTCACGCATCGGCTCTGTATCGTGGCCAGCATCGCCTCCATCGATGTCGTGAGCAGGATGATGATGCCGTATTCCGGCGGCTCCTCCAAGGTCTTCAGGAGGGCGTTCTGCGCCGACGCGTTCATCTTTTCGGCCTCGTTGCATATGTATATCTTCCATTTGGAAGCATACGGCCGCACGCTCATGTCGCTGACGATCTGCTCCCTCACCTCATCCACGGACACGTTCATAGGTTTCTCATGAGTGACGTGGATGATGTCCGGCTGGTTGCCCGCAGCCGCCTGAATGCACGACTGGCAGCATCCGCAGGGCTTCTCTCCCTCTCCGGTGCACTGCAGCGCCTTGGCGAACAGATTGGCTATGTATTCCTTTCCGCTGAACCTTTCGCCGTTTATGAGGTATGCATGCCCCACGTGTCCCGAAGCTATGGCCCCTGCCAGATGATCCTTGATCTGTTCCTGTCCTATTATGGTGTCAAACCCCGCCATTTTTCTCCTTTTTGCCGGCCCGCTTCAATGCCTGCCGTTCAGATGACCGTTAACCGAATCCATCCATGGACCGGCATTTCCCATTCCCTAAGATTAATCCGATACAGTTCCTTAATCCCTTTAGGTAAAAATGTCCAGCAGAAGGCCCCTGATCTCCCCGATCTTGCCAAGGATGGCCAGATGGTCCTTTTCCTCCTTGACCAGCTCCTGCGCCAGCGCGTCCAGGTTCTCGTCGACCAGCCTGATGATGCCGTACACCCTGTGACGTCCTTTTCTGTCCAGGAAGTTTTCCCTGGAAAAGGAATGTGACCTGCTGACTATCTCGTTCAGGAAGCCCTTGACCAGCGACCTGTAGCGTTTCATGTCACGGATGTCGTGATGCTTGGCCAGCCTGTTGCCCTGGCTCTCGATCTCCTCCATCATCGTGGTTAGGGCCTGCTGCAGGTCCGCTTCTTCTATCCTGCTGGCCAGCGTGAACTTAAAGGAGCCGTCCGCCTCCTGTACGTTCCCGGTCTGCTCCACGGGCATTGCCTGTTGTACGTTGTTGACCTTTATGTCCAATCCTGATCACCCCCTGCTTTTGCGCCCTGAATCATTGCCGTCCGAACGGATCCGCGGCTCCCACGGAAATGCCGCCCGATTCAATCCCTTCAGCCCTGCCTGACGTAATCCTTGATCCTGCTTAAGCAGTCGTTTAAGTCTTCATTGTTAAACCTGACCGTGACGCCCGCCCCGGCCAGCTTGTCATCGCTGAAATCCTCGTTATCCGCCAAAAAGCGCCTGCACATCTCGGCAAAGCGCGGATCGGCCTGCTTGTGTTCCCTGTGCACGGCACGGTCGATCCTTACGGAATCGCTTACTTCCATGTATATCGGTAAAACCTTATCACTTCCCAAGGCTTCGCGCAAGCTGACGTAAGCTTCCAGCGTGCCGATGTAGAGATAATCGTCATCCGATTCCATGATTCCCGCATCCCTGACGGTGAAGTACCTCCACAGGCCGTGCATGGTCTCATACGCCCTTTCCTCCAGGATCAGGCCCTCATCACGCAGCCTCAGGTACTCCTCTTCGGTGACGAAATTATACTCTATCCCCTCTTTTTCGTTGATCCTGCGGGGACGCGTCGTGTACGGCACGAGTATCTTCAGGTTCAGTGAATCGTCCTTCAGCAGGTTCTTGTATATGGTGTCCTTGCCCGTGCAGCTCTTGCCCATCAGACATATTATTCTGTGCATCGCTTCTTCCGCGGACTGACCGGTCCCATATGAGGAAATGCTGATCGATCAGCCTTTTCCCAAAACCAGCATCCGGTCATTGACCAAACCGGTCATGTTTAGTCCGTATTCCTTCATTAATTGACAGGTTTCGATGAATTCCCGGTCGATCCTTTCACCGGGAACCATGATCGGCGTTCCGGGCGGGTATGCGCATACGTACGACGCGCTGACCCTGCCGGTCGCATCCTTCAGCGGCATGGAGATGAAATCATGCGCGAACGCTTCGCCGGGAGTCATCACCATCCCGGGCACGCGCAGCACGTCAGGCATGCGCGGTAGATCGGAAGAGCACACGTCTG
>CALGGH010000084.1 GCA_937916415.1 uncultured Lachnospiraceae bacterium
TACACAACGCTCTTCCGATCTGATGACTGCACGCAGACCTCCGTCAGGTCCGGATCATTATAATCCTCCAGGTATATCCGGGACACGTTGTCCATATAATTATAGGAAGGGGCAAAAACCATGTAATTGCCGGGCCTGCACCGGGATATCAGGTGCACGTACTCAGCCATGCGGCGGTACTGTTCCCTGCTCCTGGCGGCATACCTGGAGGTCACGTCCGTGGCCCTGATGAGCAGCCTGTTGCGGGGATCAAAAACTGACCTGGCATAGACCTCGTAGTCCTCGGCGGTCCCTCCCAGCAGCGACTTGTAATACCGGATCGGCAGGAGAGTCGCGGAAAACAGTATCACGCTCCTGGCATGTCCCATGCAGACGCTTAAGTTCCGCGCCGGATCCACGCAAAACAGCTTGACGTAAAAATCCATGTCATCCGTGCAGGCATTGTAGATGCGGTAATCCGGTCCCATGACGTCATAAATGTTCAGGAAATCACATATCTTAAAATATATGTCCAGTATCTCTTCATGTCCGATGCCGTCACGATGCTCGGACAGGTATTCGCTGATGATCGTCCTGGCAGAATCCAGCCTGCCCACGAGGTCTCCCGGCGAATCCATCACGATCAGTTCCGAGGGCGGAGCGTCTTCCCTGTTTTTTTTGATTTCGAGCATGGCCTTGTTGCACCTGGCGAGTGCCCTGGCTATGCGCGGCTGTGCCTCGGTGCTGGCCTTTCTGGCCTCCATCAGATCCTCCTTGACGATCACGGCCGAATACATTTCTCGTCCCCTGTCCACGAGATTATGGGCCTCGTCCACGAGGAAGAGATAATCCCCATCCCTGCCCTCTCCGAAAAACCTGCGCAGGTACGCATTGGGATCAAAGACGTAATTGTAGTCGCAGATTATGCAGTCGGAATACAGGCTTAGGTCCAGGGACAGCTCAAAGGGACACACTTCATGCCTGTCAGCATATTCCTCGATCACGCTCCTGGGATAGGACTCCTCATTTGAAACCATGTCAAACAATGCCTCGTTGACCCTGTCGTAATGCCCCCTGGCATACGGGCAATGCTCGGGCGTGCACTTGACCTCGTCCATGAAGCAGATCTTTTCCCTGGCCGTGAGCGTGATGGTCTTGAGCTTAAGCCCCCGCTCCCTCATGATGGTCACCGCCTCCTCGGCCACGGTCCTGGCTATGGTCCTCGCGGTCAGGTAAAACACCCTCTCTCCCCTGCCCTCTCCCATGCTTTTGAGCGCGGGAAAAAGGACCGACAGCGTTTTGCCGGTACCGGTAGGCGCCTCTATGAAAAGCTTGCGACCGTGATAGATCGTCCTGTAGACGTATTCGACCAGATCCTTTTGGCCGGGACGATATGAATAAGGGAATTCGAGTTCGCGGATCGAGTCCTGCCGCAGCTCCATCCATGCGGCCTGCATGTCAAGCCACTTGGACGTCTCAGATATGGTACCGTCAAACCATGCGCGTATTTCGTCTGCGGAATATCGTGAATGAAAATGCCTGACCTCCTCGCTTTCGCGGTTCACGTACGTCATGCGCACGTATATTTCGGGGAGGTTCTCCATCATCAGGTATATGGCGGCATAGGTCAGCGCCTGGGCGAGATGTACCGGATCCGGTCCGCTCATGCGCCTTACGTGACGGCTCGTGGTCTTGATCTCGTCAATGATCACGTATTCCCCGCCCGCGGCCTGAGGCATCAGTTCCGTGCCGGGTTCCTGAACGCTTATGCCGAGCACCCTTCGCGAGAGGATCCCCCATCCGTCCTGCAATCCGCCATCCGCAGACAGCGACAGCGTCTCCTGAGTCTCATCCGTGAGCGCGGGTTCGATCCCGGGCGGCACGTCGGTGGTGATGACTCCGTCTGCCCTGCCGTCTATGGTAACGTGACACAGATCAGTGTCAAAGGAATAAGCCAGCGAATACTCCGCACGATACCCCGGCCCTGCCTGAGCCTGTATCTTGCGATGTATCCTCGCTCCGGCCTGCATGACGTCCTCCGTAGCGGCGCTGCCCGAGGAATCTATGTCACCATATCGGTACAGGAACTCCACGAGGCTCCTGACTGACATATGCACTTCCATCATTACGCGTCAGCCCTCTTGCCGATCCTGCGCCATATGATGATGAAGCAGATCACGTGAAAGACGAACGTGATGCCCCAGCTGACGGGATAGGTAACGTACAGATACATGGGGGTATGGAACCTTTCGGTCTGAAAAAGGGTAAATATCCAGATTATGCGCAGGCCGCAGGCACCTATGAGGGAGACTATCATGGGCATTACCGAGTACCCTACTCCCCTTAACATCCCGACCATCACGTCCATCATTCCGCATAGGAAATACAGCCCGCACACCCACTTGATCCTCTCCAGTCCGATCTGAGCCACCTCGGGATTGGTGGTATAGAGTCCCAGCAGGTTCAGTCCGAAATGATAAACGGTCCTGCCGAGTATTAGACCGGTCAGCATAACGCAGATCAGTGCGTCCTTCATGACGTGCAGCACCCTGTCATTTTTGCCTGCTCCGTAATTCTGTCCGGTAAAGGTAATGGAGGCCTGGTGAAAAGCGTTCATCGACACCCACACGAAGCCTTCTATGTTGGCCGCCGCCGAATTGGCCGCTACCACGGTCGCTCCGAAGCTGTTGACCGCGGACTGAATGATCACGTTGGACAGGGAGAAAAGCAGTCCCTGGAACCCGCTGGGCAGGCCGATCCGGAGTATTTCCCTGACTATCCGCACGTCTATGCGGAGCTTGCGTATCTCAAACCTGATGGCTCCGCGTTCCTTCATCAGGCACCTGATGGTGAGCACGGCCGATATGGTCTGTGAAATGATGGTGGCCAGGGCAACTCCCGCCACGTCCATGCTAAAGACGATGACGAAGATCAGGTTGAGGATCAGGTTGATCACTCCCGCAAAAAGCAGGTAGTACAACGGTCTCCTGGTATCGCCCACCGAGCGCAGTATCGCCGCTCCGAAATTGTAGAGCATGTTGGGTATCATTCCGACAAAAAAGATGCGTAGGTAAAGCACCGACAGGTCTATGACCTCCGGAGGCGAAGACATCCAGGTAAGGATGGTCCTGGCACCCAGGAGTCCTATCACGGTCAGCATCGCGCCGCTGATGAGGGCCAGGCTCACTGCCGTGTGAACGGTGGCAGACACGCCATCTTCCTTACCTGCTCCGGTATACTTGGCCACGCATACGTTGGCACCTACCGACAATCCCAGGAATACGTTGGTCAGCAGGTTTACCAGGGACGAGGTGGAGCCAACGGCTGCCAGCGAATTGTCGCCGGCAAACCTGCCCACGACTATCACGTCCGCCGCATTAAACAGCAGTTGCAAAATGCTCGAGAGCATCAGCGGAATGGCAAAGATCAGCATTTTGCCCATGATGCGTCCCGAGCACATGTCTATTGAGTATGATCTGGTTTTTTCTGCAGACATCAGTCAGCGCTTCCCGTAAGCTGTTCCAAATATCCCTGTGACTTAACTGCCTTTTCCGTGTCGGGGAACTCGTCCACCACCTTGCGGTACATCTGCACGGCGTGAGTCTCGTCTCCCGAGTGATTGTATGACTGCGCCAGATAATACAGCGCGTCTCCGTTGGACGGGTCATACTGGTATGCCCTCTCAAGGTTCTCGATGGCAACCTCGTAATCCCCGGTATTATATGCTTCGTAACCGGCATCATAGAACTGGGTGGCCATGGAAGGTCCCGCCATCTCCATCAGCAGGTTGTACAGCTTGAGCGGGGCCTCGCTGGAATCCTGTCCCAGGTCGCTGACGTCCACGTCATCCAGGTAATCCGCGATGGAGCTTAAGTCATCTCCCTCCTGGCTGCCCAGGTAGGTGGCAGCGGCCTGTATCAGCGCGTATGAGGAACTCATGGATCCGCTGTGTTCCTCGTACGTCGCCAGGTTCTCCTCCATCTGCCTGGTCTGATCGAGAGCCGTCTCCAGCTGTGACTTGAGATCCTCTGCCTGGGCGGTCCTGGCATCCAGCTGTTCATTGACTTCCCTGAGCCTGGCTTCCGCCTCGGTGGAGGCTATCCCGACCCTGGCCGGCATGATGATGAACCAGGCTGCCGCTATGCCTATGCACACTCCGAGAAAGAGATTCAATATAACGCCGAGTCCGCTGCTGCTTCTCGTGTCCGCAGGCTGAATGATGATCTCATTCCCGGACTTATAGGTGATCGTGTCGCTTTTTTCCTTCTTTTTCCTGCGGTGGCCGCCGTCGCCGTCCACCGGGGTCAGCATCTCGTCGACCTCCATGCGGTAACGCATGGTCAGGGTATTGCCCGTATCTATGGCCGCGCACTTCACGAGCTGTGTCTTGGCCTCCGCCCACTTTTCCTCATTGACGTAAAGCAGGGCCAGCAATTGTCTCGCACGTATGAAATTGGGATTCAGCGACAAAACGTTCTTGAGCTTGATGATGGCCAGGTCGTATGAATCCATGCCACAGTGCCTCAGGGCCTCATTGTATCCCTTGATGGTCTTGTTGATCGTCTCGAGCTTGGATGGATTGGACTGTATCATGTCGATGTAGTCCTGAGCAAGATTCTTTTTGTCCCGGATGTTGGTCGAAATGACCCACTCACTCAGGGCGGCGACCACTTCGCCCATCTCGAAATAGACAAGTCCCAGCAGATTCCTGGCTTCTATGTTGTTTTTATTGAATTTCAGGCACTGACGCAGTGAACCCACTGCTCCCGAAAGATCACGTACCTTGGCCATTTCCAGGCCCTCGTTGTAGAACCTGTTGGAAATGAACATTACTTTTTTGTACTGTGCAACGTCAGCTCCGCAGCCGGTGCAGTAATCGTGCTCTGAAAGTTCGCATCCGCAATTGTAGCAGATCATAGGACGCTCCCTTTATCAAAAACCTCACTGTTGATCGTTGGACGCGGACTTCTTGCGATTGTTGTCGGTTTCCTTGAGCATGCCCACTATCAGGTCGGCCATGTCAGTCAGGTCCTGATTGTATATGGCCTCTCCCACGTCCTCAACCTCCAGCGAGGGATGAAATTTTTTAAGTTCTTCGTCAAAATCTATCATCGATCAATTCCCTCATCTCACCGATCAGGTACAGCGACCCGGCCACGTAGACGTAGGAGCCTTCCTTTTGGGATGCCTGCAGGGCGCGCCTGCATGCTTCCTCCACGTCCGCGGCCTCATGCGCGTCCAGGCCCCTGTCTGCGAAGCCCCGTGCCAGTTCCCCGGCCCCCAGTGCCCTGGCAGATCCGGTCGATACGGTCAGTACCTCGTCAAAAAGCCCGCTGTCGGCTATGAGTTCAATCTCACGGGCATATGCCTTGTCCGACATGCACCCGAATATAAGCATTCTAGACTCTGCGCCATCCTCCGTGACGGTCTGCAAAAAGGCTTTGACCGCCGGTTCATTGTGTGCGCCGTCCAGAAACACGCGTCGTCTTATCTCTTCCATCCTGCCGGGCCACTTCATCAGAGATATCCCTCTCTTAATGGTTCCCTCGCTCAGCCCATCCCCGATCCCCGGTATGGAAACCAGCGCTGACAGGGCCAGACAGGCATTTTCCACCTGATAAAGGGCATACGTCCCCACGTTTAGGCAGATAAATTTATCATACTTATATCGAAAACAAAAATCAATACCACGATTAGACCTATGTACGTCAGAGATTTGTGATTTCGATAGTGCAATTTTCACAGAATGCAGCCGCACGCATTCCGAATCCAGCACGTCCGCTCCGGCGCAGTCATCCCAGTATGCCACGGGGCGTCCCGCCATGATTATGCCTGCCTTTTCGGCAGCTATGCTTTCGCAGGCGTCGCCCAGGTACTCACAGTGATCAAGGCCTATGGACGTGATCACGCTGATCAGCTTGTCCCTGACCAGGTTGGTGGCGTCAAGCCTGCCTCCCAGGCCGGTTTCGAGTATCACGACGTCGCATTTTCTGTCAGCGAAGACCAGCATCGCGGCGAAAAAAAGGCATTCAAAAAAAGTCGGCCAGTATCTCCTCTCGGCCAGGGAGCGTACCCTGTCCACGGCAGACGCAAACTCATCCCCGGATACGGGAACGCCGTCAAGCCTGATCCTCTCCCTCATGTCGCTCAGGTGCGGAGAGATGAAGCAGCCCACGGAATATCCCCCCTGCATAAGCACAGACTCCATATATGCGCATACGGAGCCTTTGCCATTGGTGCCTGCCACGTGTATCACCCGCAGGCCCTCGTCGGGAGCGCCGAGTTCGTCGAGGAACTCCCTGCCCTCCCGGGGCGAATGCTTGGTGGTGAACTTGGGCAGTTCATTTATCAGATTGCATGCCTCATCGATCGTGAGGGACACTTTTACTTCCTTTCATCAGCCCTTGAGCTGGGCCAGCCTCTCCCTGACCTGAGCCAGCATGCCGGCATACCTGGCCAGCTTTTCCTTCTCTTCGTTAACCTTGGCCTCGGGTGCCTTGGAGATGAACTTTTCGTTGGAAAGCATTCCCTCGCAGCGCTTGATCTCGCCCTGAAGCCTATTTTCCTCGCCGGAGAGCCTTTCGATCTCGGCGGCCACGTCCACGAGTTCGTCAAACGGCACGTAGAGCGTCGCGCCGGGTATGACCACGCTCACCGCGTCATCCGCGATGCCGTTTTTGTCTGACTGCAGCTGCACGTCCGATGCATACGCCAGGGTTGCGAAGAAAACCTTTCCCTCGCGGAATGCGTCAAGCACCCCGTCGTCCTCGCTCACCACGTACACGCGGGCCTTCCTGGAGGTCGCCACGTTCATCCGGGTGCGCACCGCGCGTATGCCCTTGACTGCTTCCTTGATCGTCTCGATCGCCTCTTCTTCCCTGGTGAAGGCATATTCATCCCTGTAGACGGGCCAGTCTGAGATCATGATAGACTTCTCCTCGGACTGAAGGTTGCAGAATATCTCCTCGGTGATGAAGGGCATGTAGGGATGCAGGAGCTTGAGCGTTCCTATCAGCACGTTCCTGAGAGTCCAAAGGGCGGCCACGTGACTGTCACGCGAATCGGTGGCGTACAGCCTGGGCTTGACCATCTCTATGTACCAGTCGCAGAACTGATCCCAGATGAAGTCATAAACCTTCTGAACCGCTATGCCCAGTTCGAATGAATCCATGTTGTCGGTTACGTCGCGTACCAAGGTGTTGAAACAGGAAAGCATCCATTTGTCCACGGGTTCCAGCTTGTCTGCAACCTCGTCAAATGACAGGCGCAGGTCTTCCTCGGACAGCTTGTCCATGTTCATCATGATGAAACGGCTGGCGTTCCATACCTTGTTGGCGAAGTTACGGCTGTTCTCAACGCGCGCGTTGGTAAACCTCATGTCGTTGCCGGGAGCGTTGCCGGTGATCAGCGTTAGCCTCAGTGCGTCGGCGCCATACTTGTCTATGATCTCGAGGGGGTCTATGCCGTTGCCGAGGGACTTGCTCATCTTGCGTCCCTTTTCGTCGCGGACCAGCGCATGGATGAAAATGTCACGGAACGTTTGAAGGCAGAAAACCAAATTTTCTGGATTCAAAAGATGAACAGCATTTATGACAGGGCGGAAGAAGTTATCCTCAACGATTATGTATATAATTGATCATGGCCAAACGGGCAGGGAGTCAGCTCCTTGCCCGTTTCAGTTGTTCTCTCTCCAAGGAATGATCGAAGCTCACCCTGTTTAGCGTCTGTATCTGTACAAGCTTGGCATTATGCTGAGTGGAAGTAATCTCCCAGCAGTAGTCGCTGAACCGATGAATGGAAGCCAGGATCAGCGTGCTTTCGTAATACGGGAACACAGAGGAAACGGCATTATCGATAGCCCGCCAGTC
>CALGGH010000085.1 GCA_937916415.1 uncultured Lachnospiraceae bacterium
GATGCCAGGGCAGACCGCTCTCCCGGAGAGTTTTATCAGCTGGACATGGAGATGGCATTCGCGTCCCAGGAGGACGTGTTTGCCATAGTTGAGCAGGTTCTTCCTCCCGTGTTTGAAGAATATGGAGTATACAAGACGGCTTCCGGGGCTCCGTTTGTCAGGATCCCTTATACGGAGGCCATGGACAGGTACGGCACTGACAAGCCCGACCTGCGCATCGACCTGGAAGTGACCGACGTGTCAGAACTGATGGACGGATGCGGATTCGGTCCCTTTGACGGGGCGGACGTGATCAAGGCCGTGGTGGTGACCGGATACGAGGCCACCCGTAAGCAGATAGATGCCCTGATGGCGGAAGTGGAAGTCACCTCCGGCGGCAAGGGCTATTGGTTCAAGGTGGACGAAAGCGGCGCCATCGCAGGCGGCATTGCCAAGTTCCTGCAGGATCGCGCCGACAGGGTAAAGAGCGAACTGAACCTGAATCCCGGAGACTTCGTGGGAGTAACCTGCGGAGACAAGGGCTCCGCGCGCAAGAGCGCCGGCGTGATGCTCAAGCTGCTCGGAGCGTCATCGGACAGGCACATGCGCAGGGACTCATACGAATTCTGCTGGATTGTGGATTTCCCCATGTACGAGATCGGAGAGGAGTCCGGTGAGCTCGAATTCTGTCACAATCCCTTCTCGATGCCGCAGGGCGGCATGAATGCGCTCAGGAATGAGGATCCGCTTGAAATACTCGCATATCAGTATGACCTGGTGTGCAACGGCGTTGAGCTCTCCAGCGGCGCGGTCAGGAACCATGATCCCGAGATCATGATCGAGGCGTTTAAGAAGGTCGGCCTGGGAGAGGACGACGTCAAGGCCAGGTTCCCTGCCATGTACAATGCGTTTTGCTACGGTGCGCCCCCGCATGCGGGCATCGCTCCCGGCGTGGACCGCATGATCATGCTCATCTGCGGAGAGGAGAGCATCAGGGAGATCATTCCTTTCCCCATGAACAAGAATGCCTGCGACGTCATGATGGGAGCTCCCGCGGAGGTTTCCGAGAAGCAGCTTGAGGACGTTCACGTCAGGATCGAGATACCCGAAGGAGCAGGGAATAATGAATAAAAGGGATCAGGCTGAGCTGCGCAGGCGGTTTAAGAAGGAACAGTGTACCATCAGCCGCATGGCCGGCTGCTACGTGGATGGGTACAAGAACAAGATCCTGACGTTTAACGAGAATTTCCTCAACCTGCCGGAAGATGAATTCTACAAATACATGGAGATCGCCAAAAAGACCCTGGGCGGCACGATCGGCAATAACCTCCTGGAGCTGGAGTTTCCTGCCGGGGAGGAATCCGCCGGCGGACGCCAGCAGTTTTACATGGGTCTCAGGGAATCTAAGCTGAAAAATGACGAGCTGCTGGATCGCCTCTATGACCTGATCATTGAGAACTATGCTCATCCCGGCAACTTCCTGATCCTGGTGTTCAATGACGCGTATGACATAATGAGCCGCACTACGGACAACGCCAGGCTGGACGAGTCCGAGGAAGTGTATGAATACGTACTGGTCAGCGTTTGCCCGGTGGACTTATCCAAACCCGGACTGGGCTACCGTGAGGATCTGAACAGGATCGGCGTAAGGCTCAGGGACTGGGTCGTCGGAGCTCCGGATACCGGTTTTCTCTTTCCGGCGTTCAATGACCGCGGGGCCGACGTACACAGCGTGGATTACTACGTCAGGGATCCCGGGGACTCCCATCCCGAATTCATCGAGGAGGTGCTGGGTACCGGCACCAGGCGTACGGCCAGGGAGATCAAGACTGCTTTTACTGCCATAGTCAGGCATGCATTTGGACCCGACGAGGACAAGGCGCAGGCAGTGCTGACCGACCTGACCGAGAGCATCAACAACAGGCTCGAGGAATACAGGGCCGACGCTGAGGCCGGAATGGCGCTCACTGCACCGGTCATTCTGGATGATCGCGTGATGAGCGAGATACTGGAGGAAAACGAGGTCGAGGAGGACAAGGCACGTGAGATCCGGGAGACCGTGGCCGATGAGTTCGCCACGGAAACACCCATGCTCGAGGTTCTCGTGGATGAAAAGGAACTGAAGAAGAACCTGGAGGAAAAGGAAAAGCGCGCTCTCGTAAAGGAAAACTCTGAACTAAAAAGGCAGTTATCCGTGACTAATCAGGGCGACGGTGTTATCATAAAGGTGCCTGAATCCTCGGAAGATGGAGTAACCAGTCGCATCATAGATTCGCAAAAGTACGTATTGATCCCGGTTGAAGATGATGAGGTCGTATACGTCAACGGACGCGAATCACGCTTATAAATGGCGTATGAATCATGCCTCAGATCACTTATCTGCTATATGACGTCAGTGCGGTCATCGCGCTGTTTACCTTAATATTGGCGCTAGTCATAAGGCGTTTGTATAAGGGCAGGAACAACAAATTGTTTCTTGTCCTTTGCGGCGTTTTGATACTTTCGGGCATTTTGGACGTGGTTACGGAGTACTTTGACCATTTCATGCCGCTCAACGAAAGGTATCAGGTGACCAGGCTCGTGCTGACCACCCTGTATTTCATGATGCACAACCTGCTTGCGCCTACGTACGTGCTCTATATCTCGTCCATAATCGGCTTATGGTACAAAATGCGTCATTTCAAGACGCCGCTTACTCTTTTCTGGATCATCCCATATAACTTCGATCTGCTCCTGCTGCTGCTTAACCTGCATAATCACAAGATATTTTATTATGATGATAAGCTGAATTACGTACGGGGACCGTGGATTATGATCCTCTACGCGGTGGCCCTGTATTATGGCCTCATGATCACGTACGTGCTCATCAGGTACAAATACGTTATCGGCAGCAAGTGGTTCTGGTCGCTGAGCGCGATGGTTCCCCTCAACCTGCTTTCGGTTATGATCCAGATGCTGGTGCCGCATTACAGGATAGAGATATTCATTTCAACGATAATGGCGATAGAGGTTGCGATCATAGTACACCGTCCGGAGGACATGATCGACGATGCCGTGGGCATGCAGAGTTATAAGGCATTTCTTGCTTCGGTCCGCACGAATTTTGACTTTGGCAATCCCACTTGTCATTTAATGATAAGGATCAATAACTACAGGCTCCTGCGCAGGAACCTGGGCATGAATAATTACGTCAGGATGATCTCGAACATCGCGTCCGTGATCAATCATGCCTGTGCGGATCCTAAGCTAACGTGCGAGACGTTTTATCTGGAGCAGGGGTCATTTGTGGTCAATGCCGACGTCAAAAGATATGACGCGCTGGCCGTGATTGGACGCGACATCAGCGATTACCTCAGGAATCCGATAAAGCTTGGGCAGATGGAGGTCATGGTTGATGCCTGCATATGTCTGGTCAAGTGCCCTGAGGACATAAGCACCGAGGACGCGTTCCTTGATTTTGAAGGAACCTACAATGCCAAGCTCCTCGACGTAGGACAGCTGGTCATTCTCTCGGAAAGGCTTAATGACCGTGATTTCTGCATGAGAAGCGACATGGACGCGATAATCAGCCGCGGCATAGAGGGGCACAGGTTCATGATGTATTATCAGCCCATATATGACGTCGCCAAACGCAAATTCGTGACCGCGGAAGCCCTGATCAGGCTGGTGGACATAGAATACGGCTTCGTGTCGCCCGGACTGTTCATTCCCGCGGCAGAGGAGAGCGGCGCCATACATGACATAGGTGATTACGTCATAGATGAGGTCTGCCGATTCATCGGCAGTCAGGATTTCGAGGAACTGGGGCTCGAATACATAGAGATCAACCTGAGCGTGGCTCAGTGCATAGAGGCGAATCTCCATGAGAAGATCACGGAATGCATGAACAGGTACGGAGTGCGGCCGGATCAGATCAACCTGGAGATCACGGAGACGGCGGCGGATTATGCTCCGGAGATCACGGACAGGAACATAGAAATGCTCGCCGGGGACGGGATCAGGTTTTCATTGGATGATTATGGCACGGGCTACTCCAACGTGTCCAGGGTCGTGCAGATGCCCCTTGACATAGTCAAGCTGGATAAGTCCCTGGTGGACGACATGAACATACCTGCCATGTGGACCGTTATCAGGAACACGGTCGGCATGCTTAAGAAAATGAACAAAAAGGTGCTTGTAGAAGGCGTGGAAGACGGGGCGGCCGTTGAAAAGTTTATAGATATCGGCTGTGATTACATCCAGGGCTTTTATTTCAGCAAGCCTCTTCCCGAGAAGGATTACGTGGCCTTCGTAAGGGAACGCAACGCATCCGGAGAATGACGCATGCGCATACTGGTATTTGATGAATGCGCCTTTGCCATCGTATTGCTGTTTTGGGTGGCGGCCATTGCGAGAAAGGAATACGTGACGCGGTCACACAGGCTCATGTTCATGCTGCTGAGCCTGATGCTGATCACGGTCATTACTGACATAGGAGCCGGATTGGCCTGTGATTACATGCCTGCCGGAAGGCTGGGCATGATCGTGGCGTACTCGTTCTGCTATGCTTATTTCTGTGCGCACAACCTGCTGCTGCCGGTCTATCTGCTGTACATTTATTCAAGCATAGACATATGGCACAGGTACAGGCAGAAAGTCATTTTGCCGTTTACGTGGGGGGCGTTGGTATGCCTGGACATGGTGGCACTGGTGTTTAATCGTCAGCTTTTCCACGTATTTGACATTTCGGATGACGTCAGCTACGTCAGGGGCCCGGGCATCACGTTATTCTACGTCGTAGCCCTTATCTTTGCACTGTGGAATCTGGCCGTGCTCCTGATCCATAGAAAATACGTTAACCGGAACAAAAACGTGACGCTGGTGTTCCTGCTGGCGGTCGTTACGGCAGGACTTCTCGTACAGATGCTCTATGACAATTATCTGGTTGAATGTTTCTCGGTGTCACTGGCGCTGCTTTTCTTCATGATCATGTACAAGAGGACCGACACTCAGATCAATCCGATCACCGGAGCTCTCAAATATACCGCGTGCCTGGACGTCGTCACGCGTAACCTGGCCTCCGGCAAGCCCATATCGGTCATCTTCATCAAGATAGTGAACAATGACAACCTGCACACGTACCTGGGCATGCAGGGGCATAATGCATTCCTGCACGGCATAACTGACAGGGCTTATGACGTTTTTAGGAAATATGACTATGATGCCGGGATATATTACATGGAGAACGGACTCTTCGCCGCAGTTGGCGAGGACATGGAAGATGATGGCGTTGCAGCAATAGCCGAGGAGCTTAAGATATGCTATGGGGAACAGATGAACTTCGGCAGGTTTAACGTATTCATGGATGCCAGGATATGCGTGGCGTTCTGTCCGGATGACATCCGTGACGCCGCGACGCTGTTCTCGCTGAGCACCAATTTCCACAGAACGCTTCCTGCCACCAGGGAGGTGCATTACTACCGCAATTATAAGAACAACAAGGAGTTCATGGTCAAAAATGACCTGGATGAGATACTTAAGCGCGCCGTTGAGAACAAAGGGTTCCGCATGTACTATCAGCCCATATATTCGGTCAGTGAAAAGCGCTTTGTCGCAGCGGAGGCCATGATCAGGCTCTGGGATCCGGAGTATGGTCATATTCCGCCTAACCTGTTCATACCCGCGTCCGAGATCAACGGCTACATACATGACATAGGAGAGTTCGTATTCGAGGACGTGATCAGGTTCATCTCCACGCTGGACATGGATAAGCTGGGCCTGAGGTACGTGGAGGTTAACCTGAGCGCAACGCAGTGCATAGAGGTCAATCTCGTGGACAGGGTCAGGGAATTGCTCGACAAATACGGCGTTGATCCTCATTACATGAGCTTTGAACTGACTGAGGGTGCGGTGGACATCAATCCGGAGATAGTGGATGCCAACATCAGGCAGCTGCATGATTATGGCATAGCCATAGCTCTGGATGACTATGGTACCGGGGATTCCAACATCAAGCGTACCACGGACCTGCCGATAGACCAGGTGAAGCTGGACAAGAGCTTCGTAGACCTGATAGATGATCCCCAGATGTGCATCGTCATCAGGGATACGATCAGGATGTTCAAGGAAATGGGCAAGGAAGTGCTCGTTGAAGGCGTGGAGCAGGAAAGGGTTGCCAGGCGGTTCTCGGACCTGGAGGCAGATCTGATACAGGGCTGTGAACTGATGCAGGGATTCTATTTCTGCAAGCCGCTGCCCGAAAAAGAGTTTCTTAAGTTCATAGAGGAGCATCGTGACATGGGCAGCGCCTGACGTTAACGTCCTGACGCCGCCCGCCTGATCAGCGCTCATTCATTACGTCCGCTATCAGGTCTCGTTCGTCCATGGGGTATTTGACGCCCTTGATCTCCTGATAATCTTCGTGTCCCTTGCCGGCCAGCACTATGACGTCGCCGGGAAGGGCATTTTGCATCGAATACCTGATCGCCTCCCTGCGGTCGGGTATTTCCACGTATTTTCCGCTTGTTTTTTTGATGCCGGTACGAATGTCGGCCATGATGTCGAGAGGTTCCTCAAAACGCGGATTGTCGGAAGTAATGATGGTGAGGTCGGCCAGACGTCCGCTCACCTCGCCCATCTCGAACCTGCGGGACCTTGACCTGTTGCCGCCGCATCCGAATACGCAGACCAGCCTGCCGGGATCATATGCCCGCAGCGTCGTCAGCAGGCTTTCCAGGGCCATGGCATTGTGAGCATAGTCGATGAGCAGGGTATAGTCGTCAGATACGTGGACGGGTTCGACGCGCCCCTTGATGCGGGCGTTTAGCAGTCCCTCGCGCATGATTTCAGGCCGTATCCTTAGGTGGCTGCATATGGCGATCGCGCAGAGAGCGTTGTACACGCTGAACATGCCGGGATTAGGCAGTATCACGTGCTCCCGGACGAGTCCGCTTACGTCAAATTCGGCACCGAGCATGCCGGGGCGGTTGATCAGGGAGATGTTTTCCGCCTTCAGGTCGGCATCTGATTCGATTCCGTAGGTGATCAGGTCGCAGACGCGGTTTTCCAGGATCTTTCCGCAATGTGAGTCATCGGCATTGACTATGCCCGTCCTGCATTGCTTAAAAAGAAGGCTCTTGCAGTGAACGTAGTCATCTAAGTCCTTGTGCTCGTTGGGACCGACGTGATCGGGCTCCAGATTGGTGAAGATGCCGAGATCGAAGATGAAGCCCTGGGTACGGTGCAGCATGAGTCCCTGACTTGACACCTCCATTACGACGGCGTCCATGCCGGCCTCAACCATCCTGGCGAAATATTCCTGGATGAGATAGGACTCCGGGGTGGTGTTTTCTGCGTGTATGCGTTCGTCGCCGATGATGACCTCTATGGTTCCGATGAGTCCGCATTTGCGTCCGGCACGTTCGAGTATGGATTTCACCAGATAGGTGGTCGTCGTCTTGCCCTTGGTGCCCGTGATCCCTATGACGCATAGCTTGTCCGCGGGATGTCCGAACCATGCGGCTGATATGAAAGCCAATGCATAACGTGTGTTTTCTACCTTTATGACGGTCACGCCATCTGGGATTTCGCCCACTTCCCTGCAGACTATGATGCAGGTGGCGCCTTTTTCGCATACTTCAGTAACGTAATCATGTCCGTCGGAGTTTGCACCTATGATGCAGGTGAACAGGCTGCCCGGACTGACCTTGCGGGAATCGTAGACGACGGACGTGATCTCCGCATCCTCGCTTCCCTGCAGGCATTCGTGATCGAGGTTCTTCAACAGATCGGATAGTAATGCTTTCTTCATGACGCGATCCTCCTTTGACGTGCAGAAAACCATCATATTGTACGTGCATCATTAATATGATACCATATTTAGTGTAAAAGAGCCACGTGGCCGGAGTGGAGCGTCCGGACGGAGGCAGGGTACTGCCGGACGGACTTGAAGTCGCACGCATCAGGTCACTGCCGCTTCAGACAGGTTACGTTAAGGACGTCTGACAGATATATGTTGCTAAAAACGGTCATGGTCAGTTTAGCGTTCACAGCATAAGCGAGAGTCCGGGCTGGTGGATGAGGTACGTAGACTTCGGCTTTGACACAATGTAACGGATTGGGGTTTGGAATGGCCGTACAGGATGAAAATTTTGACAGGATTTTTTGTGAATTTAGGGCAATCGCTTAATATTTTTTAAGAAAAAAGGAAGTATTGAATAAAAGGTACTTTCTTTTTTGGTCATAGTAGTGTATAATATACACTACTTAATAAGGAGATGAGAAGATGTATCCAGAGTGGGTTCTAAAACACAAAAAACCAGGAACAGCAGTAAAGCAGATCTTTTCGTGGACGCAAACCATGACAGCCAGATGATGCTTTACGCACTTGCTGCGGTCACGGCTTATGACTTTGAGGGGAATTTTGGCATGACGGGGAGATGTCGGCGTGTGCCGAAATTTCGGCGAACATGATTAGCCGGAGGACGATAGGTCGGAAGGTGCCCGGGATGACAAGCTAAGCCTTGTATTTTTCCAAAACGAGTTCTAGTGCGGAAAAATTGCAGCACCGTTTCCGGAGAAGATGGTTTGCCTTATTTCCGGTAATCATTTTATAAAGCTTATTTGCCTTTGTGACAATAGCGTCCTGATTTTGGCGGCAGAATGTCAGCTGGTTCATTGCCAGCTTTTTGTAGTGAACAGTTGACGGATTATCATTCTTGTGGATCTTGATATCCAGAGGTGTTATGACATCAGGCCGAACCGGAATCATGTTGTTAAAGTTGAGCACGCCGATAAGGGTTCCGTGAGGATCAAATATTTTTGAAAAGTCTGCATCGTTTTTCATATTCTCGTGCTTGGACTTCGGTGAACTTAAGGGGATGCAGTATTGCTTATCATCACATATCACGATGATGCCGATGAAAGGCCTTGTGCTCTTACCGACCTGCGGAGAAATGGAAAGGACGTTATCGTCTACCTTTGCAAGGTTACGGATGTATTTCAAATCAATCGTATACAGGCTTAGACGCGGCTGCTTCATGGTACACCTCCAAAAAAATGGGCTGTGCCAAGACACAGCCCAGAATAATCTCCACTTTGGTTGGACGAGCCACCCGGTAGGACTCACCGCTCTTATAATTGCCACTTTGATTCCGAGGAACCCAGTAGGCCTCACTGCTTTTATAATTGCCACTCATGGTAGGCCTCACCACTTTTTGCAGGAAAACTCCTGCATACAGAATTAGTATACAGCAAAACAGCAGACATTACAAGCGAAATTTTATGAAATGCAAATTAAATTTTAGGGAAACGGAGGAAATTTATGGCAACGAAAGCAAAGCACCCGTGTGCGGTGAACAACTGCCCGGAGCTTGTGCCTGCGGGGCAGCGGTACTGTGAGAAGCACATGGGTAGGCAGAGGGAGGACAGGCCGGGAGCGTCCGGGCGAGGGTATGGGTTCAAGTGGCAGAAGGCAAGCCGCAGGTTCCTTGAAGAGCATCCGCTGTGCGTCCGTTGCATGGAGCGTGGCGTTTATACCAAGGCAGAGGTGGTCGACCACATCGTGCCGCATCGTGGTGACATGAAACTGTTCTGGGACAGAAAGAGATCCAAGACATGCATCTTGCGAGAAAATGATGTGTCCTATATGCGGCAGGGCAGCAGGCGTTGAAGAGATACAGGATATCGTGGAGAAGGAACTGATAAAAGCGGGGCATCCGAGGTTAATGAGGCTTTATACCCATTACCGGCACAAGCATGAGATGGGCAGGCGCGAGAACAGCACGGACGGAAAGATACTGGCGCTCCTTAAGCGGCAGAATGAGGAAGCCTTTCAGGAGAACAGCAACAAGAACCCCATCATCAACTCCACCATGCGTGATTACATGGCTGGCGAGGCAAGCCGTGACCTGGTGCGCAGATACTTCATGCCGGAGGACGTGATGGCAGCCCATGACGAGGGAATCATCCATGTGCATGACACGGATTATATTTCCGGACCGCTCCACAACTGCGACCTTATCAACCTTGAGGACATGCTGCAGAACGGTACGGTGATATCGGGGACGCTGATAGAGAAGCCGCACAGCTTCTTTACGGCCTGCAATATCACCACACAGATTATCGCACATGTGGCCTCAAATCAGTACGGAGGGCAGAGCTTCTCTTTGGCGCACCTTGCACCGTTCGTGGATGTGTCCCGCCAGAAGATACGCAGGGTGCTATTGGAGGATGTGAGTGGTGACTGCGGATGCAAGCTCTCCGAAGATGAGGTTCTTCATATCGTTGAGAAGAAGCTGGCGAGGGAGGTCCGCTCCGGGATACAGACCATCCAGTACCAGATACTGACGCTGATGACTTGCAACGGGCAGACTCCTTTCGTGACCATGTTCATGTACCTTGACGAGGTTCCCGAAGGCCGGCTGCGTGATGACCTTGCGATGCTCATCCGGGAAGTCCTGCGCCAGAGGATACAGGGGGTGAAGAACGAGACCGGGGCATGGATCACTCCGGCATTCCCGAAGTTTATCTATGTGCTGGATAAGGACAACATCACAAAGGATGCTCCCTACTGGGATTTGACGGTATTGGCTGCGGAATGTACCGCGAGGCGGATGGTTCCGGACTACATAAGCGCAAAGGTTATGCGGGAGCTTAAGGGGAGAGGTATACACCTGCATGGGATGCCGGGCATTCCTCACGCCGGATACTGTGGGGCTGAACGAGGATGGCAGCCATAAATACTACGGCCGCTTCAACCAGGGAGCGGTGACGGTTAATCTGGTGGACGCTGCCTGTTCCTCCGATGGGGATGAGACGAAGTTCTGGCAGATTCTCAACGAGCGGTGCGAGCTGTGCTTCAAGGCGCTCATGGTCCGGCACAACACGCTGGTGGGTACGCCCTCAGATGTCGCGCCGATCCTCTGGCAGCATGGGGCGATCAGCCGCCTTGCTACGGGAGAGAAGATAGACAGGCTGCTGTATGACAATTACTCAACCATCAGTCTGGGTTATGCGGGCTTATGCGAATGCACCTGGCGGATGAAGGGATGCTCCCACACCGATCCGGAAGGGAAAGACTTCGCCCTGGCGGTGATGAAGTTCCTGAACGACAAGTGCCTGACCTGGCGCGGCCTGACGAACATCAGCTTTTCACTCTACGGCACAC
>CALGGH010000086.1 GCA_937916415.1 uncultured Lachnospiraceae bacterium
CCCGCCGATACGTCCATCAGGCCGTCCGACAGCTCGCAGTATTCGAGGGCGAAGGCTATGACGTCCGCGGTTTCCCGACTGATGGCTACGGGGAATGACTTGGCGTGGTTGACCTTCCACACGTCGGAGTCCGGATCGGTCGGGGAGAGCAGGGATTCATACAATGAACACGCATCCCTGCACCTGTCAAAAATGGCAGATGACGAGCCGGGATACTCATACAGGGTGACGTTTATCACCGTGTCAAAGAACAGGTCTGCGTACGTGGCGGGAGCATCCTCCGACCTGGCGCACGAGGTCGCGGACAGGACGATGGCCAGGCTTAGGATGATGGCCAATATGCGGCTGGCAAGGTTGTCATTTTTCATAAATCCATTATAATCATAATAGTTGAACATTCAATGCCGAACGGCGGAAGAATTAGAACATGAAGCTGAGAGATGAAGATGAATACGGACGCGTGAGCCTCAGGATGCCCACCGTGATACTGGCAGCCTCGGCCGCCATTTTCGTGGTGCTCGCGATCGTCCTGCTGGTCAACAATACCGGGAAAAACAAAAAGACCCATACTAATGCCGCGGCGCTTCCCCTTCAGGAGGAAGAGAGCGAGGTCGCGCAGCCTGACACCCTGACTGCGGATGACCTGAATTTTTGGGACATGTATCAGAGGGACGAGGACGTAACGATCCTTAATCAGGCCATGAACGAGGACCAGAACCGCAAGGACAAGCTTGAACAGCGTGAGGCCGACATGCGGCAGGCGGAGCTGGATGCAGCCGAAGCCGCCGCCAAGGAAGCCGAAGAAAACGCGGATCTCGCAACGGATGGCAAGCATACCCTCGTTAAGCACATGGACGGGAGCACGGAATGGCTCATGATCAATACGTCCCAAAAGCTGAATTCCTATGAGGACGTAAACTTCCAGAGCAAAAACGGCATCGTCGGGTATTACGCATCGGGCAGGCTCACGTCCAGGACCGGAGCCGACATATCGCAGTATACCACCGCGATCGACTGGACGAGGCTCAAGACGGAGGCGGACTACGTGATGATCCGCGCGGGAGCCCGGGGATATGATTCGGGCAAGATATTGGCTGACTCCAAATTCATTGAAAACGTAAAGGGAGCCGTGAATGCAGGGATGCCTTTTGGGGTTTATTTTTCCTCTCAGGCCATCAGCGAGGGAGAGGCGATAGAGGAGGCCACCTACGTGATGACGCAGCTGGCGTACGCGCAGATGGCGATAGAGAATCCCGGTCAGGAGCTGCCGGCGCAGGCTACGCCCGTTTTGACGGACAACGGAGAATCATCAGCGTCCGGTTCGGGCAGCGGCTTCGCGGCCAACGGCACGAATCTGGGGACGGGCATCGATCCGTCCAGGTTTAACACCACGACCACGACCAAGGATTCAAACGGCAATACCACCGTTCTCGTGATAGATGACAAGGGAAACACGACCACGACCGTGACGGATTCAAACGGAACCGTCACGTCCAAGACCACCGTCAATACTGATCCGTATGGCAATGTCACGACGGTCAAGACCGATGAAAACGGCAATCAGAGCGTGGACACGGTCAACGTCAGCGAGGTCAGCCAGACCAATGCCGCCAATGCCGCGAATGCCTCAAATGCCGCGACCGGAGCAGGCACTAACCCTGCCGCCGGCACCGCGCAGGGTGCGGGCTCAGATCCGTCAGCACCCACGGGAAACGCCAACGGCACCGGCACTACGGTGGTGACGGGTACCACTGGCAAGTTCAGGGTTACCTATCCAGTGGCCATAGAGATGCATCAGATACCCAATGCCGCTTCGCGCATAGACAGCCTGAGCAATTCCGCGAGGACTCAGGTGCTGAATGCGTTCTGCTCCGCCGTCGAAAAGGGCGGATATAACAGCCTGATCAGCGGAAACAAGGAATTCCTGCTGACCAGGATCAACTTATCCGCTATAGGCGACAACGAAGTGTGGGTCAACAATGAAGGCAATCTGCCTGATTATCCCTATATGATGAACATGTGGAAATACAATACCGGAAATACCCTGCTCAAAAGCCTGACGGGTGAATACGGGGTCAGCCTGAGCTTCGTGGACTATTCGGTCAGGTGAAAGGAAGCAGCCTTGGACTTCACGGCAGGTGATATGGAGACGGCGGTGTAGAGGTCCGCGTACGCCTTGGCCGACAGGCCGTCCACGTAGTTGACCGGATACTGCCTGCTGACTCCGTTCTCGTTGCAGACGTCGGCCGCCTTGTTATATGCCATGGCGGCGGTTATCGCGTCAGGGTACGTACCTATGGTCACGTAGCCGTTTACGTGGATCCTGGCCGTAAAGCTTGCGTCGGGATTTCTGACGACCCCGTGATAAGGGTTGATGACCTCGACGTTGGAATACTGCATGTCCTGGGAGTTACCGTTGATGAAGACGTAGTCCCTTCCGGGAACCGCGTGGGCCCTTATCCCGTACCTGGACAGTATGTTTATCTGCGATCCGTAGTCCGCCACGAAATAATGACCGCCCCTCCGCTGTATCTTGTGAGCGGAATAGTAGAACAGGTCTTCGCCTGAAAAGATGAAGAAGTCTCCCGGAGCGAAGTAGTAGTAAAAGAGTCTGGGACGCACGTAAATGGGGTTCGGCGTGTATACCTCGTTGTCCCTGTAGTTGCAAATGACCACCCATTTTTCAAAGCTCAGATGATGCCCGTCGCCGTAGTCGTCGATCGAAAGGTCGGACCGAAGCAGCTGACGGGCTTCCTCATATGCCCGGCCCGCGTCTTCCGCGGACGCATAGCTGCCGAGGGACACGTGCCTGCCGCCGCAGGTCATGGATGCGCGGTAATATATGGAATTGTCTTTTTTGCGTGCAACGTACGTGCCGGCGGGTCTTTCGTTCATAAGCATAGTATAACACGTGCAAAAGCAAGGTTGGTTTTTTGGGAAGGTTTGCTTGTGACAATAATAATTTGTGGTTTATTGCATCAGGATCTCACGAGGAAAAATTAGGTGTCAAAGCCGCGTCATCCGTGATAATATATAAAGGTATGCATTTAAATGTTTATAACGGAGGCATCAAAAATGATCACGTATTGCTCCACCAGAGGAGGTAAGCTCAAGGTAACGGCTTCACAGGCCATCCTGCAGGGACTGGCCCCGGACGGAGGCCTTTTCGTGCCGGATCACGTCCCCGCGCTGGACGTGACGCTGAAGGACCTGGCGGCGATGGATTACCGCGAGGTGGCCTATGAGGTAATGAAGCTGCTGCTGACGGATTTTACGGAGGAGGAACTAAGATCCTGCATAGCCGCTGCATATGACGACAAGTTTGACACCGAGGAGATCGCGCCGTTAGCTGAGAGCTCCGACGCATATTTCCTGGAACTGTATCACGGGGCCACGATAGCGTTCAAGGACATGGCACTGTCCATACTGCCGCACCTGATGACGACCGCGGCACGTAAGAACGACGTAGACCGCACGATAGTCATCCTGACGGCGACCAGCGGTGACACCGGCAAGGCCGCGCTGGCAGGATTTGCCGACGTCCCCGGCACGCGCATCATAGTGTTTTATCCCAAGGACGGAGTGTCTTCGATCCAGGAGCGGCAGATGGTGACCCAGAAGGGCGATAATACCTGTGTGGTCGGGATCCGGGGCAATTTTGACGATGCCCAGAGCGAGGTCAAGAGGATCTTTGGAAATGAGGAGCTGAAAAAACGCATGGCGGAAAAGGGCTTTGCCTTCTCCTCGGCCAATTCGATCAACATCGGCCGGCTTATCCCGCAGGTCGTCTACTATTTCAAGGCCTACGCTGACCTTCTGAAATCGGGCGTGATCCGGGAGGGCGACCCGGTCAATTTCACGGTCCCCACCGGCAATTTCGGCGATATCCTCGCCGGTTATCTTGCGATTCTCATGGGCCTTCCGGTACGGAAGCTTATCTGCCCTTCGAACACGAACAACATCCTGACAGACTTTTTATCAACCGGCGTCTATGATAAAAACCGCGATTTCTATACCACGGTCTCTCCCTCGATGGATATCCTCATTTCCAGCAACCTGGAGCGGCTGCTGTACGAGGCGGCGGATCGGGACGGCGGGCTGATCAGAACCTGGATGGATCAGCTGAAGGAATGATCCGGCCGGCCGCGGGACGAAACGGCCATCGCATTCAGCTTGTCGATGTCGGTACAGTCGGTGTTGATCAAATCAATGGATTTTTCCCAGTTTTTTTCGCCACCACGTTCGAAAATATCACGGAATGCCTCCAACAGAACATAGTAACCCTTGTTTCTGCCGTAAGATTCGTCGTCAAGGAATATGTTTGTCCACTGCGTATGGTCTGTTTTCAAGGAGGATGAGCATGGCATCAAGTAAAGAATACCTGGACTT
>CALGGH010000087.1 GCA_937916415.1 uncultured Lachnospiraceae bacterium
AGACCGAATCTGGCGGCTTCCGCCGGATTCGGTCTGCTGATGGACAAGCTGGCTGACCTGCGCGATCAGGGCATGTCCATAGACGAAGTACGCAACTTCGCAGAGAACAACAAGAAAAAGATCAACCACTGGTTCTTCACTTCGGATCTCACTTATCTCATCAGGGGCGGACGCGTGTCCAAGGCTGCCGGATTCTTTGGATCGGCACTGAACATATGTCCTCTTCTCAACGTCGACTACGAGGGCAAGCTGGTAGCACGCGAAAAGATCCGCACCAAGAAAAAGGTCATAGAAGCCTGTGAAAAGAAGATGGAACAGCTGGCAGAGGACGGACTAAATTACAGTGGAAAGGTGTTCATTTCAAACGCGCACTGCCATGAAGACGCCCGTGCGCTGGCTGACGTCATCGAATCCAGGTTCCCCAAGCTGGCCGCGCCGGTGCAGATCACTTCGATCGGCACCACGATCGGTTCACACACCGGTCCCGGCACCGTGGCACTCTTCTTTTGGGGAGAGGAAAGATACAACTGATCGATCGCCGTCATCTTCTACAGGGGGGATGGCGGCTTCATTTCCATGCATTCAAAAGAAAATGTATCACGTAATCATCAATCCTGCATCTCGCTCCGGCAAGGGTCGCAAGCTCTGGGAGCAGATGGAACTCGTTCTCAAGGAAAGAAATATTAAATATCGTGTGATATTTTCCGAATATCCCGGTCATGTCATAAAGATCGTGTCCAAGCTTACGGACCCCCTGGAGAAGTATGGTCACATAAATCTGATCGTGATCGGCGGTGACGGCACCATGAACGAGGCGCTGCAGGGCATCATGGACTTTAGTGCCATCAGCGTCGGATACGTACCCACGGGATCAAGCAACGACTTCGCCAGGGCGCTAAACTATCCCAGGAGCGTCTCCCGGATGCTGGACAACATACTCGGCTGCACCGCTCCCACCCTGCTCGACGTCGGGCAGATCACCTATCTGGACGCGAAGGACGAAAACGGCGAGCCCATGACCATCACCCGCAGGTTCGACGTAAGCTGCGGCATAGGCTTTGACGCCGCGGTATGTGAAGAAGCCATGCATACGGACGGCACGAAGGGACTGCTCAACAAGCTCGGTCTCGGCAAACTGACCTACATAACCATCGCACTCAAGAATCTCCTGGCTGAAACCGGGGTCAAGATCTCATACACCCTTGACGGCGGAGAACCCGTCAGGCTGCCGAGGTTTCTGTTCATAGCAATCATGCAGAACAAATACGAAGGCGGCGGATTCATGTTCTGTCCCAATGCTGACCCCACTGACGGCCTGCTGGATCTGTGCATAGTCAGCATCAGGCACAAGATCAAGTTCCTCGTGGCATTTCCCTTTGCCTATTCAGGCAAGCACGTATGGTTCAAGGGCATTACGTGCACCAGGGCATCTAAGGTGCGCATAAGTACCACCGGTGAGCTGTGGGTGCACACTGATGGCGAAGTCCATAGAAAAAGCAGGGACTTCATGGTGGAGACCCTGCCTGATAAACTGAGACTGCTAATGTAAAGATGCGTCAGGATGACGCACATGCCTGTTCGGAAGTACATGGACGTACTTCCAGGCTTAGGATCTGTTACGGAATAACTTTTAATTCTGCTTGTCTGCTTTTCTGAACAGCTCCTTAGCGCAACCTGTGAGCCTCGTACCTGCGCCTGAGCATGATGGCGTCCATCAGCCTCTCATATCTCTTTTGTATCGGACCTTCATTGACCTCGATCCCTATTGTGGTTGACATAATATCTATCATTTCGTCATTTATCTTTAATCGCATTTCTGACAGTATGTCCACCCTTTGTTCATAAGTATCCGCATCCAGGAAACGCTCCACGTCCTCATCAAGGGTGTATTCGGATGATTCGGTTTCCGCGGTCACCGATTGTTCATTCGCCTGTTCACCTGCCTGCACGTTTGGAGCCTCCGTTTCGGCGGACTCCGATTTCGCTGCCACAGGTTCCGCTGGCAAAGGTTCCTCATTTGTTCGCGGGATCGCCATGGAATCCGAATACGTTCTCGCCTCATCTGCAGGCCTTATTTCTTCAAACCTGTATTTCTGACTCACGCCCGGATGCTTCACCCGGTCAACGGGCTCCATGAACATAGTTAGGGGCCTTACGTAATATCCGTAATCTCCGTAAAGTGCCTGATAAACTACCATCTCCTCTCCGGTTTCGGAGTGCTTTGCTATGCATAACACTTGATATGTATTTCCTTTGAAATGCCTGTACAGCTGATGCGGCTGCGGTTTTTGACGATCGTACATTTTTTTCTCCTATATAATGGTCAAAACATCTGTTTATCGCCTTCTGACATAGATGCGCCAACACATATGATTTTATCACACTCATGGCAAATCGAATAGGGAAGATGAAAAAGGGCGGAGAACGCGCTCCGCAAATAAATAGGATACAGGCCTGCGAGGTTGGCCTAATCACCAGGCATGAAATGAATTTACTACGGCGAGGCTTTCTGACGCAGCTGTCGGGAATGCAGACAAGCAAGATGATCAGATTAATTATTGACAGATCCTTACTACGGCGACTGACGACAACGCAGTCACATGGAAATTCAGACAAGCAGATTAGGAAGTTATTTGTTTACAGTGCCTTATGCAGATTGGATTCAAATATCCTGTTAAAGCCCAACCAGCCGACAGAATCATTATTATCCAGGATCTCGGTAAATGCCTCCAGCTTGGCATCCGTATTGTCCGCAAAATTGAGCGCCACTGCTTCAATTATGGCCGGTTTCTTGGGAGATCCAAACTCAAATTCGCCATGGTGCGACAGAATGCAGTGCTTCAGCTCATTCTCAAGCGCCGGCGGAAAACCATCGATGTCCCGCAGGGCTTCATCCACCATTTCCACTCCTATGATGATGTGTCCCAGATACTGACCTTCGTCGGTGTAGTCATTCTGCGGAAATCGGCTTAGCTCACGGATCTTGCCTATGTCATGACACAGTGCTGCAGTTATCAGCAGGTCACGGTTCAGCCTGTCATACCGTCCGGCCAAAAAATCGCATATGCGCGCAACGCCAAGCGTGTGCTGAAGCAGTCCGCCCACGAATCCATGATGAATGGACTTGGCGGCTGACGACTTCTTAAAGCTGGCCGCGAACTCCTCATTCCCAAAGAAATGATCCAGCAGCTGCCTTAGATGCGGCTCGCCGACGGATTCGATCATTCCCTTAAGCTCCGTCCACATTTCCTCCACGTCATACGGCGTGGTAGGCACGTAATTGGACGGATCATACTCGCCTTCGTCACATTTGCGGATCCTCTTGACATTGACCTGGAGCGCGCCATTAAAGGACGTCACTTCGCCACCGACCTCTATGTAATCGAGCGCCTCATGCTCTCCTATCCCTGCCGAATGGGGCTCCCAAACCTTCGCGTCGATCGTTCCGGTCTTGTCAAGGAGCACCACGTTTTCATATTCCTTGCCGTTACGCGTCAGCGCCGAATTGCAGGATTTGCACAGGTATATGTCCGAAATCCTGTCACCCTCTTTTAATTCCCTAACGTATTTCATAGCTTGCTCCAAACAGATGCCAAAACTAATATGTCAGAATCTCGCAGCCGTCTTCCGTCACGGCGAGCGTCACTTCCCACTGTGCGCTTGGCTTGCCGTCCCTGGTATATACGGTCCAGCCATTCTCCTCGTCGGTGTAAATGTCTGCCTTGCCCATGTTGACCATGGGTTCTATCGTAAACACCATGCCGGGAACCATCAGCATCTCCGTGCCGGGCCTGGTCACGTAGCTCACCCAGGGTTCCTCATGAAATTCGATCCCTACGCCGTGCCCGCCGATCTCCCTCACTATAGTGTATCCGTTGGCCTTGGCATGCGAATTGACGGCATCCGCCATGTCTCCCAGGAAAGTCCACGGCTTGACCGCGTCGATGCCCTTTTGCATGCATTCCTTCGCAACGGTCACGAGCCTCTTTTTCTCCTCGGATACGTTGCCTATGCAGAACATTCTGGAGGAATCCGAAAAATAATCCTTGTAGATCGTGGAACAGTCCACGTTGATGATGTCGCCGTCCCTGAGCACGATCTTGTCAGACGGTATGCCGTGACAAACCTCATCATTCAGCGAGGTGCATACGCTCTTGGGAAATCCCTCATAGTTAAGCGGCGCGGGAATGCCTCCCATGTCCGTGGTCATCTCATATACGATGTCATCTATCTGCTGAGTCGTCATGCCTTCGCATATCCGCTTGCCTATCTCGTCAAGTATCGCTATGTTCAGCTTACTGCTCTCGCGTATGCCTTCTATCTGCTCGGCGTTCTTGATCTGCGCGTGTCCCGGGACTATGTGTCCCGACAGCCGGATGGATTCGATCCTTTCATCCATTCTCTCATGGCAGACCTTGTATTTGCGCCCGCTTCCGCACCAGCAGGGGTCGTTTCTGTTCAGCTTGATCTTATCCGGTGCAGGAGGAATGAAGGTTCCTGCGTTTCTGTTTGCCGGGCTCATAACACCTCGCCTTTCTGAGTCTGATCCAATATTGCCACGTATTTTTTGCAATTAGCTTCGGCATCGCCCTTAAAGATCGCGCTGCCCGCGACGATCACGTTGGCACCGACTTCTATCACGATCCTGACCGTATCTGCGGTCATCCCTCCGTCTACCTCGATGTCGCAGTCCAGCTTGTTCGCCGCCACGTAATTGGCCGCCTGGGCTATGCGCATCGTTGATTCCCTGATGTAGGTCTGTCCGCCGAATCCGGGCTGGACGGTCATGATCAGCAGCATGTCTATCTTGTCCAGATAGGGGTAAACGTCTTCAACGCGCGTGTCCGGGCGAATGCTCATGCCGACCTTGCATCCCGATTCCCTAATCGCGCGGATCACTTCTTCGGGATCATCCTCCGATTCATAGTGGAAGGTGATCCCGTCCGCACCGGCTTCCGCGAAGCTCCTGACGTACTTTAACGGACGGATTATCATCAGATGGACGTCCAGCTTCAGGTCGGTCACCTTGCGAACGGAAGACACCACCGGTATTCCGAAGGACAGGGACGGCACAAAGACGCCGTCCATCACGTCAATGTGAACGTACTTTGCTCCGCCTCTCTCTATAGCCTTTATCTGTTCTCCGAGCACCGCACAATCTGCTGCCAGTATTGACGGTGCCAAAATGTTATGTTTCATCGTGATTACTTTAAGAATCCTTTCACGCTCTTCGCAACGCCGGCTCCGTCAAGACCGTACTTTTCAACCAGGGCGGCTGCCGTACCGGACTCGCCGAACTGATCGTTGATGCCGATCTTGTACACCGTAGTGGGATGCTTGGCGCTCAGGCAGTCGCTGACGGCGCTGCCCAGGCCGCCGATCACGGAATGTTCTTCTGCCGTTACGACCTTGCCGGTCTTGGATGCGGACTTGATTATGATGTCCTCGTCCAGCGGCTTGATCGTGTGTATGTTGATGACCTCTGCGCTGATTCCGTCGGCTGCCAGGATCTCTGCAGCGTCAAGCGCGGCTGCAACCATGATCCCCGTTGCTACTATGGTCACGTCAGTTCCTTCCCTCAGGAGCACGCCCTTGCCCATCTCAAACTTATAGGTCTCGGGGTCGTTGATGATGGGAACTCCTGCACGTCCAAACCTCAAATAAACCGGGCCCTCATAATCAACTGCCGCATGAACGGCTGCCTTGGCCTCGGTGTCATCAGCGGGCACGATGACTGTCATGCCGGGAATGACGCGCATCAGGGCGATGTCCTCTAGACACTGATGTGATGCGCCGTCCTCTCCAACGGTGATGCCGGCATGAGTCGCGCCGATCTTGACGTTGAGATGAGGATATCCGATGGAATTGCGGATCTGCTCATAGTTGCGTCCTGCCGCAAACATGGCGAAGGAGCTGATGAACGGAATCTTGCCGCAGGTTGCCAGTCCGGCAGCGATGCCGGTCATGTTGCACTCGGCGATGCCGCAGTCAATGTGCCTGTCAGGAAATGCCTTCTGGAACGTGTTTGTTTTGGTCGCATTGGCCAGGTCAGCATCAAGAACTATTACGCCCGGATTCTCCTGTCCCACTTCTACGAGAGCATTTCCATAGCTCTCCCTGGTAGCTATCTTTTTAACGTCTGCCATGATCATTCACCTCCCAGTTCCTTGCCGATCTTCTCCAGATCAGCCATAGCGATCGCATACTCTTCGTCATTGGGTGCCTTGCCGTGCCAGCCAACTGCACCTTCCATGAAGGACACACCCTTGCCCTTAAGCGTCTTGGCTATGATCGCGGTGGGACGTCCCTTGGTCTCACGTGCTTCCTTGAATGCGGCTGCGATTTCGTCAAAATCATTGCCGTTGATGTTGATCACGTGGAAGTTGAATGCATCGAATTTCTTATCTATGGGATATGGATTGTTTACCTGCTCGATGGGGCCGTCGATCTGAAGGCCATTGTTGTCCACGATGACCACGAGGTTGTCAAGCTTCTTGGCTCCTGCAAACATGGCTGCCTCCCAGACCTGACCTTCCTCTATCTCACCGTCGCCAAGGAGCGTATATGTCCTGTAGGACGCTCCGTCAAGCTTGGCAGCAAGCGCCATGCCGACTGCGGCCGATATGCCCTGTCCGAGGGAACCGGACGACATGTCCACTCCGGGAGTCTCCTGCATGCAGGGATGACCCTGTAGATAAGAACCCAAATGCCTGAGCGTGGGCAGGTCCTCCACCGGGAAGTAACCCCTGTTGGCAAGCACCGAATACAGGCCCGGTGCGGTATGTCCCTTTGAGAGCACGAAACGATCCCTGTCCTTTTTCTTGGGATCCCTGGGATCTATGTTCATCTCTTCGAAGTACAGATAAGTGTAGATGTCTGCTGCTGATAATGATCCGCCGGGATGTCCGGCTTTGGCGCCATGCACCGCCGTAACGATGCCCTTGCGCACGTCATTGGCTTTCTTTTGCAATTCCAGTTTGTCCATACTTGACCTCCATTTATTTATTCCAATTTTATACCCATGTACCATGGACGGGACAGGGCATGTCCAGAAATACATGGATGTATATCTATGCCCGCTGCCCGTAATAAGCATTTGCACCATGCTTCCGATAATAATGCTTGTCACACAGATGCCGGGGTGCAGGCTCAACGTCGGGATTGATGCGCTCCGTCATCATGGCCATCCTGGCCACCACTTCGAGAACCACCGCATTGTGAACCGCCTCATGAGCATCCTTGCCCCAGGTAAAAGGTCCGTGATTCTTGCAAAGCACCGCGGGTACGGCCTCGGGATCAAGTCCCATGCGCTCAAACTCGCTGACGATCAGCTTGCCCGTGTTCTGCTCATAGGCCTCCTCGATCTCTGCCTCATTCAGGCATCTAAGGCAGGGCACTTCACCGTAGATGTAGTCGGCATGAGTCGTTCCGTAGCAGGGGATCGACCTGCCGGCCTGGGCCCAGCTGGTGGCATGCGGAGAATGGGTGTGAACCACTCCGCCCGCGCATTTGAATGCCTTGTATATCTCCACGTGGGTGGCGGTGTCACTGGAAGGATTGTACTTGCCCTCGACCACCTTGCCCTCAAGGTCAACGAGCACCATGTCATCGGGAGAAAGCTTGTCATACTCAACGCCGCTGGGCTTGATGGCAAATATCTTTCTCTCCTCGTCGATCTCGCTCACGTTTCCCCACGTAAAGGTTACGAGGTCATGCTTGGGAAGAAGCATGTTTGCTTCATAAACCCGCTTTTTTAATTCTTCTAGCATAAGTCATTTCCTTTCTTGGTATGATCATTTAAGGTTATCGACCGCAGCCCTCTCCGCAGGCAGGGTCTTTTTGTATCTTTCCATGAAACGATTGAAGCCGTTTATGTCCGAACCATCGGGATCCATCGTCGTGCCCGACTCTCCCTTGAATACCCTGTTCTCAAGGAAATCGCCCAGGCTCTCGCCGTCATTCTTCTGCACCATGTAAGCAGCCAGCAGGGCCATGCCCCAGGGGCCTCCCTCGCCTGCGGTCTCCATGCAGGTAACGGGCACGTTCAGGGCGGCGGCCATTATCTTCTGGCCCACGCCGGGAGTCTTGAAGAATCCGCCGTGTCCGGTAATGCGGTCAACGGCCACGTGTTCCTCGTTAAAGAGTATGTCATTGCCGATCTTGAGCGCCGCGAGCGCTGAGAACAGATGCGTCCTCATGAAGTTGGCCAGGGTAAAGCTCGCATCGGGAGTGCGCACGAACATCGGCCTGCCCTCTTCCATGCCGGTGATGTTTTCACCGGATATGTAATTGTAAGAAAGGAGCCCGCCACAGTCACTGTCTCCTTCGAGTGCCTTTTTGAAAAGCGTGCCGTAGAGCTTGTCATTGTCCAGCCCAAGTCCAAACACCTCTGCAAACTCCCTGAAAAGTCCGGCCCAGGCATTGATGTCCGAAGTACAGTTGTTGCAGTGTACCATTGCCACGGGATCCCCCATGGGAGTGGTCACGATGTCCAGTTCCTCATAAGCCTTGGAAAGGTTCTTTTCAAGGACGACCATGGAGAATACGGAAGTACCGGCGGAAACGTTGCCCGTACGCTGCTTAACCGCATTGGTGGCGGCCATGCCGGTGCCTGCGTCTCCCTCGGGAGGACATAGCTTGATGCCTGCCTGAAGCACTCCGCGCGGATCTATCTTGCGAGCGCCTTCAGCAGACAGCACGCCCGCCTCTTCTCCTGCGGTAAGTACGCCTGGCAGTATCTCGGCAAGCTTCCAGGGATATCCCTTGTCAGCCACGAGCCTGTCAAACTTGTCGATCATGGTCGTGTCAAACTGACCGGTGGAGGGATCGATCGGGAACATGCCGGAAGCCTCTCCGACTCCGAGCACCTTTTCCCCTGTCAGCTGCCAGTGAATGTATCCTGCAAGCGTCGTAAAGAAGCTGACCTCGGACACGTGCTCCTCTCCGTTCAAAATGCTCTGATACAGATGAGCGATGCTCCATCTCTCGGGAATGTGAAAGTCAAATTCCTCGGTAAGCTTTTTGGATGCCTCGGCCTGTGCCGAATTTCTCCAGGTTCTGAAGGGAACCAGCAGCTTGCCCTCGTCATTGAATGACATGTAGCCGTGCATCATGGCAGAAAAGCCTATGCTTCCGACCGTGGTCAGCTGGACGTCATACCTTCTCTGCACGTCCGATGCCAGGTCCGCATAACACTCCTGGAGTCCGTTCCAGATGTCCTCCAGCGAATATGTCCAGATGCCGTTCTCGTATCTGTTTTCCCACTCGTGAGAACCCTGGGCTATCGGCGCATAAGAATCGTCGATCAGAACTCCCTTTATCCTGGTCGACCCCAGCTCTATGCCGAGATAGGTGCGACCGTTTAGAATTGCGTCTTTTGCGTTGCCCATAAAAACCCTCCTAAATTCATTTGTGTGCTTATTTATTCATAAGAGTCCTTTGACTCAAAAAATTCATTCAGCTTGCTCAGTGCTCCCGACAGTATCCTGACCTCTTCATCATCCAGCTCTCCAATGATGGAATTCACCATTTCTTCATGAAAGCGCGAATGTTTCTCCGAGGCCTCTCGTCCCGTTTCGGTCAGACTGACCAAAACGACCCGCCTGTCCTCCTCGGACCTGACCCTCTCTACCAGTCCCTTTCTGACCAGTGAATTGACTGAAGTAGTGAGCGTGCCCGTGGTCACCTCCAGAGCCTTGGCAACCGCGGTCATGTTTTTGGATCCCTCCGGTCCAATCGCCTCTATCACGTGCAATTCATTTAGAGTTATGTTTTTGAACCTGCCGGTACAGATAGTCTTTTCCTCGAGAGCATTGATCCTGCGGAAGAGCCTAACCAAGACCTGGTTAATCATGCTTGCGTCATCCATACAAATAAGTTTATCAAAATATCAGTCAGATGTCACTACTTGCTGCCCTCATCGGCTCAGTTTCAGAACCATCAGATCCTCATCCGCAAACCCTTCCAGAGTTCCGCCTATCAGGACATTTGACTGTTCGTCCTCCGCTGACTCTGCGTGAATTCCCGCGAATGCGTATTCCGGAGTATGCCCACACATGTACCTAACGCCTCCGGCTTCACGGATTTCCTCCGTCAGGATCTCCGTCTGCGTACCCAGCCTCCGCTTTCTGTAGTCCATGGAAAGCTCCCTGCCAAGCGCGATCAGCTTTTCCGATCTCGCATGCTTTTCACGTTCAGGTACCTGACCGGGCATGCCCGCCGCCGGCGTTCCGTCCCTCCTGGAATACTTAAACACGTGCAGTTCAAAAAAGCCTGCCTTTTGCACGAAATCATAAGTCTCGGCGAATTCCTCCGGCGTCTCTCCGGGGAATCCGACTATGACGTCGGTCGTGAATGCGGGGTCGCCAAAGGCTTCTCTCAGCATGCAGACCTTTTCGTAATATTCCTCCGGCGTATAATGCCGGTTCATCCTCTTAAGCACCGTCTCAGATCCGCTCTGCATGGACAGGTGAAAATGCGGGCAGAGCTTGTCGATCCCTCGCGCGCCCTCCACCCACTCAGGAGTTACGTATGCGGGTTCCAGCGATCCCAGCCTGATGCGGCGCAATCCGCTGACTTCATTTAGCTGCCGTAAAAGCGGTATCATCTCAGGCTCGCCGCGGTCCGTTCCAAAGGAGCTGATATGGATGCCCGTCAGCACGATCTCCCTGCAGCCGCCGTCCGCAAGGGCCCTGACCTCGCTCACGACGTCATTCATCTCGCGGCTGCGCACGCGCCCCCTGGCATAGGGGATCACGCAGTACGTGCAGAACCTGTTGCACCCGTCCTGTATCTTGATGAACGCCCGCGTTCGCGTCCGAACCTGATCACGGGGACGGTTCTTTTGATCAACCTGATCATGGGGACGGTTCTTTTGATCAACCTGATCATGGGGACGGTTCTTTTGATCAATCTGATAATTTAGGTGATGATCAATCAACCATGGCGCAGATTGATCAAAAGAACCGTCCCCGTGATCAAGCCGCGCCAGTATCTGCGGCAAATCCATCTTTTTATCATTGCCGATGACAAGGTCAACCTCCGGATCCTTTTCCAGCACGTCCCTGCCGGTCTCCACGTAGCAGCCAATGGCCACCACTACGGCATCGGGATTGAGTTTTTTGGCGCGGTGCAGCATCTGACGGCTCTTGTGATCCGCAATGTTCGTAACCGAGCAGGTATTGACAATATATACGTCAGCCTTGGAATCAAAAGGCACAATAATATATCCTATTTTTTCTAATTTTTGTTGAATTCCTTCAGTCTCGTATGCATTGACCTTACAACCGAGGCTGCGTAATGCTACAGTTCTCATATATAATGTCTGTTTTTTTGTGGGGTTTTACATTGACTTTTACTTTTTAAGCCTTTAGTATTATAGCATAGGCTTTACTGTAAAGGAGGTAATTTCTGATGAAAACAGTACAGATTTCTTTGAATTCAATCGATAAGGTTAAGTCATTTGTTAATGACATCACCAAGTTTGACTATGATTTCGATCTTGTATCAGGCAGATACGTAATCGATGCTAAGTCCATTATGGGTATCTTCTCACTGGATCTTTCAAAGCCTATAGATCTTAACATCCATGCGGAAGACAACGTGGACAACGTGCTCGAGGCGCTTAAGCCCTACGTGATCTGATCAGATCAGACCAAACGTTGAATCGAAGAAAACAGGAGCTGAACGCTCCTGTTTTTTGTTTGCGGATCGGAACCGTCCCGGATGCGGGGCCGTCCCAAATGCACGATGCTTAAGACCAATCCCCGGTGCACCTATCTCACGATGATGACCTCATCTTCATCCAGTGCCTTCTTCACGAGCGCGTCCATGTCTTCATCGAGGTTATGCTCGTGCCTCTGGATGACGTCCAGCCTCGGCTTGGTCACGGGATGCTTGGCTACGAAGATCGTACAGCAGTCCTCGTATGGCAGGATGGAAGTCTCAAACGTCTCTATCTTTTGGGAAATCTCGACTATGTCACTCTTGTCAAACCCTATGAGGGGCCTGAATACCGGCATCTCGCAGACCTCATCAGTACACGTCAGGCTCTGCACGGTCTGGGACGCCACCTGTCCGATCGACTCTCCGGTTATCAGCGCCATGCATTCAGTGTCTCGGGCGATCTGCTGAGCTATCCTCATCATGTATCTGCGCATGATTATGGTCAGTTCGTCATGCGGGCATTTATCGTAGATATACGTCTGTATGTCGGTAAAGTTGATGACGTGCAGGTAAATGGCACCGGTATAGGCCGATACGATCCTTGCCAGGTCAATGACCTTTTGCCTGGCCCTCTCGGAGGTGTACGGCGGAGCATGAAAATATACCGCGTCGATCTTGACTCCACGCTTGGCTATCATGTATCCGGCGACCGGTGAATCTATTCCCCCTGACAGAAGCAGCATCGCCTTGCCGCCCGTGCCCACCGGGATCCCTCCCGGTCCCGGGATCACGCGGGAATATATGCTCACGTCCTCCCTGACCTCAATGTACACCGTCACCTCAGGCTTATGCACGTCCACCTTCATCTCGGGAAAAGCCTCAAGGATGGCTTCGCCCACGTCGGCATTGATCTCCATGGAATTACGCGGATAATCCTTGCGCGCTCGTCTGGCTTCAACCTTAAACGTAACGTGCTTGTCAGGATAATTCTCATCCACGTGCCTGACGGACGCACGGCATATGCCTTCGAAATCATCATCTGTCAGCTTTTCAACGGGGCAGATGCCCACTATGCCAAAAACATGTTTCAGGGCATCCACTACCTCGTCCTCGTCATGTTCACCCGGAACCTCCACGTAGATTCGTCCCTGTGTGCGCCTTACTTCATGCTCCACGCCCACGCGCTTAACCGAATGCTTGATCTGGCGAACCAGCGCCTCCTCAAACAGATACCTGTTCTTGCCCTTTAATGCGATCTCCGCATATTTGATCAGATAAGTATGTGCCAATTTTGTCTCCTTAACGTTTTGTCCCTTAAATCTGTCCTTAGAAGCTGTCCAGAAATGACTTTTAAATTATGCGATGGATGCTTTTTTGATTGCAAGGAAAAAACCGGAGCTG
>CALGGH010000088.1 GCA_937916415.1 uncultured Lachnospiraceae bacterium
CCTTCGCCTCGTATCTGACAACAATCTGGCATTTTAACTCAAAGAGTCATTGAAACGCTACACTAGGAAGTTAAGAGATAAGTTATCGTTTTTGATGACATTGTAATAAATATCAAGCATGGAATTGCAATATTGCTATTTTCTTTTTTGATATTGCAATTTTGTATGTTATAATTGCGATAAGAAGGAGTCATTCTTATGCAATATTCCATAATTAGCAAGCTGCAAAATAGAAAAAAAGAACTGAATCTAACATACGAGCAGATTTCTCAGAAGTCAGGATTGCCACTTAGTACAGTTCAAAAGGTGCTGGGAGGTAAAATTGATTCGCCTCGTGAATCGACAATTGCAGCCCTGGAAGACGTCCTTTCCGGATCATTTGCGCAAACAGATGAGCGCAGGGAGATTTCAATTGGCAATCAGGATTTTGCCGCGATTATAGAAAACGCTTATTTTTATGTGGATAAAACGGAATTTATCAGGAACTGGTGGGAGAGCGGCGATGTTGTAACTCTTATTACCAGGCCCAGGAGATTTGGCAAAACACTTAATCTGAGCATGATGGATTATTTTTTTTCCAACAAACATCAGAATGGAGTGAAACTGTTTAAAAATCTAGCCATATGGAAATACCGTGATTATCACGGGCTTGTCAACCAATATCCTGTTATTTTTTTGAGTTTCGCTTCTGTCAAGGGAACATCTTTTGAAACAGCAAGGCAGCAGATCATTCAGCAGATAGTTGGACTATACAGGAACCGCAGCCATATTCTTGAAGCACCTTTTATCACAGACATGGACAGAAAGTTTTGGGACATGGTCAGCTTTGACATGTCTGATGCTACAGCTACTGATGCAATAAGGTTCCTGTGCGAGCTGCTGAGCAAATTCTATGAGAAAAAGGTTTTGATCTTTTTGGATGAATATGACGCTCCGATTCAGGAAGCTTTTGTAGATGGCTTTTGGAGTGAGATGACAGGATTTGTGCGTAATCTTTTTAACGCTACCTTTAAGACCAATCAATATCTTGAGAGGGCAATTTTAACTGGTATTACCAGAATTAGCAAGGAATCAATTTTCTCTGATCTCAACAACTTAAAAGTGGATGCCATAACCAATGCCAGATATGAAAATGATTTTGGGTTTACTGAGAGCGAAGTAAGAGAAGCGCTCATCAGGTATGGAAAGGAGTCTTCGTTCCCGGAAATAAAAAGATGGTATGACGGCTTTAGAATTGGATCTGCATCTGATATTTACAATCCCTGGTCCGTTACGTGGTATCTGGATTCTGGAAAACTTGATGATTATTGGGCTAATACCAGTGAGAACTCTTTAGTTGACAAACTGATAAAGGAAAGCGGGGCAAACGTAAAAACTGCTGTAGAGAGTCTGCTAAAGGGAGAGGCTGTTGAGGCTTTGATCGATGATGAAATAGTTTTTAATCTCATAGATAAAAACGAATCAGGGATATTTAGCCTTTTGCTTGCTGCAGGGTATCTCAAGGTTGTGGATGTTCTGCAGGATCAGGGTGTCAGGAAAAAATACAGTGTATCTCTAACAAATCTGGAAGTTAAGCATACCTTTGATGATATGATAAAGCGTTGGTTTGAGGGCGATAACGTAAGATACAATGATTTTATCAAGGCTCTTTTGCAAAACGACGTGAAGTACATGAATAGATTCATGAATGACATAGCGCTTAATACCTTTTCCGTATTTGATGTTGGAAAAACGGCTTCAGAAAAACATGAACCGGAAAGATTTTATCATGGCTTTGTTCTGGGGCTGATGGTGGATCTTGCGGATAGATACCTCATAACCTCCAATCGAGAGAGCGGCTTTGGAAGGTATGATGTATGTCTTGAGCCTAAGGCAAAGAGTGATCCGGCATATGTAATTGAGTTCAAGGTTCATGATCCTGATGATGAAAAGGATCTTCAGGCAACGGTTAAGAAGGCACTTAAACAGATTGAAGAGAAAGATTATGATGCTGATCTGATATCAAGAGGTATCAGTAAGGATAGAATATTCCATTATGGATTTGCTTTTGAAGGGAAAAAAGCATTAATCGGGTAGAATCTTGCAAAAGCAGCGAATACAGCTCATCCTTCCGCATAGCGTCCCTTTCTCCGGCAGCTCCGGCAAATTCTTTACTGCAGATTCGTACGCCGCCTTCGCTGACACAACCCGTTCCTGAGCTTTCCGGATCTTCTCATCCAACACATCCGAGCTTAGCCTTGTGAAACGCAAGGAACTGGATGATAAGAAAGTGCTTCAGGCATATCATTCCGGTCAGAAAACGGCAGATGAGATCATAGCGTTCATACAGTCCGGAAATGAGGATGAAGAACCCAAAAGACCTGCTAAACGGACGTATAAGAGGCGTTGAGGGTTAAAAATCCCAGGAAGTCAAGATGGAAAGAACGACTATGCAAAACTTGCTCGACTTGTTGTATAATTTGCAATTCGGTACCCTTTTTGTGGTTATTATGCCACAAAAGGGGTACATTTATTTTAGGTAGGATTTTATCCGCATACGGGGCCGGCATCAGGATCGCAGATCACCGTACCGGTCCGATGAAAAGGGGGTACAGAATGAACGAATTATTACAGCAAATCCATGACATCGGCATCGTGCCGGTCATAGCGATCGATGACGCGAGCAAGGCCGTTCCGCTGGCCAGGGCGCTGGTGGCAGGCGGACTGCCCGCTGCGGAGGTCACCTTCCGTACGGCGGCAGCCGAGGACGCGATCAGGGCCATCGTCAGGGAAGTGCCCGAGATGGTCGTTGGCGCAGGAACCGTGCTCACCAGGGATCAGGCGGACCGCGCGATAGACGCGGGCGTAAGCTTCGTGGTAAGCCCCGGCTTCAATCCCGAGATCACCAAATACGTGCTCGACAAGGGCGTATGCATGCTGCCCGGCACGGCTACGGCGGGCGAGATGGAGCAGGCCATGGCACTCGGCCTTGAGGCCGTCAAGTTTTTCCCCGCGGAGCAGAACGGCGGCATCGACAAGCTGAAGGCCCTGGCAGGCCCCTACAAGACACTCAGGTGGATGCCCACCGGCGGAGTAAATACCAATAACCTGGCTAATTACATGAGCTTTCATCAGATACTTGCATGCGGCGGCACCTGGATGGTCAAAAAGGACCTCATCGAAGGCGGGAAGTGGGACGAGATCACTGCCATCTGCAAGGAGGCGGTCAGGAACATGCTCGGCTGCGAACTCAGGCACATAGGGATCAACACCTCCGGTGAGGATGAGACCGCGGACCTGGCAGGATGCCTCTGCAAGCTCTTTGACCTGGAGTACAAGCCCGGCAACAGCTCGATCTTCGCGGGCAAGCCTTTTGAAGTGATGAAGCCCGGCGGAAAGGGAACCCACGGCCACATAGCGCTGGCCGTCAATGACGTCGACAGGGCCATTTATCACTTCGGCAGGGCGGGCGCCACGTTTGACGAGAGCACCAGGACCGCTGACGAAAAGGGAACCAAGTTCATATACCTGAATGGTGAATTTGGCGGATTTGCGATACATCTCATTAGGAAATAACAGGCGGCATGATTCGCCGTGCTCATAATGATTGTCATTCATAGGAGGTAAACATGGGAAAGGTAGTTACTTTTGGAGAGATAATGCTGAGGCTTGCGCCCAACGGTTATTACAGGTTCTTTCAGGATGACCAGCTGCAGGCGACCTTTGGAGGCGGCGAGGCCAACGTGAGCGTGTCACTGGCCAATTACGGGCTTGATTCCGTATACGTAACCAAGCTTCCGGCGCATGCGATCGGACAGGCCGCCGTCAACAGCCTCAGGTATTTTGGAGTGGACACAAGCTTCATCGCCAGGGGCGGTGACAGGGTAGGCATATATTTCCTTGAAAAGGGAGCTTCACAGAGGGGCAGCGTGTGCATCTACGACAGGGCGCATTCGGCCATCCAGGAAGCATCCGCTTCTGACTTCGACTGGGACAAGATCTTCGAGGGAGCCGACTGGTTCCACTTCACGGGCATCACTCCCGCCCTTGGACAGAACCTGGCTGACATCTGCCTGGAGGCGTGCAAGGCCGCTCACGCACACGGCGTCAAGATCAGCTGTGACTTAAACTACCGCGGCAAGCTCTGGACCAGGGATGAGGCCCGTGCGGCCATGACCAGGCTCTGCGAGTACGTGGACGTGTGCATCTCCAACGAGGAGGATGCCAAGGACGTGTTCGGCATCGAGGCAGAGGATACCGACGTCACCGGCGGCAAACTCAATACCGAGGGCTACAAGTCGGTGGCCAGGCAGCTGGCTGACAGGTTTAATTTTGAAAAGGTGGCCATTACCTTACGTACCTCCATTTCCGCCAATGACAATGACTGGCAGGGCATGCTCTATGACGGTCAGGATTATTGCTTCTCCAAGCAGTATCACCTGCGCATCGTTGACAGGGTCGGCGGCGGCGACAGCTTCGGCGGCGGCCTGATCTATGCCCTGGTCAACAACTATTCGACGCAGGATGCGATCGAGTTTGCGGTAGCCGCTTCGGCTCTTAAACACTCCATCGAGGGTGACTTCAACCGTGTGACGGTAGCAGAGGTTCAGAAGCTGGCCGGCGGAGACGCTTCGGGTCGTGTACAGAGATAATGGAGAGAACTATGAAGAAATTTTTAGATGAGGATTTTATACTCGGAAATGACACAGCAAAACATCTTTTCCATGATTATTCGGAGAAACTGCCAATAATTGACTACCACTGTCACATATCGCCTCAGGAGATCTATGAGGACAGGCGGTTCGAGAGCCTCGGCGACGTATGGTTCGGAGGCAGGCAGCCTGACGGGCATTATTTCGGAGACCATTACAAATGGCGCCTGATGCGCTCTAACGGCATGACCGAGGAGCAGGTGACCGGCAGGAATGACGAGCTTGGCAGGTTCAAGGGCTTCGCCGACACGCTGACGCTGGCTATCGGCAATCCGATGTATCACTGGTGCAACTTGGAGCTCAAGAAATATTTCGGCGTAAAGGAGCCCTTAAATCCCGACAATGCCGAGGCGATATGGAACAAGTGCAACGACATGCTGGAGAACGACCCTAACCTCACGGTCAGGGGACTGATCCGTCAGAGCAACGTGGCATACGTCGGCACGACTGACGATCCGATAGATTCGCTCGAGTGGCATGAAAAGATCGCGGCAGATGATCATATAGATTTCATGGTCAGGCCTTCCTTCAGGCCTGATAAGGCCATCAACATCACCAAGGCCGGCTTTAGGGAATATATCGGGGCCCTGGCTCATGCGGTCGGCAGGGATTCGCTTGACAGCGCCCGGGACGTGATCGACGCGCTGACCGATCGCATCGAATACTTTGCGAAGCATGGCTGCGTTGCATCCGATCACGGCCTTGACTACGTTCCTTTCCGCAAGGGAACAATGGAGATTGCCGATGAGGCATTTAAGAAGGTCATGGCCGGAGGAGAGATCAGCATCGAAGAGGCAGAGGTTTATCAGACGCAGCTGCTGATAGCCATCGGAAAGGCTTATCACAAGCACAATATCGCCATGGAACTGCATTATTCCTGCCTGCGCAACATGAACGAGAGGATGTTTGAGCTCGAGGGACCGGATACCGGATTTGACATGATCTCGCAGAACGCCTGCGGCGGATCGATCGCGGAGCTGCTGTCAGAGCTTGACAAGACGAACGAACTGCCCAAGACCATACTCTTTTCGCTCAATCCTGCTGACAACGAGCAGATCGGAACCATACTCGGAGTATTCCAGTCTCCCGAGGTTCCCGGCAAGATCCAGCACGGCCCCGCATGGTGGTTCAACGACACCAGGTCGGGCATGGAGAATCAGATGAAGTCCCTGGCCAACTTAGGACTGCTGGGCAACTTCATCGGCATGCTGACCGACTCACGATCATTTCTCTCATATACCAGGCATGATTACTTCAGGCGCATCATGTGCAACCTGATCGGAGAGTGGGTTGAAAACGGAGAGTATCCTAATGACGACGCTGCATTAAAGAGGATCGTCGAGGGCATCTCCTATTACAATGCAAAGAGGTACTTTGGCCTGTAAGGCGTTATTTAGTGGAGGCGATCATAATGGATAAATTAAGTTACAAAACATTGGAAGCACAGGGCTATGACGGATATCTCCTGAAGGAGGCTCCCGAGCGCGTGCTGCAGTTCGGCGAGGGAAATTTCCTTCGCGCATTCGTGGATTATTTTCTGGACCTGATGAATGAGCGCGCAGGCTTTGATTCCAAGGTAGTGCTCTGCCAGCCCATAGGACAGGGACTTGCGGACATGATCAATGATCAGGACGGCCTGTACACCCTTTTCCTCAGGGGCCAGGAGAACGGCCGGAAGGTCAGCAGCAAGCGCGTGATCTCCTGCGTGTCCAGGTGCTTAAACCCTTACGCGCAGTTCGATGAATTCCTGGCATGTGCCGCCAATCCTGACCTCAGGTTCATCGTGAGCAACACCACGGAGGCAGGCATCGCATACGATCCCGCCTGTCAGCCGGATGACAAGCCGGCGTCAAGCTTCCCCGGCAAGCTCACTCAGCTGCTGCATGCACGCTTTAACAACAAGCTGCCCGGATTCATCATCCTTTCATGCGAGCTGATCGACCGCAACGGCGACGAGCTGCTGAAGTGCGTGAACCGGTACTCAGATCAGTGGGGTCTTTCCGCTGAATTCAAGAAATGGGTGGCAGAGGAAAACGTGTTCTGCTCCACGCTCGTGGACAGGATCGTGCCCGGTTATCCGAGGGCAGAGGCTGCCTCCATCTGCGAGGAACTCGGCTATCAGGACAACATCATCGATACCGGTGAGGTATTCGGCGCATGGGTCATCGAGGGACCTCAGTCCATCAAGGATGAATTCCCGGTTGAAAAGGCAGGGCTCCCCATCCTCGTGGTTGATAACGTTGATCCGTACAAAAAGCGCAAGGTCCGCATCTTAAACGGCGCGCACACGTCCATGATCATGGGCGCATACCTCGCAGGTCAGGACATCGTCAGGGACTGCATGAAGGATGACGTGATCAGGGGCTACATGAACAAGGCCCTCTATGATGAGATCATTCCCGTGCTTACGGGCCTCGACCAAAAGGACAAGGAGGACTTCGCGGCAGCCGTTACCGACAGGTTCGCGAATCCCTTCATCGATCACGAGCTACTGAGCATTTCGCTCAATTCCGCTTCCAAGTGGAAGGCCAGGGTAATGCCCACCGTGATCGAATACCATGAGCAGAAAAAGACCCTTCCGCCGGTACTGACGTTCTCGTTCGCCGCATTCCTGAGCTTCTATCATCTCGGAGCGGAGCTTAAGGACGGTGCGCTCGTGGCCACCCGCCGGACTGCAGATGGCAGCAATGAGTTCCTGATCAAGGACGACGGCTGGGTGCTCGATGCTTTCCTGGCGCTTAAGGATGCCACCGATGACGAGCTGGCTGATGCCATCATCGGAAATGAAAAAATGTGGGACGACTCGCTTAATAACCTTCCCGGATTCGCCGATGCCGTCAAGGCAGATCTGAAAGCCATCCGTGAAAAGGGCATGTATGAGGCCATGAAGGCAGTTCAGCAGTAATTTCGGGTAGAAACGTCATCCAGGGCAGAGCCGCATCGCGGCGGCTGCGCAGGATACCCCGACCATAGAAAGAGAAACGCATGAAAACCATTAAAATACATCCACTCGACAACGTGCTGGTGGCACTGGAAGACGTCAAGGCGGGAGAAACCTACGAGGGCGTCACGGCCATCGAGGACGTACCCCGCGGCCACAAGATGGCCCTGACCGACATGGCCGAGGGATCTGAGATCATTAAATACGGATGCAGGATAGGCACTGCATCCACGGGCATACGGGCAGGAAGTCACGTACACGTGCACAACTTAAGGACCGCGCTGTCCGAAAACGCCAAGTATGAGTACGAACCCGTATCATATCCCCTGCCCGAACCGGGCAAAAGGACTTTTAAGGGGTTCCGCCGCAGCAAGGGCAAGGTCGGCATCCGCAACGAACTGTGGATAATCCCCACCGTGGGCTGCGTCAATTCCATAGCGGAAAAGCTGGTTCGTGACAATCAGGACCTGGTAAGCGGGACGATAGACGGACTGTACACGTTCACTCATCCATATGGATGCTCACAGATGGGCGATGACCATGCCACCACGCGCAAGGTGCTTGCATCCCTGATACGTCATCCCAATGCCGGCGGCGTGCTGGTTCTCTCGCTTGGATGCGAGAACCTGACCGATGAGCAGATGAAGGCGGAGCTTCGCGAATGGAATGACGACCGCGTCAAGTTCCTGACCTGTCAGAAATCCGATGACGAGCTGGCGGACGGCAGGCGTCTGCTCAGGGAGCTGGCAGAATTCGCCGGACAGGCGCAGAGGGAAGACATAGACGCATCCGAACTGATAGTTGGCATGAAGTGCGGCGGATCGGACGGACTCTCAGGCATAACCGCCAATCCTACGGTAGGCAGGTTCTCAGACAGGCTGATCGCGCTTGGCGGATCCACGGTCCTCACAGAGGTACCGGAGATGTTCGGCGCAGAGTCGATACTATTTAACCGCTGCAAGGATTCGGAGACCTTCGACAAGGCCGTCAGGATGGTCGACAATTTCAAGCAGTATTTCGTAAGCCATGACCAGGTGGTGTATGAGAACCCCAGTCCCGGCAACAAGGCGGGCGGGATCACGACGCTCGAGGACAAGTCCTGCGGATGCGTGCAAAAGGGTGGAAGCGCACCGGTCGTCGACGTGCTGGAGTATGCAGAGCCCGTAACTGCCAAGGGCCTCTCGCTCCTGTCAGGTCCCGGCAATGACATGGTGTCCACGACGGACCTCACCGCTGCGGGCGCTCACATGATACTGTTCACCACGGGACGGGGAACGCCTTTCGGGGCACCCGCGCCCACGGTCAAGATATCGACCAACACGGCCCTCTATGAGAAAAAGGGCAACTGGATCGACTTCAATGCAGGCGGCGTAGCAGACGGCACCGAGACGCTGGACGAGGCGGGCGACAGGCTGCTCGACTACGTGCTCGAGGTGGCCGGCGGCAAAAAGACTCGCCAGGAAGAATCCGGCTATCGCGAGATAGCGATATTTAAGGACGGCGTAACATTATAGAACGATACGTGATTGCCGGGAAGCGATTGTGGCGACGCGATTGTGGGGACAGTTCTCCTGCGGGGGACTGTCCCCATATTATTTCCCGGTCGGGATGACGGGGACGGTTCTTCGCAGGAGATCCGTCCGCATTGCGCTGCAGGAGATCCGTCCGCATTGCGCTGCAGGAGATCCGTCCACGTTGCATTGCAGGAGATCCGTCCACGTTGCATTGCAGGAGATCCGTCCATGTTACGTCAATGTTTACATAAAAAATAAAATTATGTCTACCAATTGTTCCCAACATGATGTATAATAACAGTTGTGTTTTAGCACATCTTGTATCAAAGTATGAAGAAGTTATCCAACGTACATGCTTAGGAGGTATATTATGAAAACCAAAATAGCGGGATTATTTGGCGGATTGCTTGCGATGGTGCTCGTGCCGGCGGCATTGATAAACGTTCCGGCATACGCCGATGCGGCTGAATCCACTTTTTCGGGAACCGTATCCGACAAGACCACGGCGGACGTGCTCTACCTGGTCACAAGCGGCGGCACGATGCAGTTTAAATTGGATGCCACGACGGACTTAAGCACTGCCAAGTTCCTTTTGCCCGGATATGACGTGACGGTCACCGGTTCAGTAGGCGGAGACGAATACTGGCATGCCGGCAAGGTCACCGGAACCGCAGTGGCCGGCGCTGCCAACCTGGATTCCAGGCAGTACCTGGTCAGGGGCAGGATAGAAAAGGGAACCAACGAGGAAATGCTCTATCTGGACACCTCCGACGGAACCATGGAGATAAAGATCGATCCGAACACGGACGTCAGCGGAGTGAGGCTTTTCGTGATCGGCAGGTCACTGGAGGTGACGTGCTCAAGGGGAACCGACGCGTACATGCACGCCGTGACCATAAAGGACGCCACGGCGCAGTCGGCGGCCGCATCCACTACGCCGGCCACCGCTCAGGCCGCAACGGCTGAAAAGCAGGCAACAGTGACAGCTCCCGCCGCAGATGCCGCACAGGCCGCTCAGTCGACGACGACAGTCATGGGAACCGTAGAAAAGGCGACGACGCCTTCGGTGCTCTGCCTGAATACTTCAGGAGGCAAGATGCAGTTTAAGATCGATTCCGGTGCAACGTCTGACTGCAGGGCCCTCATTCCCGGACAGACGATCACCGCTGCATATTACAGGGGAGCCGATGAGTGGAATCATGTCAATTCACTAACCAATAATTCATCCAAAAAAGCAGACGTCTCGGCCCTTGACGGATCCCGGCTGACCGTCGACGGCACGGTTGGAACCAATACTACGGAAGGCACTCTCTATCTGGTCACCAGCGGTGGCACGATGCAGATCAGGATGGATGCGGGCACTGATTTTTCCGCCTGCCCGGTGCTTACCGGAGGACGTAAGGTACAGGTCGCATGCCAGCGCGGTGCGGATGAATATTATCACGCGTTGTCCATTTCGGCACAGTAATGACCCAAGGGGACGATCATGAAAAAAAGAGGATATGAGATAATACTGTTCATCACGTACGTCGCCATGGCGGCCACGTGCATGTATTTAAACTTTTTTACCGTTACCCAGAGGGGGAACGTTGCCAACTTAATCGTGAATGCGGCGATGTTTGTAATAGTCGGCGTAATACTGATCTCAGCCGTCATGAGGAACCTGCTCCCCGCATCCGCCATGACCGCGGATCTGATCAGGGTCACGGAAAAGATTGAGAATGATGCCAAGAATTCTCACAGATTCCTGTGGGAACAGTACAGGGAGGAAAAAGAGGAGCTTTTCAGGTCAAGGATCCTGGCGAAGCAGTATCAGGACTATCGTCATGAAGTGGAGCGCATAGCGCGCAACGACAGGACGTATTACAAATGCGACATTGAGGATTACGTAGGCCTGGATCTGGTGGATGGCGTCATGCACAGGGAGAGGATGAACCAGGTGGCCGGAGTCATGACGGGATTGGGCATACTGGGAACCTTCATAGGCCTGTCCCTGGGGCTTCAGAGCTTTAATACCGGAACCACGGCACAGATCGCGGGCAGCATAGAGCCGCTGATGGAAGGCATTAAGGTAGCCTTTCACACTTCCATATACGGCATGGTCTTCTCACTGGTATTCAACTACGTGTACAAAAGGAGACTGGACGACACCGAAAATGCGGTACGTGATTTTGTGAGCGCGTACAGAAAGTACGTTATGCCTGATACGGCTTCGGACGGATTTAACCACATGATCGCGCTCCAGCGTCAGCAGACGGATGCCATCCTGAACTTTTCGCATACCATGGCAGATCAGCTGTCAAAGGACCTGGATGATATCCTACGGCCGCAGTTTGACCGTTTCGATCAGACCATTACGGGCTTTGCGGACGTTGCCACGCAGAATCAGATGGTACAGCTGTCAAAGATAGTGAACGCATTCATGGCGGAGATGAACCGGTCGCTGGAGCATTCGTTTTCAAGGCTGGCGGAAAAGATCGACAATACCATTGCCCTGCAGGAGGCTAATGAGAAACAGATAAAAGAACTCTATGCAAAGAACCTCAACGTTGCTGCCGGCGCGGGAGACGTCGCCGCGCAGACTCAGGCGCTTGTCAGCGCGATGAGACAGTATGCGGATGAGGTACTGTACCTGGAAAGGGAGACCGGCAATAACCTGGCGCAGCTCAGGGAACAGCATGAAAGGACCTTTAAGCTGATAGACGCGAACCTGCACGTGGTTGAGGATCATTTCATGGACACCATAGAGAACGTCAATAATACCATATCAGGATTAAAATGAAACGAAGAATCAGAACCAATGAGGAAACTACGTACTGGCTGTCCTACTCCGACATGATGGCGGGGCTTCTGCTTGTTTTTGTGCTGATAATCGCATTTACCATGCTTCATGCCAAGATGCAGTATGACGAGAAACAAACGGAGCTTCTGGGAAAGGAACAGGAGCTGGCAGTGCAGGCAGATGAACTGGAAAAGGAGCGCACCACCGTGGCGCAGCAGAAGACCACCCTGGACGAGCAGGCCAGGATGCTGAACGCACAGGAGGAGGCACTGGCCGAGCAGGGCGAAAAGATAGCCATTCAGGAAAAGACACTGAGGGAGCAGCATGAGCTCCTGAACAAACTGGAAGCCCTCATGAGCGAGCAGCAGCAGAAGCTGGATGACATCATAGGCGTCAGGGCAGAACTGGTCGAGGAACTCAGCAGGGAATTCAATAATTCTGACCTGAAGGTTTCGGTGGATGAGACCACGGGCGCCATTACCCTTGACGCGGCCGTGCTTTTTGATTACAACAAGGCCGTTCTCAAGCCCTCGGGCAAGGAATTTCTGGCAGATTTCCTGCCCAGGTACGCGGACGTGCTCCTTAGTCCAAAGTATAAGAACAATATCTCGGAGATACTCATAGAGGGACACACGGATACGGAGGGAAGCTACCTGACTAACCTCGAGCTGTCACAAAAGAGGGCGCTGGCCGTGGCGGAGTACTGTCTGGGAGAAAAAAGCGGAATCCTGACCGATGACCAGCTGGAGAGCATGCAATCGCTCATCTCGGCGACCGGCCGGTCATACAGCCACCCCATATATGATGAAAACCATGAAATAGACATGGCCGCGTCACGCCGCGTTGAATTCCTGTTCCGCCTCACTGATGAGGAGATGGTTCAGGAAATGATAGAGATCCTGAGCAAAGAAGAATGACACTCTGGGACGGGGTACGTAATTTCCGACGTTCACGTGATCGCGGTCCGGACCGGACATGAACTTGAAAAGGAGTTCTTCTTTTGTGAATGGGCACCGGAAAAGGCCGGAATGATCCCGAGCCGCCTGGTTACGTCCCGGGGAACGCAGGAATCCGAAGTGCGGGCTTTTCCGGATGCTGTCAGACGACTGAACGACGCAGGGTAGAATTGGGTCGACTCAGATCTCAACCGAACTGTCAAAGGAAAAACATATGAGAAAAAAACAGATTCTTCTGACTGCCCTCTTTTGCGTTTATACTTTCGTTTACATGATGACGCTGATTTTTTTGGACGGCAGTCTGTGGTCATTACAAAATACGGGACGGGGAGTGGCGCTCCACTATCTGCGAATGCCTCTTCTGGGAATGGGCTTTCTGACGTTTTTCGCAGGCAGAAGGCTTCGAGGGGAAATATCCGCCCGAAAGGTGCGCTTTCTCCTGCTCTATGGCATCTATGCCGTGAGCATCCTGCTCATCCTATGGCTGAAGGATCCGACGGCCTCGTTTTTGATCAGTCTCATCACGCTGATCTCGCTGGGGACTCTTGGCGGCGCAGTCCATTACTATCTCTCAGCCGGTCTGGCAGGGCATTCGGTCTGTGGACGTCTGGCCGGGATCGGAGGCGCCGTGGCCTTTCTCCTGCAGATGGCCGTTCAGACTTTTTTTGCAGATCGGCTTCTTTTTGTGCTGGCCATCCTTGCAGGCTTTATTCTGGCGATTTATCTTACCGCCAGCGGTCCGTTTTTATGGATGTTCGAGGAGCCTCTGGAGTATGCCTCCGCAAGGGACGATGCCGCTCTGCCGGGAACCAGGGCGATCGCGCTTGGCGTGACGTTTATGCTGTTTATTTATCTGATCCTGGGCGTCACGGATGCGAGTCTGGCCAGTCTGACCTTTTCCGGGGACATGACGAGTTACTCCTGGCCGCGGCTCGGAGGAGCCGCAGGATATCTCCTTGGGGGCTTCCTTGCGGATATCGGCCGCAGACGCTATTTGCAGCTGACAACGCTTTGTGCCATTCTGTTCGCGATTCCGGTTCCGCTCCTCATCGAGGCAGGACACGGGGCGTTGGCGATCTTCCTGTTTTACGTGGTCAATTCCGTGCTTATCATTTACTACACGATCTGGTTCTGGGAGCTCGCCGTAAAAACGAAGACTCCGGAGCTCTGGGCCGGCATGGGACGAACCATCGGATGCTTTGCAGGGACGGCCATACTGTGCTTCACCGGAATCTCCGTACCCTCCGGACTTATGTTGGAGGTGGTTTTTGCTGCAGGAGCGCTTCTTACGGCTGCGTTTGCCGGATTTTTTCCACAGACGGAGACCCGGGGCGTTCCTGTCACGCAGGAGGACAGGGAGCGTCTCTTTATTGAGCGATTCGGTTTGACCCCCAGGGAAAAGGACGTACTGAAGGAACTGCTGCAAAATGACGGCAACATGCAGGTGATTGCAGATTCCCTGGGCATTTCCCAGCGTGCCGCTTACCGGCATCTGAACAATATCTATGAGAAGACGGGCGTGGATTCCAGACTGTCTCTCATCAGGTTATTCTACAATTCGGACGGACAGGCAGATGAAACCCCGCATATTCGCCTCACATAGGCATGGAAATCCGTAAAATCCGGCATTGGCAAATAATTGAACCCCCGAAAAACTGCCTGGCAAAAGGTTGAAGCTTGACCATTGCGCCTGAATAACTGATGCTCCATTTTGTATTAACATATCTTCATAAATCAGAAATACGAAATGGAGGAGTGGGATTATGCATTCTCATTTTAGCAGGAAACTGGTTTCATTAATGGTTCTGACGGCGCTTTCGCTTTCACGGCCTCTGTGCGTCCTTGCAACGGAATCTGCGGAAGTGATCGCTGCTGATCCTGAAAGCACCCCGGCAGTGAATGCCGCCGCTGATCAGACACTTACGGAGGCTGACGATTCAGAGTACGTCCTGTCTGCGGATCTTGCTGCAGATCCGGCGGTTACCATCACGGGGACGGAAGTGAACGGGGAAAACGTGGAGGTCACCTTTCATGGCCCCACCAATGAAGATGGAAGCATCAATAATTTCCAGGTCAGTTCGTATTACGTCCGTACGGTAAACGGCCATGACTACAGGGTGGAAAAGAAAAGCGGGAAAAACTACGTATCCGCACAGACAAACGAAAGCGGCGTCTACAAGTATGAAATCGGCTTCCCCATGAATATGGATCCCTCCGGGGACAAGCCCGTGTACGTCTATGTCACTACGCAGCATAAGGATGGCACGACGGAGGATTCTCTGCCCTACAGGGTGACGGAGACCCCAAAGAACACGCAGGAAGGGAGCGGCTACGGGATCACGCTGTCCGTACCTCAGAACGAGACCCTGGGCGTGGAAGAAACGGTTTCCTGGCAATACCGCTACGCCCCGGGAGAGCCGGAGGACACGGTCAATGAACTTCCGTCGGATGGCCGGTATGGCATCACCTTTGACAAAACCGCCGGGACACTTGTCATTTCCGGGGACTATGACGCGTCTCTCATGATCAACGGCCCGTGGGATGGCTACGATCTGGAATCCCTGACACTGGCGGACGCGACCTTTGAGAGGATCGATCTGAACAATAACAAGCCCCTCACGATATATCTCTCCGGGGAAAATGAGGGAGACATCCATCTCGGTGAAAGGAGCGACGTGCTCATTACGGCTGCGGAGGGGAGTTCGGAGAGGCCTTCGCTTATGGGACGCGTGTTCACGCAGGAGAGTGAAAACAATGATACCTCGAGCCTCATCATGTCGGGTATCGATTATGCTGCGTCAGGGGAGGGCATACTTGCCGCCGCGGGTGCGGTGGCTTTTGACGGCTGCACGGTAAGAGCGGAGCAGACAGAGGGAACCTCGCAGTACCCCCAGGCACCCATAAGAACCTCGCCGACTTCCCGTTACCTGAGCGTGATCAACGGTCAGTCCATTTCCTTTCGGGATACCAATGCGGAAATAAAGACTCGGAGATACGGGGTATATTCAGGTAATGGGAACGTCAGTTTTGCCTCTTCTGACGTGAAGATCACACATGAGAGTACGGGAAACAGCTCTGAGCATGCCGGGGTATATTGCAATAAGGGAAACGTAACCGTGGAAGACGAAAGTTCCCTGTCGGTAGATTTGAAGGAGACGGGGGGATACAGGATATACGGAGTGGAGGTAGGCAGTGCGGACGTCATTTCCGTGGATCCGGACTCCCTGGTGTCGATAGACTGTTCCGCCGGGGGAGAGGACACGACAGTCTATGGGCTATATACGGTGAACGGTACCGTGAGGATCGATGGAACGCTTACGGAGAAGCTGACCTGCGACTGTGAAACATTAGACGTCAGCAAAACGGTTTACGGTGTGGTGGGGTCTTATTTCGGCATGGACGGAGGAATGGCGAAGATCAGCATGGAAGGCAGGAACTCCATGTACGGTGTCTATAGCGGCAATGGTTTGTCGCTGACGGACGGTTCTTTGCTGGAGATTGACGTCATCAGTAAGGAGACCCGTTCCCGGAGCAACACGATCGTCGGAGTATTTGCGGCGAGTGGAGTGAATGAATACGGAACTGCGATCAACGATTCGAAGGTCAGGGTAAACGCCTTCCCTGAGGGAGAGTACGCTCCGGACATATATGGGATCAATTTCGGAGGCTCGGTCGCGGATAAAACCGGGGACCTGTCGGGGGCTGACATACAGGTTGGAATACATGAGAGCGGAGCCGAGTTTACGTCCTCCGGCATCCATGCAGTCTATAACATGAATTCGTACAAGGCGGATGGAGCGAAATTCAGGGTGCGGGTACCTGCGGATTTTCTTTCGGAGGCAGAGGATACGATCTCCGGGCTTGAGGGCGCGGAGCCTGACATAGCGGCATGTTCCTGCCATGACCGGACGATCGATCCGGACTGCTGGGGCGGGGAGGAAGCCCTGCCCGGGGTGGCGGGAAAGCTCACCGTGCACGTGCCGGATGAGATCCTGGGCAAGAAGACGCTTCCTGATAAAGCGAGACTTCTTGTGACAGATAAGGACGGCAGAAGATCCGTGATCTGGTCAGGAGGCCTGAACAAAACCCTTACGGCCTATTCCTTTGGTGATAGGGACTATCGTCAGGCTGCGCTTGAGATCATTTTGAACGGCGCGTATGAGACGATCGCGGAGTATGCGGGGGCATTTGAAGGCGGGGATGAGATCTGGCTGAGATCCGTCGGGGATTTCTGGTATGTGGCAGGGATAACGGTTACCGATGATACGGGAGCCATGGTCCCTCCGGAGGCCTGCACCGTCTCTCTTAAGGATTCCATGGGCATTTCCTGCACAGTTCCGGGATTTCTTGCGGAGGGAACTTATACAGCCGTTCTTACTGCGCTGCCCTGTGAAAAACTGTATGACGTGGCTGCCTTCAACACCTCTTCAAATGCGAAAGTGCGGGTGGAGCGCGAGGGAGAACTGTATCTGACGGGACTTGCCGTCAGAGGACGCTCCGTCACCGTTTCGGGAAGCGTGCAGGATGATAACGGCAGTTCACTTGCCGGCGTCACGGTAACCGTTGCGCAGAGCCTGTCGAACGGATTCACCGTGACGGAGACGGCACTCACGGACAGCACCGGGGGTTATCGTCTGAGACTATACGGTGCTGAAGCCGTGGAAACAGGCTCCGATAACGTCTATTCCCTGTCCTTTGGCTCTTACCTCCTGCTGTCCGGGGGAGAGCCCGTGCTTACCAACCGTGTGAACGTTCCCGCCCAGGCAGACGGAGCGGAGCGTGATTTTGTCATGAAGAAGATGCCCGTATCGAAGGTGGGCGTCAGCTGGGAGACAGAGGTCGAGGATGGCGATGCGGAGACGGCGGAATACGTAAGCCGTCTCGATGGGAGCTTCACCCTGTCGGGGAAGATCGGCGCGAGAACCCTTCGATCGGAATTTACCGGTACGGGTAATTCCGATTCCTCATCAGGGCTCTGGAATCTCTGGGATAATCGTGACGCGGAGATCCTCCGAAACGGGGGAGCGGAGCTTACCGTTTCGCTGACCTCCGGTCTGTACGTGCTGGAGAATGGAAGCGTCTCTCTCGCCCTTGACGGGGAGAATTCCGGGAACGTCAGGCTTAAACTCCTGCCAAAGGCAGGCATTTACGTGAGGCTTGCCTCGAATTCAAGGGATGCCTCGGGACCCTACAAGGCTCTCTGGTATGACAGTCAGGGCGCTCTGATCGGAGTAAGTCCCCAGACGGCGATCGTGACAAATACCTATGCCGCTCACTCATTCACTGCCCCGGTGGAGGCATCAGGAGCCTGCACGGTAGCTGTCATTCCAAAGGCAGAGGAAAATGCAGTAAGTCTCGGGAATCTGGATTCTGACGTGCTCACCTTTTCCGTCAGTCTTGAAAAGAACCGGGGCATTTCTGCGGGAAGCCACGTGGTCACCAGCGTCTGCCTTGAAAATGCAAGATTTATCACGAAACCCAATTCCGGAGTCACGGCTCCCGGGAGCTTTATGGGCAGCAAGGATATCGTGCAGATATCCGGTCATGTCGAGACGGATTACGGAATGGAGGATGCCGCCCTCCTAAGACTCGACTTCAATACCGGAAACGGCGGCGGCAGCGGAAATACTGCCCTGATATCATATCTTACGGCGGATGCCGACGGCGACGGCGTAAATGAAAGATACGAAGTTCAGACGAACGGAGGCACCTACAATGGAAGCTATGTTGACTTTGAGACAACGGGGATCACGCTTCCCATTGATTTTACGATCTATGCAAGTCCTGTCGGAACGGACAGGGATATGAGGGTCAGGATAACCGGAGAGATCACGGCGGACAAAGGAACCTGGCATGACGAACTGATCGGGGACGTAACGGTGAGAAGGCCCGGCATGCTTCTGGAGGCTCCCGCAAGAACCGCGGAGGAGGAAATTCCGGTGAAAGGGACGGCCCCTGCCGGTGCCTCGGTCGACGTCTATGACGGAGCACTGATCGCCGGCAGTACGGAGGCGGGCACCGACGGGAAATGGTCCCTCTCCCTGAAGCTCTTAAAATGCAGCTCTTCAAGGGCAACGAGACATGAGCTGTACGCCGTGTCGGGAGGAACAACGTCGGAAAGCGCCTGGGTGGTTCACAGCCCTGAAGGTGCCTCCCTGAAAAGGACGGGCTTCTATCTGGGCGGAAAATATCTGGATGCCGCGGGTTCCTATATGTGGTACGCCTCCTACGAAAGATCCGGAGCCAGAGTGAAGCTGGAGGCGGAATTTGACAACCCGGACAGCCTGAGGACGGATTATTCAGATCCGGAGCTTATGCTGGAGGCACCCTTCGATCAGCCGGTGCTCTTTAGCGTAAAGCTTCTGAACGGGGAGATCCTCTATTACGCCGGCGTAAGGAAGGGGAGCACCGGGGTTTTCTCCTCGACGGAATTTACGGTTTACAGTCCGGTCGTGTCCGTAGATGTCATGTATCAGGATCAGGGGGACGTCTACTATACGGAGGAAGGCGGGATCCTGACTGCGGTTTCCGATATTTCCGAGGTTTGCGCCGAGGCGGGCGTGTCGAGATCCTATACGGCCGGAGAGGTGTCGGCACTCAGGGAGGATCTGGAATCACAGGGCTTCATATTTAAGGATAATACAGATCCGGGAGCGACGATGACGGCCGCAGCCTATGCGGAAAAGCTGTGGAATGACATGGGGAGAGAGCCGAACCCCGATGAGGCCCTCATTGTCATGGCCGTGAGAAGCGTGTCTGAAGCGGTGGCCCGGGCGGACACTGCCTACGCCGGGGAGGTAGCCGCCGCGGATTCTGAGAACACCCTGCTCGTGAAGAACGTGGTAACGGACAGCGGAACTGACGGTTATGAGGATCTGGGCTTTGGATGGTACGGCGACGACGGTGCCTTTGGCTTCCGGCTTTTCCGGGGAACCGTGGAGGGCAGCACGACTTACGTGGAGACCATTTACTTCGTATCCCGAAGGGGCGGCATCCTGCCCGCAAACAGTCAGGGTACGAAAAAGGATGAGGTCATCCGGACTTCGGCTGCTTCCGAAAGCATCATGAATCTCGGGGATGACGGCTGGGAGGGAACGGCCTCTGCCTTTGGGGATTTCTTCAGCGGACTGAGCGTGCTGGCGGGTTATTCCGGGAAGCAGCTCATGCAGACGGGCAGCAAGGTGCTGGGAGGCATAGGCATGCTGCTGGGAATCCCCGATTCCGTAAAGCGTGATGCAGAGACGACTGACTGGACCATGGATGTCGTGCAGGCGATCGATACGCCCTGCTTTAAGATACTTCCCGCTCAGACGAAACTGTGCATGATGAACAAAATGAACAGCACGATCGATCAGTGCATCAGGGCACGCGATACCAATTTCTGGATGACCTTTACCAACATCGGCTCCGGCATCCTGCGCGCGGTGGGCGACTCGCGCGGACCGCTGTATATCCTCGCGCTTACGAGCGGCCTGAACGTCCTGCTGGACGTGCTGTTTGTGGGCGTGTTCCATTGGGGGACCGCCGGCGTGGGCGCCGCGCCCATTTTTGCTCAGGGTATATCCGTCCTGCTGGTGCACCGGATGATCCGGCGGCACATGCAGACCCGCGCGGTGGACCTGAGATCGGAAGAGCGTCGTGTAGGGAAAGAGGGTAGAT
>CALGGH010000089.1 GCA_937916415.1 uncultured Lachnospiraceae bacterium
GCATGAACTATTGGCTTTGGACTGCCGGGAAGGGCATGAACTATTGGCTTTGGACTGCCGGGAACGCCATGAACTATGCCGGGAACGCCATGAACTATGGACTTGACTATGTTTATGGGATAATTTACAATTAATGAGTTACGTTTTTGCTTATATGGGGTTACGAATCAATAATGGTAAAGAGTATGACCGGCTTTGGCCGGTATGAACTGACGGCGGACGACAAAAAGATATGCGTGGAGCTGAAGTCCGTCAATCACCGGTATCTGGACTTAAGCGTCAAGATTCCCAAGAACCTGGCGCAGTTTGAGTCCGCGATCAGGACCGAGCTTAAGAAGTACGTTGAGCGCGGCAAGGTGGATGCATACGTCACCTGGGAGGATCATTCGGATACCGCCGGACTCGTGAGATATGACCATGACCTGGCTGCGGAATACCTCAAGGCCATGAAACAGATCGCCGAGGATTTCGGACTGGATGACGACGTGCGCGTATCCACCCTGTCCAGGTGCCCGGACGTGATCACGATGGGAGAGGCGGAGCTGGACGAGGAAGAGGTCTGGCACCTGCTTAGGGAAACCGTGGACAAGGCCGCCGAGGCCTTCGTGGAGACGAGGGTCAAGGAGGGTGCGAACCTTCAGTCAGACTTAGAGGCCAAGCTTACGGGCATGTTGTCGAACGTCGACTTCATCACCGAGAGAAGCCCGGTCATCGTGGCAGAATACAAAAAGGGCCTGGAGGCCAAGGTCAGGGATCTGCTGGGGGATGCTGCGATCGAGGAATCCCGCATACTCATGGAAGTGACGCTGTATGCCGACAAGATATGCGTTGATGAGGAACTCGTCAGGCTGCGCAGCCACATAGAGGCGGTCCGGGAGACTCTTCGAGCCGGCGGAGCGGTAGGACGCAAGCTGGACTTCATCGCGCAGGAGATGAACCGCGAGGCCAACACGATCCTGTCCAAGACCAATGACCTGGCCGTTTCGGATCATGCCATAGAGCTTAAGACGGACATAGAGAAGGTCCGTGAGCAGATACAGAACCTGGAATAAGCAACACGCTGTGAGGTGCATATGGCAGAAAAAGGCGTTTTGATCGTGGTTTCCGGCTTTTCCGGAGCCGGCAAGGGAACCATAGTAAAACGCATAATTGATGAGAATCCCAATTATGCGCTGTCAATTTCGATGACGACCCGCGAACCCAGGGAAGGAGAGGTGGAAGGCAAATCCTATTTCTTCGTGACCAAGGACAGGTTCGAGGAGGCGATCAGCAACGGTGAGCTGGTGGAATATGCCAACTACGTCGGCAATTATTACGGCACTCCGCGCACGTACGTGGAGGAGATGATAGCGAACGGCCGCGACGTGATCCTGGAGATCGAGATGCAGGGAGCCATACAGGTCAAGACCAGGTTTCCCGATGCCGTGCTCGTGTTTGTCACGCCGCCTGACGCGGAGGAGCTCAAGCGCAGGCTGATGTCCCGCGGCACGGAGGATGAGGCCACCGTGAACAAGAGAATGCGCAGGGCCTACGAAGAATCCGCGTTTGTGGACAGATACGATTATCTGCTGGTCAATGATGACCTGGACAAGTGCGTGGAAGAATTACACATGCTTATCGAAGCATCCCATCATGCTCCTGACTGCAGCATGGGACTGCTCAAAAAGATAAATGAACAATTACAGATTTATGCATGACAAGATCTTGATAAGATGAGGAGGAATCATAATGCTGCATCCGTCGTATTCAGACCTGATGAAGGTCGTAAACAGTGAAGTCGAACCCGGTGAGGAGCCCGTGGTTACGAGCAGGTATTCGATAGTCATGGCCACGTCCAAGAGGGCCAGGCAGATCAACAACGGCGATGAGCCATTCGTTGACGCCGAAGGCAAAAAGGCATTGAGCGTGGCAGTTGAGGAACTTAACGAAGGCAAGATCAAGATATTGAACGACGAAGACTGATCAAACTCAACCTGGGATGTTTAGGCATCCCGGGTTTGTTGCATTATGGAAGCAAAAGTTTATTTCATCTCGCTTGGCTGCGACAAGAACTACAGCGATTCCGAAATGATGATCGGAGAACTGTCCGCCGGAGGCTTTGCTTTTACCAACGAAGAGAGCGAGGCGGACGTCATCGTGATCAACACGTGCTGTTTCGTCGGTGATGCCAAGGAGGAAAGCGTCAATACCATACTGGAGGCCGCGGAATACAAGAACTCCGGGTCGGCCAGGTGCCTGGTGGTGACCGGCTGCCTGGCGGAAAGGTACCGTGACGAGGTGCTGAAGGAGATCCCCGAGGTCGATGCCGTGATAGGCACCGCGTCCATCGGTGAGATAGTCAGATGCGTGAGCAGGGCATTGGACGGACGCCCCGAAAACTGCTTTGGAGCGCTTGACTCAGAACCCTTTTCATCAGACAAAAGGATCAACTCCTCGGGACTGCACTATGCCTACGTCAAGATCGCCGAGGGCTGTAACAAGAGATGCACCTATTGCATCATACCCAGCCTGCGCGGTCCCTACAGGTCCATTCCCATGGAAAAGCTGATCGAACAGTCGCGAAGGCTGGTCAGTGAGGGCGTGAGTGAACTGATACTGGTGGCACAGGAGACCACGATATACGGCAGCGACCTGTATGGCTGCAAGAGCCTTCCCGAGCTCCTTCGCAGGCTATCGGAGATAGACGGGGTACGCTGGATCAGGATAATGTACTGCTACCCAGAGGAGATCGATGATGACCTGATCGAGGCCGTGGCCACGCTGCCGAAGGTATGTCATTACCTGGACGTGCCGATACAGCATGCGTCAGACAGGATTTTGTCCCGCATGGGAAGACGCACGTCCGAGGAGGATCTGCGTGAGGTGATATCCAGGATACGCGCGCGCATTCCCGACGTAGCGATCAGGACCACCCTGATCAGCGGCTTTCCCGGGGAGACGCAGGAGGATCATGAGGAGACGTACAGGTTCGTCAACGAGATGGAATTTGACCGGCTTGGAGTCTTTGCTTATTCCCGTGAGGAGGACACGCCCGCGGCCGTGTTTGAAGATCAGGTGGACGAGGAGACTGCCCGGGCGAGACGCGATGAACTGATGGAGCTGCAGCAGGCCGTCGTTGCGGACGTTTCCGAGACGCTGCCCGGCCGGGTGATGGAGGCCGTCATAGAGGGCAGCATGCCCGAAGAGGACGTGTACGTGGCGAGGACCTATCGTGACGCACCGGACGTTGACGGATACGTCTTCGTGCCGATTGACCGTGACAGGATGAGCGGAGATTACGTAAGCGTGCGCATCACGGGCGTACGGGGATATGACTTAATGGGGGAGATAGTAGAATGAATTTGCCTAACAAATTAACAGTTTTGAGAGTATTGCTGATACCCGTGTTCCTGGTTTTCCTGATGCTGGACTTTGCACCGTATGGCAAATGGATAGCCCTTGGAATATTTATATTGGCGTCGCTGACTGACCTGGCTGACGGCAAGATCGCCAGGAAGTACAACCTGGTCACCAATTTTGGCAAGTTCATGGATCCCCTGGCCGACAAGCTGCTGACGTGCTCGGCGATGATCGCGCTCATCGAACTGGAGCGCATACCCGCCTGGATAGTCATCGTGATCATAGCCAGGGAGTTCGTGATCAGCGGCTTCAGGCTCGTGGCCTCGGACAATGGTGTCGTGATAGCGGCCAGCTACTGGGGCAAGTTCAAGACCACCTTCCAGATGATCATGGTGATACTCATGATAGCAGACATACCGCAGCTGCAGCTACTGACGACCATCGTCACGTACGTCGCGCTGATCCTCACCATAGTCAGCCTGATCGATTATCTGGTCAAGAACTGGGGCGTCATGGGCAAGGACATGTGAGATGACGTAAACCGGTTGAAGAAAAGGAGAAGAAATGATAGCTGAGATCATATCCGTGGGTGCCGAGATACTGATGGGCAACGTCATAAACACGAACGCGGCTTTTCTGTCGGAGGAATGCGTAAGCCTCGGCCTGTCGTGCTACAACCAGCAGGTCGTCGGGGACAATGCCGCACGGTTAAGGAGCGCCTTTGAACTGGCTCTTTCGCGTGCCGACGTCGTCCTGGTCAGCGGAGGCCTGGGACCTACCGAGGATGACCTGACCAAGGAAACCGCTGCCGAGCTGTTCGGAGTCCCTCTTGAGGAGCATACGGAATCCAAAAAGATCCTTGAATCGTATTTTAAGGCAAAGAACCTGCCCATGGCTCAGAGCAATTACAAGCAGATCATGATGCCCAGGGGAGCGCAGGTGATACCCAATCCAAACGGCACCGCGCCCGGCGTCATACTGACTCGCGATGACAAGCACCTGATCCTCATGCCCGGGCCGCCCGGCGAGATGAAGCCCATGTTCAAGGACAGCGTGAAACCGTATCTCGCAGGACTATCGGGCGGCACGATATATTCGATCACGGTGAAGGAGACCGGCATAGGCGAGAGCCGGGCCGAGGAGATGATACTGGACCTCATAGACGCTCAGACCAATCCGACGATCGCGACTTACGCAAAAACCGGAGAGGTTCATTTCAGGGTGTCCGCCTACGGAAGCAACGCCAAGGAGGCCAAGGCGATAGCCAAGCCCGTGGCTAAGGAGATAGTCAGGAGGTTCAAGCCTTACGTGTATGCCACGGATGAGGACGTCACGCTCGAACAGTCAATAGTGATTCAGCTGGCCAAAAAGAAGATGACGCTGACCTGCGCCGAGTCATGCACCGGAGGACTGCTCTCCGGCAGGATCATATCCGTGCCGGGCGTGTCTGAGGTCTACAAGAGCGGGTTTGTCACCTATGCGAACAAGGCCAAGAGAAAGCTGCTTGGCGTAAGAAAAAAAACGTTAAGGCAATATGGCGCGGTAAGCCGCGAATGCGCGTACGAGATGGCGTTCGGAGCGGCCAGGGCGGCCGAGGCTGACGTGGCCCTGTCGGTGACCGGCATTGCAGGGCCGGACGGAGGCACCGAGGAGAAACCGGTGGGAACGGTTTTCATCGGATGCGTCGTAAAGGGCGAGGCCGTGGTCAAGGAATATCATTTCACCGGAAACAGGGAACGCATCGCATTGGTCTATCCTGACATTAAGTTCACCTTGACACATAACGACACACCTGTGTTCAAACTGTCGAAGAGCAATCTGAAACAAAGAATTGCGGATATGTTCAGCGATAAGATTACAGCTCAGCTCATCCCTTTGGAGTCGGAGACGCCGCTTGTCAATATCATAGGTTATCTGGGTAAGCCGGAGACGGCCAAACGAAAAGGGGCAAAGCAGTTCTTCTTCGTCAACGGCCGTTTCATGAAGCACCAGTATTTTCATGCGGCAGTGGAGCGTGCGTTCGACAGTATCATACCACCGGGAGAACATGTCAATTATTTTATCTATCTACAGGTGAACCCCCAGGATATCGACGTGAACGTGCATCCCACAAAGACGGAGATAAAATTTGAGAATGAACAATTGTTGTGGCAAGTGCTGAACGCTGTCGTCAGGGAGTCCATCGGACGTTACAACGAGATACCTACTATCGATTTCAACCGTAAGGACGACGACATCAACATCCCGGCAATGCCAACCGACGGAAGGGTGGTGAGGATGACAACCTCGACCACTTCCTATAATCCTTTCAGGGACAATGGTGCGGCGGCTGCACGGCCCACTTACGACTGGGAACAGCTATATCCGACTAAAACCGAGTCGTCGGGAGGGCAGCGACAGGAAATTATCGTAGAAGGAACACTGTCTAATCAGGTACCGCGCCAAACCAGCATCTGGGATGACACGGAGTCTGGAAATGAGGATTCCGGAGCAACTTCGGATGTGACACCAAAAGACCTGTTTCAATACCGCGAACGCTATGTGGTGGCCCCTTATGAAGGTGGCATCATCGTGATTGACCAGCATCGGGCTCATGTGAAGGTGCTGTTTCAGGAATATATGGACCGGATTCAGCACCAGACGAATGTGACCCAAGGTTTGCTCTTCCCTGAGATTATCCAGCTTAACAAGCAAGAGGATGCAGTGCTGCAAAGTATAGATGAGGATGTCAGAGCCGTCGGATTTGATGTGTCCTCACTGGGTGGGGGCGCCTATTCACTCAATGGCGTCCCACCTGGCCTGGAGGGACAGGATTACGACCGCCTGCTCCACAACCTCATCTGGACGGCGATGGACAGCAAGGCTGCCGTAAAGCAGGGTGTGTCGGAAAGCATCGCTCTGGCGATGGCTCAGTCGGCTGCCGTCTGTTATGGTCAGAAACTGGGACAGGACGAGATGCGTCATCTGATCGACAGCCTTTTCTCACTGCCCAACCACTCACGCACACCCGACGGCAAACTGATTTATGGAGTCATCGACGACAATTTCATCGACCGACTGTTCTGATTTCTTAAGAATAATTCATAAAAAAACATCAAAAAAATCTTTTTCAACGGAGAAAAAACGGGATTTCTGCCCAAAAGTGTTAAAAAAATGATATTTTTTTCGTTTTTTTTATGTGTAATCATTATTAAATGCTAACTTTGCAGAAATATTTGCACAAACCGTTGTTGCGGGAGTAAATAGTCATCGAATAAATTGAAATGTGTCAGAAAGGTAAAATAGGAAAGTAAAAGATATTAAATATTAATTGTTTTTATTCAAAAAAGTGTTTATGAAAAAATTGATTATTGCGCTGGCTTTCGCCAGCCTTGGTACTGCTGCTAATGCACAGAACGCAATTGCACTCAACAATTTTTGGCAGAACTGGTTCGTTCAGGTCGGCGTTGACATGTCGCTTTCGAACCCTGGATATGCAAGCCAGTGGATTGACAATGTTTTCCCTAACGGAAAATCATTCGGTGTTGACGTTGCAGTAGGTAAGTGGTTCTCTCCGCAGATTGCACTCCGTGGAAAACTGCAGTGGGAAAATGGTATCATTGATTCTGACCACCAGAATTTCAAGGGTACAGAAGAACCTTACAAGTGGGTTCCTCGCCATGATGCAGGTGGTTATGGCTCTCTCACAGCTGACGCTATGCTGAACCTCAGCAACATCATCTGTGGCTACAACGAGAACCGTGTATGGAATATCATTCCATTTGCGGGCGCCGGCTTCTTCCGCGCATTTGATGTGGGTCAGTACACTCCAGTACTCCGCACAGGTATCGAGAACACGTGGAAGATTGCGAAGAGACTGAACATCTACCTCGACCTCACTTATGCCTGGACTACCGACAACTTCCTTCAGGGTTATGGTACATCCATCGGTGACAGAACCGACCCGGCTCGTCACAATGGTGTCCTCTCTGCTGACCTCGGTGTTCAGATCAACCTCGGTAAGACCAACTGGGACAAGGCTTACTCTCAGGCAGAGGTTGACGCACTGCTCAAGGCTAAGGACGACAGAATCGCTGAGCTTGAGGCTGAGCTCGCACGCCTGCGTGCTGAGAACGCTAAGCTGCTCGCTGAAATCGCTCGTCTGAAAGAAGAGCTTGCTAAGAAGCCAGAGCCAGTGAAGCCAACTCCTCCAAGAATCGTTCAGAGCGCTGCCACTTCTGTATTCTTCGACAAGAACTCTACAGAAATCAAGTCAGAGAAGGATCTTGTGAACCTGAAGAACGTGGCTGACGTAGCTAAGGCTAATGGTAACAACATCGTCGTTACTGGTTCTGCCGACTCTGCTACCGGTACTCCTGAAATTAACCAGAGACTCTCTGAGGGTCGTGCTGACGCAGTAGTTGAAGAGCTTGTGAACTACGGAGTTGACCGTGCGAAGATCACTACCGTTTATAAGGGTGGTGTGCTCGAAATCGAGCCTTACAACCTCAACCGTCGCGCCGTTGTTGAGCTGAAATAATCAGTAAGATAAATAACGAAAGATAAAAAGGTGCTGATGAGTCAGCACCTTTTTATTTATTACGATAAAAGCCCGCAAACAAAAGATTTTTGTGTTTTTTCTTTGTCGGTTCGTAAAAAAAGTGTACCTTTGCAACGCTTTTGAGCAAAATAGGTCATTTTTTGTTGTTGACCACTCTTTTTTACGGGGTATAGCGCAGTTGGTAGCGTTCCTGGTTTGGGACCAGGCGGTCGCGTGT
>CALGGH010000090.1 GCA_937916415.1 uncultured Lachnospiraceae bacterium
TGTGGGATTCTTCGCTTCGCTCAGAATGACAATGCTCGTTAACTTAATGACATTGCATTGTATACATAACAACTTATTTTATCATTTTATAATATCAAGGTCAAAAGCTATTTTACTCATAAGGATCAGCTGTTTTATTCAGGAAAGGTCGGCGTTCGCCCCATCAAACGTCAAACTCTCCCCGTCCAGGATCACGTCCAGCAGTTCTCCGCCTGATACGTAAGCCCTGGGGATGCGCTTGCCCACGTCACAGGCCAGTTCATAGTTGAATCTCCCGCTCAGGTCCCCCAGGTCCTCCATCGTGATGGTTTCATCCCCGTCCGTGCCGATGAGCGTAACCTTGTCGCCCATGCGGACACCGGGGACGTCGGTCACGTCGATCATGAACTGATCCATGCACACCCTCCCGCGGATGGGCACGCGCCTGCCCCTGATCAGAACCTCCCCCCTGCCGGACAGCGACCTGGGATATCCGTCTCCGTAACCTATGGGCACGGTAGCTATCCGCCTTACGGAATCAGTTTCGTAGGTTCCGCCGTAGCTGATCCGGGTTCCGGGTTCCACCGTCTTTACGTAGGAGACATGGCTGATGAGGCTCATAACCGGCCTTAAGGCCACCGCGTCCCTGCTCACCTCATCGGATGGCCACAGTCCGTAGAGCGTGATCCCCGCCCTGACCAGGTCCATGTTCGCATGCCGCAGTTCCAGTATGCCTGCCGAATTGGAACAATGCAGGCAGGGTATCCTGGTGCCGGTCTCGGCCTCGATTCTGTCGGCAAAAGCCTCGAAAAGCCCGATCTGCCGGTTTGCGTGACTCTTGTCAGCCTCATCCGCCCTGGCAAAATGCGTAAACAGGCCCTCAACCTCGATCATGGGCATGTTCAGTGCTTTTTTAACGAATTCGAGCCCTTCATCATCCGGCCTGATGCCGATCCGCCCCATGCCCGTATCAACCTTGACGTGGATCTTAGCCGCGCGTCCGCATGCGGATGCCGCTTTTGACAGTGCCTCCAGCATCTCCTCCGTAAAAGTCGCCGGCCTTACGTCTAAGCTTATCAGCTTTTCATAAGCATATTCAAAGGCATGCCCAAGTATCAGGATGGGCTTGCTGCAGCCGGCCCTTCTTAGGCAAAAGGCTTCCTCAGGACACGCCACGGCATAGCCCCATACGCGGTCAATGGTCTCACCGGCCTTAGCGATCGGCACCGCTCCGTGTCCGTATCCGTCGGTTTTGATCACGAGCACCATCCCGGTGCCTTCATCCACGTTGTCCAGCATGCTGCTTACGTTGAACCTGATGGCATCCATGTCTATCAGGGCATAGCCCCTTTTTATCACGTCACATTCTTCCGGTTTCATGACTTCTCCGTTTATTCCCATTCATCCTGCCGGATGGTTCCTGTGAAAGACTGAATCTTTCATTCTTTCATTCTTTCATTCTTTCATTCTTTCTTTCGACTCTTTCGAGCACTCCCCTTATCTCCGCGATGAGGTCGGTGGCAGTCATGCCGCGCACGCCGTGCCCGGCCGCAGCCGCGTCTCCGCAGAGTCCGTGCAGGTATGCGGCCGTCACCGCAGTCTCAAACAGGTCAGCGTCCTCCGCATCCTGCACCATCAGGCCAGCGCAGATGCCTGAGAGCACGTCACCCGATCCCGCCGTCGCCATCCCGTTGTTTCCGGACAGGTTGACGTAGATGCGATCACCGCATCCCGCTGACGCGATGATGCTCCTCGCATCCTTGGCGATGAGCGTCACGTGCATCCTGTCGGCAAACTCCTGTGGAAAGATGGTCAGGTTCTCCCTGATCCTGCCTATGGGTTCACCGGACATGTACGAAAGCTCACCCAGGTGCGGGGTCATGATCACGCCGCGTCGCCTGCCGTCGATCAATGCTTCGCTGATCCCGGGATCATCGGCACATATCTTCAGCGCGTCCGCATCAATGAGCACAGGCTTATCGCCATTCAGGATCACCGTTTCGGTTAGCATCCTGGCATTTTCATCCAGCCCAAGCCCCGGCCCCGTCAGGATGCCGTCGCACCAGTCCATCCCGTCCAGGACGGCCTGCCTCAGCTCATCCTCAGAAGTTGTCTCATCATAAAACCAATGCATGGCCTCGGGAAGGGTCGTCTGCAGCGCCTGCCGGTTGTTTGCGTGAGTGATGATCTTTATCATGCCCGTGCCCGTCTCAAACGCCGCCCTGGCGGCCATGTAGGCTGCGCCGTATATATCCCGGCTGCCTGCGATGATCAGCAGCCTGCCGTAGGTGCCCTTGTTCGAAAAGGTGCGTCTGGCGGGCAGGTTAACGTCATTTAAGTCAGTCAGGCACCTGTATACGGGAGCCTGGCCGCATATGCTGAACTCATCGATGCCCATGTCGGCACATACCACCCTGCCGCAGCTTTCCGCTCCCGGATAAAGCACGTGCGCGAGCTTCCAAAAGCCAAAGGTAATCGTAATGTCCGCATTCACCGAGGGCTGCCGGGGGCCTGTTCCGTCAGCGTTGACGCCCGAAGGAACGTCCAGCGAAGCCACGTACGAACCCGAATACGAGATCGCGCCCACGAGCCCGTCATACGGATCCGCAAGGGGCCTGGAGAGCCCGACTCCAAAGACCGCATCCACGATCACCGAAGGCTTAAGCCTGCCGGTCCTTAATTCATCGGACAGCTCAGGTATCTCACTCGTGCTTACGCGTCGGATCCTTAACCCATAATTAGCCGCTATCCCGGCCTCAAGCTCATTCAGGCTGCTGGCCTTGTCCGGGTTTCCGACCAGTACCGCATCCACCCGATAATGACGCTGATGCAGCATCCTGGCCAGTGCCAGGCCGTCACCGCCGTTATTGCCATAACCGCAAATGACCAGGATCGAAGGATCATGCATGTCATGGATTTCTTCGGTCAATACAAATATTGCGCCGGATGCTGCCCTCTCCATGAGGACAATATCCGGCACGCCCAGTCCTTCGCTCGTAAATCTGTCATAACGCCGCATTTCTTCGGCCGTAACCAGGTATCTCATGTTACCATCTTTTCTCCCTTGATGTCGGGTTTCTTGAGGCCGGTGGGAACGTACTGCATGTCGAAGATGTCTATGACCTCAGTTCCAAATATGTCATGCATGTATGAATACAGCCTGTGATTGGCCAGTTCCTTGTCCTGCTTCCTGACCACGTTCTTCTTGAGCTCAACCCTGAACTCATCGATCCACCTGCTGATCTCCTCGATCTCCCGTCCGTTTTGCTGCAGGCGGGCATAACAGTTCTCCATGGTCATGATCATCAGTTCCCTGTTGACCTGATCTATCATGCGGGGATAGTCCAGCAGCCTGTCCTGGTACTCGTCCGCATGCTCGTTGCATTCCGCGATGAGCTTCTTGTTTTTCTCAACTTCCGCGGCGGCAGCCTTGTCTCCCTGGGAGGCTGCATCCGCCAGCGTGACCATTTCGTCCAGCAGCTTTTTCTTCAGAGCCTTGACCTTCTTCAGGTCATTGTTGACGTTGCCCTGTTCCTTCAGCAGTTCATTGAGTTCTTCGGCCTTGGCCGTTATCTCCTGCGGAATTTCGACTCCGTCAAAAAGCTGGTGCCATTTGTTGTCCAGCGTAAGCGGAGCTATTCTTTTGCCCTCAAGGGCACTCAAAAAAACAGATTCTTTATCAGACATGTGATCACTCTTCCAGATCCCTGAGATTGTACGACAGCTTCATCAGGCTGTCGGACAGGGGTACGTTCTCAACCCTGACGTTGTCAGGCACGTCAAGGTCCACGTGGGCAAAGTTCCATATCCCCTTGATGCCGCTCCTGACCAGCCTGTCCGCCACGAGCGTGGCAGCATCCTTGGGTATGGTCAGCACCGCGATGTCTATCGCATTTGCCCTGATGAAATCCTCAAGCTCGCTCATGGGCCTCACGGGCATGTTCCTCACCACTACGCCCTGCATGTGGGGATCCGAATCAAACAGCCCCCTGGTATGGAATCCGCGCCTGTCAAAATTGACGTAATTAGCCAGTGCCTGTCCCAGGTTCCCGGCACCGATGATGATCAGGTTGTGCCTCTTGTCGAGACCAAGGATGTGACCTATCTCATCATAGAGATAGTCCACGTTGTACCCATATCCCTGCTGGCCGAATCCTCCGAAATTATTGAGGTCCTGCCTTATCTGCGATGCGGTGACGCGCATAAGGCGGCTCAGGTCCTGACTGGATATCCTTTCTATTCCCTGATCCTTCAGTTCTCCCAGGAACCTCAGGTATCTGGGCAGCCTGCTTATGACGGCTTGTGAGATTTCCCGGTTTTCCATCAAAAGTTCCTCCCATGATCACCAAAAAGGATATCATATTGTTAAATTTATGTCAAACTGACGGCAATTCTGCTTCTCCCGTTTTGCTCATGTTTATGACCCGGAGTCCATCCTGCCGAATATCTCCAGCCTCTCCGTGTTCCGCGCCCTGATCGTGAAGGTAAGCGTCCTCGTGCCGCCAAATCCGGTGCCGTCGCCACGTGGTATCCCCCGCAGGGTCACGCGGCCGGTGCCTCGCCCATCGTTGCCGGAGTATCCGACTACCTCAAAATCCCTGCCCAGTCTCAGGGCCTCGCCGGCTGACGTGACGAACAGTCCCTCGAACGCACCGTCTGGCAGGATCACGGACTCCCCGGCATAACGGACGGACGGCAGTTTCTTCAACTGCTTAGCCCGAGTCAGCTTCATGGCGGGGCTGATGAGGGCATATGTTGCCGAAGTCTCGCCCTCGTAATTGCCCTTGCCCCTGATGGTCACCCTTATGAGATCCCCCATTCCGGGGGACGTCACTTCAGAATCATCATCGGCATTTACGTATTCCGTGATCTCATAATCGGACACGGAAAGCTTCTTTCCATTGACGTCGCATATCGTGATAAAGGTCTTTTTGTATGAGTCCGCCTTGGAGGTGAGCACGACGTCCGCAGCCGTGACACCGTCCCTCAGTTCGTCCAGGTTTCTCTTCTCTATCGCATAATTTCTGTTGACGGTGCCCGCATAGCGTCCCTTAAACTTGACCTTAAGCACGGCGTTCTGCGTGACCTTGCCGTTTCCGCCGCAGGCTACGACATAATCCACTCCCTCCGTGAGCTTCCTGTCTCCGTCAGTGACCGTGACCGTGGGCACGGCACCTGCCTTTAAGTACGGCACGCTCTGATCATATGCGACGCGTATGGAATCAGAGTCCGCCCTTTTTCCGTTTTTGATCCGGAAGTCCACGGACCTCGTGCCCGCATATCGCCCCATGCCGGTGATCAGGCACACGGCCCTCCCGGGCTCCACGTTGTTCCTTATCTCCAGGACGTAATCCGTGCCCTCCCGCAGGGTGTCGTTACGCGACGCGTCGGTGAGTATGAGCCCGGGCACGATCTCAGAGCCCGTATACACGTATGACTTCTTTTCCAGGCTTACCGACACCTTGGATATGGGCGTCCGCTTCCCGGTCGCCAGCTCCTGCACGG